>NZ_PDJI01000004.1:0-305746 GCF_002563695.1 Georgenia soli | reverse complement strand
CCGGTTCTCTGGCGTGTCGATCTCCTACGCGATCGGTGCCATCGCGGGCGGCGCCTTCGCGCCCATGATCGCCACCGCGCTGGTCAGCGCGACGGGGACGACGACCTCGGTGACGTGGTACCTCGCCGGCATGACGCTCGTCGGGCTGCTCGCGACGCTCGTGCTGCGTGACCGCAGCGGCATCCCGCTCGGCCCCGACCACGAGGACGAGCAGCAGGTGAGCCCGGTCCGCGGACTGGCGAAGGTCTGACCCGACCGACTCCTGGCCGCCCGCACCACCGCCCGGCCCGGCGCCCTCCGCGGGTGCCGGGCGGGCGGCGCGTCGGCGGGGCGACCAGCGGCCGTCCGACGGCGCGAGCGTCCGCGGGTGCGAGTGAGAGGAGCGCGATGACGCAGACAATGTCGAGCGGGCCGGCCGAGCGGCTGTGGACGCGCCAGTTCGCTCTGGCGACCGCGGTCAACGCCCTGGTCATGACGATCTTCTACCTGCTCATGACCACGATGGCGGTCTACGCGACCGAGCAGTTCGGTGCCTCCGCCACCGCGGCCGGCCTGGCGTCGAGCATGTACATCGTCGGTGCCGTGGGCGCGCGGCTCGTCGGCGGTCGGCTCGTCGAGACCGCCGGCCCCCGTCGCACCCTGCTCGCCAGCCTCCTGGTCTTCGTGGTCATGTCGCTCGTCTACCTGCCCGCGGACGGTCTCGGGCTCCTGCTCGCCGTCCGGTTCGTGCACGGGGCCGCCTACGGCGTCGGTCACACGGCCGTGACCACGCTGGCGCAGTCCGCGATCCCGCCCGGGCGCCGCGGCGAGGGCACGGGGTACTTCACGCTCGGGGTGCCGGTGGCCGGCGGGGTCGGTCCGCTGCTCGCCCTCTGGCTCGTCGGCAGGTGGGACTACGACGTCCTCTTCCTCGCGTGCGCGGCCGTCTCGGCGTCGGCCTGGGCGATGGCGGTGCTCATGAGCGAGGGCGCCCCGGGGCCGCGCCGCCGGGACGCCCGGCCCCTCCTTCGCGAGCTGGTGCACCCGCACGTCCTGCCCGTCGCCACGTTCATGCTGCTCGTCGGCGTGGCCAACGCCGCGATCATCACCTACGTCCACCCCTACGCCGAGGCCCTGGGCCTGGCCGGCGCCGCCGGGGCCTTCTTCCTCGTCCAGGCGGTCGCCGTCCTGGCCGCCCGGACGTTCGCCGGGCGTGTCCAGGACCGCCACGGGGACAACGCGGTCCTGTACCCGGCCCTCGCCGTGTACGCCGCGGGGATGGTGGTGCTGTCGCAGGCGGGGAGCACGGCGGCCCTGATGGTCGCCGGCGTGCTCGCCGGCCTCGGCTTCGGCACCCTCATGCCGGCCGCGCAGGCGGCCGCGGTCCGGATCGCCGACGGCGAGCGGGTCGGCCTCGCCGTGTCGACCTACTACCTCTTCCTCGACGCGGGGACCGGGCTGGGGCCGCTCGCGCTCGGGCTGGTCATCGGCGCCGCCGACCACCGGGTCATGTACCTGACGGTGGCCGCCCTCGTCATCGTCTCCGCCGGGCACTACCACGCCGTGCACGGCCGCCGCGCACGGCTGGCGGCTCGGGCGTGACGCGTGCCCCTCAGCCGCCGAGGGCGCCCCGGACCGACGCGGCACTCGCCGCCAGCCGCGCCGCGATCGCAGGCGGTTCGTGGTCGGTGGCGACGTAGACGACGGCGATCGCCGCCGGTTCGCGGCCGCGCAGCCCCAGGGGCACCGCCACGGACCGCACGCTCGGGATGACCTCGTCGCTGCTCTCGGCGAATCCCCGGGCCGCGGCGGCCACCGCCTCCTGCTCCAGGCGTGCCGAGATCCCGGCGGGCCACTCGGGACGGGGGAGCGCCGCCAGGATCGCCTTGCCCGGTGCCCCCACGGTGACGGGGTGGCGTGTGCCCGGGCGCTGCGCGACCGAGGCGACCGCGTGCCGAGGCTCGACGCTCGAGAGGGTCACGCACTCGTCCCGGTCCAGGACGGCGAGGAAGCAGGTCATGCCGAGCTCGTTGGCGACGGCGGTGAGCTCGGGCAGCGCCTCTGCCTGGAGGTCGTGCGCGACGCCTGCCGCCAGGGCGGCCATCCGTGCACCGAGGGCGACCCGGCCGGACGGGTCCCTGCCCACGAGGCCGTGGTCCTCGAGCGTGCGCAGGAGGCGGTAGGCGATCGAGCGGTGGACGCCGAGGTGGTCGGCGATGCCGTCGATGGTCAGTGGCTCACGCGCGTCGGCGAGCACCTCGAGGATGCGGATCCCGCGACTCAGCGTCTGCGAGGCGGGGGCGTTCCCGGCGGCCCTGGCGGCGGTCACGGTGCCTGCTTCCGGTCGGTCACTGTTCTCCCCGAGGTGTCGCGGGCACGGATGGTTGCTCCGTCTGGGCCCTTGCGTGTGGCGTACGTCATCGTATACGTTCCGTTCAATAGTAGAACCGCGTGTTCGAAAGTAGAACACGCGGTCGGCCCCGACAAGTACCTCGACAGTGATGTCCGAGGAGGGAAATCGCGATGCAGCAGTTTCACCACTACGGCTATGTCTCCGGCGATCCGCGGGTCGAGCCCGCCGCAGGGATCGGCCTCGACCGTCCCGAGGAGTTGCCTGACGAGGTCGACGTCCTCATCGTCGGCACCGGGCCGGCGGGGATGATCGCCGCCGCCCAGCTCTCGCAGTTCCCCGACGTCAGCGCCCGCATCGTCGAGCGCCGGGCCAGCCGGCTCGAGATCGGGCAGGCGGACGGCATCCAGGCGCGGAGCGTCGAGACGTTCCAGGCGTTCGGGTTCGCCGGGCGGATCATCGAGGAGGCGTACCGGATCACCGAGATGGCCTTCTGGCGGCCCGACCCGGAGGACCCGTCGCGCATCGTGCGCGGGGAGCGGCCGGTCGACGACCCGACCGGGATCAGCGAGTTCCCGCACCTCATCGTCAACCAGGCGCGTGTCCTCGACTACTTCGCGGAGTTCGCGGCCAACTCGCCCGGCCGGATCAAGCCGGACTACGGGTACGAGTTCGTTCGCCTGGAGGTCACGCAGGGGGAGGAGTACCCGGTCACCGCCCACCTCGTCCGCACCGCCGGCGAGCAGGTGGGCCAGGAGAAGGTCGTGCGGGCGAAGTACGTCCTCGGCGCCGACGGCGCGCACAGCCGCGTCCGCGACTCCATCGGCTGCAGGCCGCAGGGCGACCAGGCGTTCCACGCCTGGGGCGTCATGGACGTGCTCGCCGTGACCGACTTCCCCGACATCCGCACCAAGTGCGCCATCCAGTCGCACACCGGCGGGAGCATCCTGCACATCCCGCGCGAGGGCGGGCACCTGTTCCGCATGTACGTCGATCTCGGCGTCGTCTCGCCCGAGGACAAGGGCGCGATCCGGCGGACGACGATCGAGGAGATCATCGCCAGGGCGAACGAGATCCTGCACCCCTACACGCTCGACGTGCGCCACGTCGCCTGGCACAGCGTCTACGAGGTCGGCCACCGGGTGACCGACCGGTTCGACGACGTCCCCCTGGACGAGATCGGCACGCGCACGCCCCGCGTCTTCATCGCCGGCGACGCCTGCCACACCCACAGCGCCAAGGCCGGCCAGGGCATGAACGTCTCGATGCAGGACGGCTTCAACCTGGGCTGGAAGCTCGGGTACGTGCTGACGGGCCGCAGCCCCGAGAGCCTGCTGGCCACCTACTCCGCCGAGCGTCAGGTCATCGCCCAGAACCTCATCGACTTCGACCGGGAGTGGTCGACCCTCATGGCGAAGAAGCCGGAGGAGTTCACGGACCCCGCCGAGCTCGCCGACTTCTACGTCCGCACCGCCGAGTTCCCCGCCGGTTTCATGACGCAGTACGAGCCGTCGATGATCGTGGGCGAGGCGACCCACCAGGAGCTCGCCACCGGGTTCCCGATCGGGAAGCGGTTCAAGTCGGTCCCGGTCGTGCGGGTCTGCGACGCCAACCCGTTGCACCTGGGCCACCAGCACCGGGCCGACGGCCGGTGGCGCGTCTACGCGTTCGCCGACGGCGCCGCCCCGGGCCAGGCGTCCGCGCTGACCGAGTGGGCGGAGTGGATGGCCAGCTCGGCAGAGTCCCCGGTCCTCGCCCACACCCCTGACGGTGAGCCGCGTGACAGCGTCCTCGACGTGAAGGTCGTCTACCAGCAGAAGCACGTCGACGTCGACATCTCCCGGGTGCCCGAGATCTTCCTGCCCCGTACCGGGCCGTTCGAGCTCGTCAACTACGACAAGGTGTTCGCCGCGCACCCCGACGAGGACATCTTCGACCTGCGCGGCATCGACCGGAACGGCTGCGTCGTCGTCGTCCGTCCCGACCAGTACGTCGCCGCCGTCCTGCCGCTCGGCGCCACGGACGAACTCGCGGCGTTCTTCCGTCAGCACCTTCTCGTGACCGACCGCCAGCCGGTGGCCTGAGGCCGCGCTCCGCGGGGCCGGCCCGCGGCCGTCCACGTCCGCCCTTCGTGACGGCGGACATGGACGGCGTGGCGGCGGGTCGTTCCCGACCTGAATGATGGGTGCCACGGCATCCCGGACGACAAAGGAGTTCCATGAGCCACAACCACGAGGCCGAGCTGCTCGCGAGCGTGCCCGACCAGCTGTACATCGGCGGGCAGTGGCGCGACGCCGAGGGCGGGCGGACGCTCAACGTCTACGACCCCGCCACCGGTGACCTCGTCAGGACGATCGCGGACGCCTCGCCCGCCGACGGTCTCGCCGCGCTGGACGCCGCCGACGCGGCGTTCCCCGCCTGGGCCGCGACACCGGCGCGCGAGCGTGCGGAGATCCTGCGCCGCGCGTTCGACCTGCTCCAGGAGCGCAAGGAGGAGTTCGCCCTCCTCATGACGATCGAGATGGGCAAGCCGCTCGCCGAGGCGCGCGGCGAGGTTGCCTACGGCGGCGAGTTCGTGCGCTGGTTCAGCGAGGAGGCCACCCGCGTCCAGGGCCGGTACGGGCCCAACCCCGAGGGCACCGGCCGGATGGTCGTCTCCCAGCACCCCGTCGGGCCGTGCTTCCTCATCACGCCGTGGAACTTCCCGCTCGCGATGGCCACCCGCAAGATCGCCCCGGCGCTGGCGGCCGGGTGCACGGTCGTCATCAAGCCCGCCGAGCTGACGCCGCTGACGACGCTGTACTTCGTCAAGCTGCTCGAGGAGGCCGGGCTCCCGGGCGGTGTGGTGAACGTCTTCACCACCTCGACGTCGGGGAAGGTCTCCGAGCCGATCATCCGCGACCCGCGGCTGCGCAAGCTCTCCTTCACCGGCTCGACGCCGGTGGGCCAGCGCCTGCTGGAGCAGGCCGCCCAGGGGGTGCTGCGGACGTCGATGGAGCTCGGCGGCAACGCGCCGTTCGTCGTCTTCGACGACGCCGACCTGGACAAGGCGGTCGAGGGGGCGATCGCGGCGAAGTTCCGGAACATCGGCCAGGCCTGCACCGCCGCGAACCGGTTCATCGTCCACCGCGACGTCGCCGAGGAGTTCGCGCGCCGGGTCACCGAGCGCGTGAAGGGCTTCACCGTGGGCCGGGGCACGGAGGAGGGCGTGACGATCGGGCCGCTCATCAACGAAGGCGCGGTCGAGAAGGCCGCCGCGCTCGTGGGTGACGCCGTCCAGCGCGGCGCGACCGTCCACACCGGCGGCAGCGCGATCGAGCGGCCCGGTACCTTCTACGCGCCCACCGTGCTCGCCGACGTGCGCCCGGGCAGCGAGATCCTGCGCGAGGAGATCTTCGGGCCCGTGCTGGCGATCGTCCCGTTCGACACCGAGGACGAGGCGGTGCGCATCGCCAACGACACCGAGTACGGCCTGGTCTCCTACGTCTACACGGAGAACCTGGCCCGCGGTCAGCGCATGATCGAGCGCCTGGAGACGGGGATGATGGGCCTGAACATCGGCGTCGTCTCCAACGCCGCGGCCCCGTTCGGCGGCTGGAAGATGTCGGGTCTGGGCCGCGAGGGCGGTGCGGAGGGCATCCACGAGTACCTCCAGACCAAGTACACGCTGACGCCCAACCCGTTCTGACGGTTGCCGACGCGGACGGGCGGGTCGTGGAGCGCTCCACGACCCGCCTGTCGTCGTCGGGCGGCACGCCGTGCCCGGGCCGTCACGGACCGTCGGGAATGCCGTATACGATGCGCCGCAGAGTCGCTCATTCCCGAGGGAGGGAACCAGGGCCGGACGTCGTCGACCGGTCCGACGGGCTCCCGCTCCTCGCACCATGAAAGGTCAGCCCCACGTCATGAGCACCGTCTCCGAAGTCGTCGCCGTCGCCGTCGCCTCACTCACCGACGACGTGTTCGCGATCATGGGCAACGGCAACGCGTACCTGCTGGACGCCCTGGGGCGGACGTCGGTCCGGGTGACTGCGCTGCGTCACGAGGCCGCGACGGTCGCCTCGGCGGACGCCTACCACCGGGTCTCCGGACGCCTGGCGGTCGCGACGACGACGTACGGTCCGGGCTACACCAACACCATCACCTCCCTCGCGGAGGCCGCGAAGGCAGAGACGCCCCTCGTCCTCGTCGTCGGCGACGCTCCCACCACCGGGCCCCGGCCGTGGGACGTGGACCAGCCCGGGCTAGCGGCCGCCGTCGGCGTCCCGACCTTCGTCGTGGATCGCGCCGCGCCGGGCCGCACCGTCGTCGAGGCCGCCTTCCACGCTCTGGCCCACAGGGTCCCCGTCGTTGTCGCGCTTCCGTACGACCTCGGGAACGTTCCTGCCGACGACGACGCCGTTCCGGCGCTGCCTGCGCTGCCGACGCCGCCGTCGCCGGCGCAGGAGGCGGTCGAGGAGGCGGCGCGCCTCCTCTCCGCGGCCGAGCGCCCCCTGATCCTGGCCGGTCGCGGCGCCAAGGGCGCCGCGTCGGAGGTGCGCAGGCTGGCCGACCAGCTCGGGGCCCTGACGGTCACGAGCGCGCCCGCGCGCGGACTGTTCGCCGGCCGGCCCTACGACCTCGGCGTGTGCGGAGGGTTCGCCTCCGAACCGTCCGCGGACCTCGTCCGCCACGCCGACGTCGTCCTGGCGGTCGGGGCCGGCCTCAACCAGTTCACCACCTCGTTCGGCTCCGCCTTCGGCCCGGACGCGCACGTCGTGCAGATCGACGTCTCCGCCGCTCCCACCAACCCGCGGGTCGACCGCCACCTCCGCGGTGACTCCCGGGTCGCCGTGCTCGAGCTGCTGCGCGTCCTGGAGGGGCACGAGCCCCCGGCACGGCCGTGGGGCGGGGCGGCCGCCCACGCGAGTGACAGCCGCCTGCAGCACGCCCGACCGGAGGGCGACGGCGTCGCCGCGGACGGGCGCCTCGACCCCCGGTCCGTCATGGGTCGCCTCAACACCCTCCTGCCCGCGAACCGGGTCGTGGTCTCCGACGGGGGGCACTTCATCGGCTGGGCGAACACGTACCTCGACCTGCCCTCGGCGGACTCGATCACGCTCGTCGGCACGGCGTTCCAGGCCATCGGCCTCGGCTTCCCGTCGGCACCCGGGGTAGCGGTGGCGAGGCCGGACGCGCTCACCGTCATGGTCACCGGTGACGGGGGCGGCCTCATGGGGCTCGCCGACCTCGACACACTCGTGCGGACGGCCCGGAGCGCCCTGGTGCTCGTGTTCAACGACGCCGCCTACGGCGCCGAGATCCACCAGTACGGCTCCCGGGGGCTGGACCGCACGGCGATGCTGATCGACGAGGTCGACTTCGCCACCGTCGCGCGCGGGATGGGCGCCGCTGGCGCCAGGGTCGACCGGCTCGAGGACCTCCGCGCCGTGGAGGAGTGGCTCGCAGCAGGAGCTCAGGGCACCTTCCTGGCGGACCTCCGCGTGTCGCAGACGGTGGTCGCCCCGTACATCGTGGAGATCGTCGAGCGCAGCCTCGTCAAGAAATAGGTCGACGCGGTCTGCGGCTCGGCTGCCGGGTCGGTCAGCTGCTCACTGCGCCGGCTACCTTGCCTGCTCGTCGGGCTGGTGAATGCCGAAGACGTTGCCCTCGGTGTCGAGGTAGTACCCCTGCCAGGCCATCCCAGGGAGCGCCTGCTTGGCCCGCACGACCGTTCCGCCCGCCTGCTCGACGGCGTCGTGGGTGGCGTCGAAGTCCTCGACGCCCACCGTGAGCACCGCGCCGACCACCGGCGCGCCGGGCGCGGGGGAGTCGCCCTGGCGCTGCATGATCGCGCCGTTGATGCCGGGCTCGTCCTCGCCGGTCAGCACGCCGAAGTACGGGGTGCCGGCGAAGTCGCTCCAGTCCTCGAAGGACCAGCCGAACACCGCGCCGTAAAAAGCCCGGGCGCGGGCGACGTCGGACGCGTGGATCTCGAAGTGCACGGGTCGGGGCATGGTGTCGCTCCTCGGTCGGTGCAGACGGTGCCGGGTGGGGCGGCAGTGCTGTGGCTCCAGCGTGCCGCCTCCGTCCGGACCGCGGCAACAGTCGGCGTTCCTCGGTCGCGGGGCCACCCTGCCTCACCCTCCCTCCTCCTCCAGGTTTCATCCGGTCCTCATCCGTCCATTTTTGCTCGCGGCGGGGTTCGCAGACGGTGTGCTTGTCCCTGCGGGACGGCGCCTGGAGGCGGATCCCGCCGGGGGCCCCCGCCGGGGTCTGTCGAAGGCACGAGGCACCGGGGGACCGTTCACATTGGCCGTGCGCATGCCTGACCGCTCGCTTCCGACGGCGACACCTCTGCCGGACCCGGCGGCCCGCCGTCCCGTGCGTCCGAGCAGACCGCCCGCGCGCTGCGTCGGAGCCGCCTAGGCGGGTACGGACACCAGCAGGCTCGGGGGCTGCTCGCCGCGACACCCCGGTCCTTCCCCAGCACGCATCGACGGGCGCGCGCCATTGGACGCCCGCACCGCACACGGATGCCGCGGCACGTCAGTCCCCGGGATCTCCGGGGCCCCCCATGACGCTTTCGACGAGGAGTTGCGTTGAACCCCCAGAACACGAAGAAGTCCACCCGCCGTCGGTTCACCGGATCGCTGCTGGTGCCCGGGCTGGCCCTCGGCCTGCTCAGCGTCGGCCTGCCAACGCAGGCCGTCGCCGCCCCGCCGGCCGGAACCCCCGGCGTCTGCAACGGCGTGGTGAACCAGCTGGCGCACCGCGGCTCGGTGCAGGCCAACCTGCTGAGGAACGCCGCGAAGAAGAACGCCGACCTGATCGCGCAGCTCCAGGCTGAGAAGGCCGGCCTCGAGACGAAGGCCGGCGGCCTCGAGTCCGAGATTGCGGGCCTCAACAAGAAGATCGCCGACCTGGAGGCGGAGGAGGCGTCGATCGACGCCGAGATCGAGGCGACCGGGACCGAGCTTGCGAACCTCAAGGCGCAGCAGCTCAAGGTGCAGAGTGGCATCGACTCCGCCAAGAAGAATCTGGCGGATCTGGAAGGTGAGCGTCAGGACGTCGACGCGGAGCTTGCCCCACTCCAGGAAGAGCTCGAATCTGCCGAGATGGCCCTGCAGGAGCTCCAGGCCGAGAAGACCGATCTCGACGCAATGATTGCCTCGGCCGAGGCAGCGCTGGAGGCGGCGCAGCGCGAGCTCGCGACGTCGCAGGACGCGGCCGCCGATGCGGCCGAGGAGATGGCGGCGAAGAGCATCGCGGTCACCGACGCCGAGGCGGCGCTGAGAGCCGCTCAGGACGATGAGGCGGAGGCCCAGGCCGCGGTGGAGGCGACCCGCGCCGCGATCGCCGCCGCCGAGGGCGAGCTGACGCAGCTCGAGGCGGACGGTCAGACCGCGGCGGAAGTACTGGCCGCCAAGCGGTCCGAGATCGCCGACGCCAAGGACGAGCTCGCCCGTCTGGAAGCAGCGGCAGACGCGGCCTCATCAGCGCTCGCCGAGAAGCAGGACGAGCTGACCTCCGCGCAGGCCGAGCTGACCTCGCGGAAGGAGGCCGCGACCGCCGCTTCCGCCGCGCTGGCGGCCAAGGAGGGACAGGTCGACGCGGCGAAGGCCGAGCTCGCCGGTCTCCAGCAGGACGCGGCGGCAGCCGCCGCCGCGGTCGTCGCCAAGCAGGGCGAGCTTGACGCGGTCCAGGCGCAGATCGGTGGCCTCAACAGCTCGCTGGCCGAGATCGAGGCGCAGATGTCGAGCAAGGCCGCGGAGCTCGCCACGGCGCAGGCGGAACTCAAGGCGCTTGAGAGTCAGAAGGCAGCGCTCGAGAAGGAGATCGCAGACCTCAACGATCGCATCAGTAAGTTCCCTCCGAAGTCCCAGGGTAAGGAGAAGCAGGAGTTGGAGGCCCTGCGTGACGCGAAGCAGGCCGAGCTCGCGAGCGTGAACGGCCAGATCAGCGACAAGACTGCGCAGATTGCTGGTCTGAACGGTGATCTGACGAAACTGCAGGCCCAGATCACTGACCTCAACAGGCGGCTCGCCAGCAAGCAGGCAGAGAGCAGCCAGCTGCAGGTGCAGCTGAAGGCCCTCCAGGATGCCGCGGACGCGGCCGGCGAGGCGGTCATCGCCACGTCGGCCGAGCTCGCGGAACTGCAGGCGCAGCTTCCCGCCCTGCGCACGGCGGTCACGGAGGCCGACGCCGAGGTCCAGTCGCAGACCGAGACGGTCGCGGCGATCCAGGCACAGCTGCCCGTACTCCAGGCTGCCGTCGACAGCACCAACGCCGCCGTGGGCGCCCAGGAGGATGAGATCGCCCGGCTGGAGGCGGCGCTGCCCTCGCTCGTCGCGGACCTGGAGGTGGCGGAGGCCGAGATCACCGCCAAGAAGGCACAGCTGGGCGACCTGCGTATCACGCTCGGTGAGCAGGAGTCGGCGCTCGACACGGCGCAGCGGGCAGTGGGGGAGCGGCAGAGCGTGCTCTCCGACGCCCGGCGGGATCTGGCCGACGCCGAGCGTGCGCTCCAGGAGGCCGATGCCGCCGTGGCTAGCAAGAAGATCGAGGTTGCCGGCCTCGCGCGGACCGTCGACGGCCTCCAGACCCAGATGGGGCAGCTCAACGACCAGATCACTGGGAAGGAGCAGGAGATCCTCGACCTCCAGACCCGCATCGCCCCACTGCTGAGCCAGCTCAAGGACCTCGACGGCCAGATCACGGCCGAAGAAGCCCTGCTGACGGAGCTCCAGACGGAGCTGAACAGCCTGGACAAGCAGGTTGTTGACGCCCAGGTGAAGCTGCGCGACCTGGAGAGCGCGAAGAAGCGGAACAACGACGCCATCAAGGATGCGAGGGCCCTGGTCCTCAATCTGCAGGCACAGCTGGGTGATGTTCAGAATCAGATCGCCATGATCGATGGGCAGATCGCCATCGGCGGCTGCGTCGCCTGATCGCCCAGTCGCCGTCTCTGCGCGGCGTCACCGCTGACCGGCGCGACCGTGCGTCGGAAGACGGGAGTGCTCGGCAACAGCAGGAGCCCCGACCGACTCGTTCGGTCGGGGCTCCTGGCGTTCCGAGACCGTCGCCCCCGCTCCGCCGCAGTTCCGCTATGTTCCCGATCACACTGCCGCCACCACCAACGCCGCCTCGATGGAGCCGACATGCCAGTCCTCACCGATCTCGTCACCGCGCTGTCCTCCGGGGCGGTGCGCGTCGTCGACCTCACCGCCCCGCTCTCCGACGAGACCCCGCTCCTCGAGCTGCCCGAGCAGTTCGGGCAGACGGCCCAGTTCCAGCTGGAGGAGATCTCCCGCTACGACGACCGCGGCCCGGCCTGGTACTGGAACAACTTCCGCACCGGCGAGCACACCGGCACCCACTTCGACGCGCCCAGCCACTGGGTCACCGGCGCCGAGGGGGAGAACATCGACCAGGTGCCGCCGACGGCACTGCTCGCGCCCGCCGTCGTCCTGGACGTCACCGACCGGGTCGCCGAGGACCCGAACTTCCTCATCGAGGTGAGCGACATCGAGAAGTTCGTCGCCGAGCACGGGGAGCTGCCGGCCGGCGGGTGGCTGCTGTGCCGGACCGGCTGGTCGGCACGCGTGACGCAGGAGGAGATGATCAACAACACCGAGACCGGCCCGACGAGCCCCGGGCTGTCCGCGGAGGCCGCCCGCTGGGTGGCGGAGGAGTCGCCGCTGCAGGGCATCGGCGTCGAGACGGTCGGCACCGACGCCGGCGCCGCCCACTCCTTCGAGCCCGCCTTCCCGTGCCACTCCTACCTGCTCGGCAACGGCAAGTTCGGGCTCGCCCAGCTGCAGAACCTCGACCAGCTCCCGCCCACCGGCGCCGTCATCCTCGCCGCCCCGCTCAAGATCGTCGGCGGGTCCGGATCGCCCGCCCGCGTGCTGGCCCTCGTCGAGGACTGACGTGCGGGTCAGCGAGGCGGTCGGCGCGGCCCTCGTCCAGCTCGGCGTGGACCACGTGTTCGGCGTCGTCGGCTCCGGCAACTTCCACGTCACCAACGCCATGGTGGCCGCGGGCGCACGGTTCGTCGCCGCCCGGCACGAGGGCGGCGCCGCCACCATGGCCGACGCGTACGCCCGCACCTCCGGGAGCCCCGCGGCGTTGAGCGTCCACCAGGGCTGCGGTCTGACGAACGCCATGACGGGCATCGCGGAGGCGGCCAAGAGCCGGACCCCGCTGGTCGTGCTGGCACCAGAGGCGACCTCGCCGACGTCGAACTTCGCCGTCGACCAGGACGCCCTCGCCCGCGCCGTCGGTGCGGTCCCGGCGCGCGTCACCTCGGCCGCGACCGCCGTGGCGGAGACGGTCGCGGCCGTCGCCACCGCGGTCCACGGCCGCCGCACCGTCGTCCTCAACCTCCCGCTCGACGTCCAGGACGAGGAGACGACGGCGCACCAGCCGGTCCGTCTGCCCGACGCGCCCGCACCCCGGGCGCCGGACCGCGAGGCCGTGGCCCGGTTCGCGGACGTCCTGCGGACCGCCCGCCGGCCCGTCTTCGTGGCCGGTCGCGGCGCCCGGTCGGCACGCGCGAGGGACGCCGTCGCCGCCCTCGCGGCGCGGTGCGGGGGCCTCCTCGCCACGTCCGCCGTCGCCAAGGGGCTCTTCCACGACGACGCCTGGTCGCTCGACGTCTCCGGCGGCTTCTCGACCCCCGCAGCCGCCGACCTCGTCCGAGGCGCCGATCTCGTCGTCGGCTGGGGCTGTGCGCTGAACATGTGGACCCTGCGGCACGGCCGGCTGCTCGGGGAGAGCGCCGTCGTGGTGCAGGTCGACGACACGGCCGAGGCCCTCGGCCGCCACCGCGCCGTCGACCTCGGCGTGCTGGGTGACGTGAGGACGACGGCGGAGGCGGTGCTGGCCGCCCTCGGGAAGGGAATCGCCGGCGAGGTCGGCCCGGGCGGCGCCGTGGGCTACCGCACGGAGGAGGTCCGCCGACGACTGGCCACCGAGGGCAGGTGGCGGGACGTCCCCGTGGAGGAGGGTGACGGCGGGGAGGAGACCCGCGTTGCGCAGCCCGGGGAAGCGGGGGAGCGCATCGACCCGCGGGTCCTGACGGCGGCCCTCGACGACCTCCTGCCCGCCGAGCGCGTCGTGGCCGTGGACTCGGGCAACTTCATGGGCTACCCGAGCATGTACCTTTCCGTCCCCGACGAGCAGGGCTTCTGCTTCACCCAGGCCTTCCAGTCCATCGGGCTGGGCCTGGCCACCGCCGTCGGTGCTGCGCTCGCACGCCCGGACCGGCTCCCCGTCGCCGCGCTCGGCGACGGCGGGGCCCTCATGGGCGCCGCCGAGCTGGACACCGTCCGCCGGCTGGGCCTGCCGATGGTGGTGCTGGTCTACAACGACGACGCCTACGGTGCCGAGGTGCACCACTTCGCCGGCTCCGGCGAGCCGATGGACACCGTCACCTTCCCGTCCACCGACATCGCCGCCGTCGGACGCGGGTACGGGTTCACGTCGGTGACCGTACGGAGCCTCGCCGACCTCACCGGTGTGCAGGACTGGCTCGCGGGCCCCCGCAGCACCCCGCTCCTGATCGACGCCAAGGTCCGCGGCGACCAGCCATCCTGGTGGCTGGAGGAGGCATTCGGGCACTGAGAGCGTTCAGGCACCGAGAGAGGAGATGGCCATGGAGGACCGGTTCGGGCTGGAACGCTTCGTCACCGCCCAGGACGACGGCGGAACCTACGACGCCGCGCTCGCCGAGCTCCGCCGCGGCCGGAAGACCAGTCACTGGATGTGGTTCGTCTTCCCCCAGGTCGCCGGCCTGGGGCACAGCCCGATGTCTCAGCGGTACGCCATCTCCTCCCTGGAGGAGGCGCGCGCCTACCTCGCGCACCCCGTTCTCGGGCCGCGGCTGCGGGAGTGCGCCGAGGTGGTGGCCGCGTCCGGGGCACCGAGCGCCGACGCACTGCTCGGCGGGATCGACGCCACCAAGCTCCGTTCCTCGATGACGCTGTTCGGGCGCGCCGCACCGGAGGAGCCGGTGTTCCGCCGGGTGCTCGACCGGTACTTCGGCGGTAGCGAGGATCCGGAGACGCTGACGCGGGTCTGACGCGCCTAGACTCGACGGGCTATGCAGTGCTCCTACTTCGACGCCGCGGCCTGCCGTTCCTGCACCCTCATGGGCCAGGCGTACACCGACCAGCTGGCCGCCAAGCAGCAGCACTGCGCCCACCTGCTCGCCGGGTACCCGGAGCTGAGCTGGCTGCCCGCCGTGCCGAGCCGTGAGTCGGGGTACCGGAACAAGGCGAAGATGGTCGTCTCCGGCACGGTGGAGGAGCCGACGCTCGGGATCCTCGACGCCGACGGCCACGGCGTGGACCTGACCAGCTGCGGCATCACCGCCCAGGAGCTGCGCGACACCTTCCCGTCGCTGGCGGCGTTCGTCACCCGCGCGCGGCTCACCCCGTACGACGTCCCGCGCCGCCGCGGCGAGCTGAAGTACGTCCTGCTGACCGCCTCGCCGGACGGCGAGCTCATGCTCCGCCTCGTGCTCCGTTCCACGGAGTCCGTCGTGCGGATCCGCAAGCACCTGCCGTGGCTGCTCGACGCACTGCCCCGCCTCGCCGTCGTCACGGTCAACCTCCAGCCCCAGCACAAGGCCGTCCTCGAGGGCGAGGAGGAGATCGTGCTGACCGAGCGGGCCACGCTGCGCATGCCGGTGGGCGACGCGGTCCTCCACCTGCGCCCCCAGAGCTTCTTCCAGACCAACACCGACATCGCCTCGGCGCTGTACCGGCAGGGCCGGGAGTGGGTGGACGAGGCGGACCCGGCCTCCGTGTGGGACCTCTACTGCGGCGTCGGCGGGTTCGCGCTGCACCGCGCGGGCCGGGGGCGGAGCGTGACCGGCATCGAGATCAGCGCCGAGGCGGTCGCCAGTGCCGAGACGAGCCGCGACGAGGCGGGGCTGGAGGGGCTGACGTTCCTGGCCGGGGACGCCACCGCCTTCGCGCTCGCCGCGCCCGGGCCGCCCGAGCTGGTGATCGTCAACCCGCCGCGCAGGGGCGTCGGAGCACAGCTTGCCGCGTGGCTGGAGACCTCCGGCGTGCGGCGAGTCATCTACTCCAGCTGCAACGCGCGCTCGCTGGCGTCGGACCTTGCCGCGATGCCGTCGCTGCGCCCGACCAGGGCCCGCGTGCTCGACATGTTCCCGCAGACCACCCACTACGAGGTCATCACCCTGCTCGAGCGCGCCTGAGGGTCTGGACCGCCCGCGGGCGCGACGCGCATGATGAGAAGGCCCCCAGCGTCGCGGCGAGGAGTGGGCCATGGCACCGTCACGGCTGTTGGTGGCGGCGGCGTCCGCGGCGCTCGCAGCGGCGCTGGTCGCATGCACGGGCGGGCCGCCCGGCACGGCCCCTGACGAAGGACGCGCCACGCCGTCGTCAGGTACGCCGTCGGCCCTGACCGGTGGCCTGGGACCCACCCTGGTGGAGACCCTCGCGCACGACCCCTCCGACCGCGGGCTCGACCACGTCCGGGCGTTCCTCGTGCTCCAGGACGGCCGGCCGGTCTTCGAGCACTACCGGGAGAGCACGCCCGAGGCCACCTACGACGTGGACGCGGTGACCATGAGCGTGGTGTCCGTCCTCGTCGGCATCGCCATCGACAAGGGGTACATCGAGGGCCTCCAGCAGACCCTCGGCGAGCTGCTCCCGGAGTACTCCGGCTCGATGTCCGAGGACGTCGCCTCGGTCACGGTGGAGGAGCTCCTGACGATGACCGGCGGGCTGCTGGACGAACCCATGGACCTCGGCGGCCCGGGGGACGTGGTGGCCCAGGTCCTGGCGGACGGGCTGAGCTTCCGGCCCGGCGACCGGTTCGTGCACTCGAGACGCAGCGCCCACCTCCTCTCGGCCGTCCTCGCGGAGGCGACGGGCTCGACCGTGCTCGAGTTCGCCCGCGAGCAGCTGTTCGACCCCCTGGGCATCGTCTCCGAGCCCGCCGCGGAGCCGGCGGCGGTCGAGCGCGGTTCGTCGGCCTACGACCGTGCCGGGTTCGCCTGGCCGGTGGACCCGCAGGGCCGGCACCTCGGCGCCGCAGGGCTGAAGATCACCGCGTCCGACATGGCGCGGGTGGGTCAGCTCATGGCCGACGGCGGCCGCAGCGGCGGGCAGCAGATCGTGCCGTTCTGGTGGGTCGCCGAGTCGACGAGCAGGCAGGTCACGAGGTCCGGGACCTTCCGTGCGACGAAGGGGTACGGCTACCAGTGGTGGGTCGCGACGGCGGACGGCCACCGCGCCTTCGCCGCGCTGGGCCACGGCGGTCAACTCATCGAGGTGGTGCCCGAGCTCGACCTCGTCGTCGCCGTCGCGAGCTCCGTGCCGGCCGGGGACCCGCTGGAGGCGACGGCGCTCCTCGCCCTCGTCGACGACGTGGTGGCCCCGGCTCTCGCCCGTTGAGACGCTCTCGCCGGGGACCGTTCCCCCTCGCGGACGGTCCGGCGGGAGCATGCTGGGGGTCCCGGCGACGAAGGAGTCCAGCATGGAGACGACGCAGCGGCCCGCGGACCGCGGACAGGGGAGCGTCACGGCGACCGACCTCGACGCCGCCCTCGAGAGCGCGTACGCGCACGCACGGGCCTGGCTCGGGACCCTCCCGGACCGACGGGTGCCGCCACGGGTCGGGGTCGACGCCGTCGCCGAGGAGCTCGGGCGCGCTCTGCCGGACGGGCCCACGGACCCGGCCGCCGTCGTCGTCGACCAGCTCGTCGCGGCCTGCGAACCGGGGCTGACCGCCATGCCGTCGGGACGCTTCTTCGGGTTCGTCGTCGGGGGGACGCACCCGGCGGCCCTGGCGGCCGACTGGCTGGTCAGCGCCTGGGACCAGAACGCCGTCCTGCGGCAGGTCACGCCCGCGGTGGCGGCGGTCGAGGAGGTCGCCGGCAGGTGGCTGCTGGAGCTGCTGGGTCTGCCCGCCGGCAGCTCCGTCGGGTTCGCCACCGGGGCCACGACCGCGAACGTCGTCGGCCTGGCGGCCGGCCGGGACGCCGTCCTGCGCCGGGCTGGCTGGGACGTCGAGCGCGGCCTCGCCGGCGGGCCGCGCGTGCGCGTGGTGGCAGGTGCCGAGCGGCACGCGTCCGTGGACCTCGCGCTGCGCTACCTGGGCCTCGGGCTGCCCGAGACCGTGGACGTCGACGACCAGGGCCGCGTCCGGCCCGACGCGCTGCGACGCGCGCTGGCGGAGGGGCGGCGCGGCGAGCCCACGCTCGTGGTGCTCCAGGCCGGCAACATTCACTCCGGCGACTCCGACCCCTTCGCCGAGTGTGTCCCCCTGGCGCACGACGCCGGAGCCTGGGTGCACGTCGACGGCGCCTTCGGGCTGTGGGCGGCGGCCGCACCGGGTCTGCGGCACCTCACCGCCGGGGTCGAGCTCGCCGACTCCTGGGCGACCGACGCCCACAAGACGCTCAACGTCCCGTACGACTGCGGCGTGGCCGTCGTCCGGGACGCGGAGGCCGCGCGCACCTCCATGGCCGTGCACGGGGCGTACCTCGTGCAGGACGTGGTCGGCGACCCGCAGGAACGGGTCCTCGAGCTCTCGCGGCGCGCCCGGGGCGTCCCGGTGTGGGCGGTGCTGCGCAGCCTCGGACGCGACGGCGTCGCCGAGCTGGTGGAGCGTCTGTGCGTGCGGGCCCGCCAGCTCGCCGAGGGCGCCGCCCGCCTCGACGGCGCGGAGGTGCTCAACGACGTGGTCCTCACCCAGGTCTGCGTGGCGTTCGGCGACGACGGACGGACCCGCCGGGTGGTGGAGCGGCTTCTCGAGGAGGGCACCACGTGGATGACCGGGTCCGTGTGGCACGGGCGGGCGGTGCTGCGGATCTCGGTCAGCAACTTCTCCACCACCGAGGGCGACGTCGCCCGCAGCCTCGACGCGCTCGCCCGGGCGGTGGCCGCGGCGGGCTAGGGGAGGGGCGCCGGTCCCCGCCAGGTCAGGAGGAGCAGGCACACGTCGTCGTGGCGCTCGCCCGCCGGGACGAGCCGCTCCATGAGGATCCCGGGAACCTCGCTCGCAGGCCGCCCGCCCTCCGCGGCCGCGACGGCGGTGAGCTCGTGCAGGCCGGCCGCCAGCGGCCGGTCCCGGCGCTCCACGAGACCGTCGGTGTACAGCAGCAGCTGGTCGCCCGGGCCGAGCTCGAGCACCGCCTCGGTCCGGCCGGCGGGCAGGGCGAACCCGAGCGGGGTCGAGCGCCCCTCCCACACGAGGCGCGCCGCGCCGTCGGCGGAGGTCAGCAACGGTGGGAGGTGACCGGCGCTGGCGTACCGCAGGTGCCCGGTGGTCAGGTCCAGCTCCCCGTACGCGAGGGTCGAGAAGCTCGCCTCGGGGACGTGCTGGACGAAGCGGTCGAGGCCGACGAGCACCTCGGCGGGTTCGATCCCGGAGGCCGCGAGGGCTCGCACAGCGCTGCGCAGCTGCCCCATGGCGGCGGCTGCCCGCAGCCCCCGTCCGACGACGTCGCCCACGACCACGGCGAGGACCGAGTCGGTCACGAGGAAGGCGTCGTACCAGTCACCGCCCACCTCCAGGGACTCGACGCCCGGGTTGTACACGGTCGTGACCTCGAAGCGCTCGTCCGTGGGAACGGCGGCCGAGAGCAGCGACTGCTGGAGCTGGTGAGCCACGGCAGCGCTGCGTTCGTAGAGGACCACGCGGTCCAGCGCGAGGCCGGCCTGCTGCCCGACGGCGGTCAGGACGGGCAGGTCCACCGGGTCCGCACCGGCACCGTCGAACGGGAGCAGGGAAAGGACCCCGTGCACGTCCGTGCGTCCGCGCAGCGGCACCAGCACGCGGCCCTCACGGCTCTCGGCACCCCGGCCGAAGCTCGCCGGCGCGGGACCGGCGCTCTCGAGCGTCTCGCCGGAGGAGGCCCGGGGCAGGAAGGTCCCGGTCTGGTCCCGCAACCAGCACGTGCCGGCCGCCGCGCCGAAGGACCGGGCGGCGGCGAGCAGCGCCTCCGCCACGGCGTCGGCCCCGGCTGCGCCGGAGAGGGCGGCGGTGACCTCCTGGAGGACCCGGGTCCGGGAGGCGGCGCGTTCGGCCTCCCGCCGCGCGTGGAGCAGCTCTCGCTCGTACCGTGAGCGGTCGCTCGCCCCCGAGAGGGCGACGTGTACCTCGGTCCCTCCGCCCGGTGCGGGCGTGGCGACGGCGGAGAGGAGCACCGGCACCCGGCCGCCCGGTCCGCGCAGCTCGAGCGCCACCTCGTCGACCCGGCCCTCGGCGTGCAGCAGCGGCGAGAGGTGGGTCTCCCAGTAGATCCGGCCGCCCACCGACAGGAGCAGGTTCAGGCGGAGCTGGCCGACGACCTCCGCCGACGAACGGCCGACCCAGTCGAGGAAGGTGCGGTTGGCGTCGAGGATGAGGCCGTCCCCGTCGAGGGTGAGCAGTCCGCTCGGCAGGACGTCCCAGGCGGTGGCGCGGTCGCTCACGCGGCGAGGTAGGACTTCATCGCCGTGACGAGCTGGTCGGGGGCGCTGAGGTTCGGGCAGTGGCCCACCGCGTCGAGAAGGACCATCTCGCTCACGGGCAGCCGGTCGTTGACGTAGGCGCCGACCTGGGGCGGTGCGATGACGTCCTCCCGGCACTGGACGACGAGTGCGGGGGTCCGCACGTCAGGCAGGTCGGCACGGTTGTCGGAGAGGAAGGTGGTGCGGGCGAAGCGGCGGGCGATGTGCGGGTCCGACCGGCAGAAGCTGTCGGTGAGCTCCTGCCCGAGCTCGGGGCGGTCGGGCCTGCCCATGATGACCGGCGCCAGGTGGGCGGACCAGCCGAGGTAGTTGTCGTCCATGGTGTCCAGGAGCTCCTCGATCTCCTCCTGGCTGAAGCCGCCCCGGTAGTCGCCGTCGTCCATGTAGCGCGGGCTCGGGCCCACGAGCACCAGACGGTCGAACAGGTCAGGGCGGTCCCGCGCGGCAAGGACGCCGATCATGGCGGAGACGGAGTGCCCGACGAACACCGCGGGCCCGGCGTCGAGGGCGTCGAGGATCTCGACCACGTCCTGCGCGTAGCCCTCGAGCCGCGAGTGGCGCACGGTGTCGTACGCCGACGCGTCGGAGCCTCCGGCGCCGACATGGTCGAAGAGCACCACGCGGTGCGTCGCCTCGAACGCGGGCGCGACGAACCGCCACATCTGCTGGTCGCAGCCGAAGCCGTGGGCGAAGATCATCGGCGGTCCCGCCGGGTCGCCGCAGACCCTGACGTTGTTGCGTAGCAGCACATTCACGTCTGCGACCCTACGGGAACACCGGTCCGGCGGCGCACACTCCCGGTCCGGCGGCGCACACTCCGGCCCGGCGGCGCGAACCTCCTCCGGCCGACGCGGCAGACTTCTTCTCGTGATCCTCCCTCCCGAGCCCGAGCCCGAGCCCGAGCCCGAGCCCGAGCCCATGCCCATGCCCGCGCCCGTGCCCGTGGACGGGGCGGACCCGATCGCCCGGTTGCTCGCCGCCCCGCCGGACCTCCCGGTACGAGACGCGCTTCCCGCCGTCACGGACGCCGTGCGGCGCGGCGGGACCGCCGTCGTCCAGGCGCCGCCCGGCACGGGGAAGACGACGCTCGTGCCGACGGCGCTCGCGGCCGCGGTCGAGGGGACGGTGGTCGTCACGCAGCCGCGGCGGCTCGCGGCCCGGGCAGCCGCGCGCCGGCTCGCGACGCTGCTCGGTGAGCCGGTCGGCCGCACCGTGGGCCACACCGTGCGCGCTGACCGGCGGACGAGCGGGCAGACCCGGGTGGAGGTCGTCACGACCGGGGTCCTGCTGCGCCGTCTCCAGCGGGACCCGGAGCTGCCGGGTGTCGGCGCGGTGATCCTCGACGAGGTCCACGAGCGTCATCTCGACGCCGACCTCGCCCTCGCGCTGCTCGTGGACGTGCGCACCAACCTCCGCGAGGACCTGCCCGTGGTGGCGATGTCGGCCACCGTCGAGGCGGAGCGCACGGCGGCGCTGCTCGGCGCCGGGGAACCTGCGCCCGTGATCGAGGTCGCAGGGACCCTCTACCCGGTGCAGGAGAACTGGTGCCCGGCGCCCGCCCGCGTCGCCCGCACCGACGAGCGCGGCGTGACGCCCGGGTTCCTCGACCACGTCGCCGCCACCACCCGGCGGGCGCTGACCGAGCGGGACGGCGACGTGCTGGTGTTCCTGCCAGGGGCGGGGGAGGTGGACGGTGTCGCCCGGCGCCTCGCGGGCGTGGACGCGGACGTGCGTCCGTTGCACGGGCGGCTGTCGCACCGCGACCAGGACCTCGCGCTCACCCAGGGATTTCGCCGGCGCGTCGTCGTCTCTACCGCGGTGGCCGAGTCCTCCCTCACGGTGCCGGGCGTGCGGGTGGTCGTCGACGCCGGGCTCTCGCGCGAGCCCCGCACGGACCACCGTCGCGGCCTGGCGGGCCTCGTGACGGTCGGGGTCAGCCGGGCGGCGGCCGAGCAACGCGCCGGACGGGCGGGCCGTGAGGGCCCGGGCGCGGTCTACCGCTGCTGGGCGGAGCACGACCACGCCCGTCTTCGTCCGCACCCGGAGCCCGAGATCACGACGGCGGACCTGACCGCGTTCGCGCTCGAGCTCGCCTGCTGGGGGAGCCCGGCGGAGGAGCTGGCGCTGCTCGACCCGCCGCCGGAGGCCGCGATGGCGGCGGCGAGGGAGACGCTCCGGGCGATCGGCGCCCTCGGGGCCGACGGCGTGGTGACCCGCCGGGGCCGGGCGATCGCGGGCGTCCCGGCCGACCCGCGGCTGGCCCGGGCGCTGCTCGACGGCGCACCGGTGGTCGGGGAGCGTCGCGCTGCGGAGGTCGTGGCGCTGCTCAACGGCGACCTGCGGGTCCCGGGCGGTGACCTCGTCGCGGGGCTCCGTGCTCTGCGCCGCGGCGGTCCGGACGCGCGGGCCTGGGAGGCGGAGGTGCGGCGGTTCCGCGGTGCCGCCAAGGACGGGGGCGGGCCCGGCGGGTCTCGCGGTGAGCGACCGGCGGTGGTCCGCACGAACGCGCAGGCGGACGAGCGGCCGGCCGACGGCCGCATGACCGACGACGTCGCCGTCGGCCTGGTGGTCGCACTGGCCCACCCGGACCGGATCGCGCGGCGACGACCCGGCGGCTCGGCCTACCTGATGACGTCCGGCACCGGGGCGGTCCTGCCGTCCGGATCCGCCCTCGCCGGGCTCCCGTGGCTCGCCGTCGCCGACGCGGACCGTAGGGCCGGGCGGCGGGACGCCACCGTCCGGTCCGCGGCACCGCTCGACGAGTCCCTTGCCCGCGACGCCGCGCCGTCGTTGCTTCGCGAGGAGGAGACGGTCACGTGGGAGGACGGCCAGGTGGTGGCGCGGCGGCGCACGCTGCTGGGCGCGATCGAGCTAGCCTCCGCCTCCGTTCCGGACCCACCGGCCGCCGCGGTCGTCGCCGCCGTCCGAGAGGGCTTGTCCCGCGACGGGCTCGACGCGCTCCCGTGGACCGCGGCCGCGACCGCGCTGCGTCGTCGGCTCGGCTTCCTCCACGCCGTGCTGGGCGCGCCCTGGCCCGACGTCTCCGACGACGCACTGCTCGCCGACGTCGATGCCTGGCTCGGCCCGGACCTCGCCCGGGTCCGCACGGCGCGTGACCTGCGAAAGGTCGATGTGCTGACGGCGCTGCGTCGGCTGCTGCCATGGCCCGACGCAGCTCGGCTCGACGAGCTCGCCCCGGAGAAGGTTCGGGTGCCGAGCGGCTCGGAGATCCGCGTCCACTACGACGGCGACCGGGCCGTGCTGTCCGTGCGCCTGCAGGAGGTCTTCGGCTGGCGCAGCGCCCCGCGCCTCGCTGGAGGCAGGGTCCCGCTGGTGCTGGAGCTGCTCTCCCCGGCGCGGCGCCCCGCCGCGGTCACGGCGGACCTGGAGTCGTTCTGGGCGGCGGGGTACGCACAGGTCCGCTCCGACCTCCGAGGGCGTTACCCGAAGCATGCGTGGCCGGAGGATCCGTCCACGGCGCCGGCGACGAGAGGGGTGCGCCGGGGCTGATCGGGTCGCGGTGCTCGTGCTGGTCCTGCTGCTGGTCGAGCAAGCCGCTGGTCGAGCAAGCCGCTGACCGGAGCCCAGGGGCGCGGCGGTCCAACCACCAGCCAATGAACTTCGACCGGATCGAGACCGGTAACTCCTTCGGGCTGCGCTTCGGGACGCTCGCGAGATGCCCTGTCCACATTTGTTCCGACCGCAGCGCACGAGTTGTTCAGCTGCTTAAGATGCGACTGTTTTCAAACCGTGCGCCATTCATCCCTGTGGGTGACAGTCGGCCGCATTCTTTCTGCGGCCCGCGGGTTATTCCAACGGCCAAGTTGTCGAGCTTTCCACAGCCTCCGATTGTCCACAGGCAGTCGAGATGCCAGTGTTTCCACACACCTCGACTATCCACAGCGGCCCCAAGCGCCACGGTTTCCACCGCCCTGATGATGCACAGGTGGCCGGGCTGCCACGGTTTCCACAAATTCCTCGGAATGGGCCGCCACGTCTTTACGTCCGAACAGGCGTTCGATAGCGTTGGTGAGAAGGAATTCGTTCCGGGACGGACCGCGGGGGGAGGGGGTGGTGGGGATGTCGCTGGTGGAGGAGGCCGGGAGCCCGGCCGCGGCCGTGACCGTGGGGCTGGACCGGGTGCGGGAGATGGTGGAGGAGCTGGCCGGGATCGACCTGCACACCGTGCCGGGCGAGGTGACCCTGGGGGTGCTGGACCGGGTCGAGGAGGTCCGGCGCCGGCTGGAGGCGCTGAACGCGAAGGCGCTGGCCACGGTGGAGGCGGACGGGCTGTGGGCGCTGGACGGGGCGCGGTCGATGGCCGCGTGGTACCGCACCCGCACGGGGAAGCACCGGGCGTCGGCGGCGCGGGAGGTGCGCCAGGCGCGGGCGCTGCGCGACCACCTGCCCGCCACCGCGCAGGCGCTGGCCGCCGGGGAGATCTCCGCCGACCACGTCAGCGCCCTGGTGCGCCACACCACCGGCACCGACGCGCGGCGGGCCACGCTGCGGGACGAGGCGGTGGGGGAGGAGTTCCTGCTGGGCCACGCCCGGGAGCTGGACGCCTCGGCGTTCGCCACCGCGGTGGAGCACTGGGCCCAGCGCGCCGACCCCGACGCCGCGGACCGGGCCTACGTGGCCGAGTCCGGCCGGGAGGAGTTCTACCTCGCGGAGACCACCGAGGGGTACGTGCCCGGCGGGTGGCTCTCCCGCGCCAGCGGGCAGCTGGTGCTGACCGCGCTGGCCGCCCGCGGCGGGGTCCCCGCCCGGGACGACCGCCGGACCCCGCGTCAGCGCAACGCGGCCAACCTGACCGGGCTGGCCCGGCTCGGGCTGGACTCCGGGACCCTGCGCCCCGGGGCCCGGATCCGCCCGCACCTCTCCGTCCACGTCCCCTTCGACACCCTCCAGCGCCTGATCGCCGCGACCCGGCCCGCCCGCCGCCACCCCACCTGCCCCCTCCCCGCCGCCCCTGCACCGACCGGGCACGACGCGGCCGGGCACGCCGGAGCCGCCGGGGCGGGACCGGCCGGGCACGCCGGAGCCGCGTTCGGCCTGCCCGCCCCTCCCGTCGCCGACGTTCCGCACCCCGCAGGGGCGGACCGGGCCGCAGGCGCGGTCGCCGCCGGTGCCACGCACCCTCGCACGGCGGGACAGGGCGGGGGTGGGGTGTGCGGGTGCGGGCAGGACCTGCCCGAGGCCGTCATCACCGCCGACCTCGACCCCGCCGCCCTGACCGACCTCGCCCCGGCGACCCTGCCCGACGGCACCGCCCTGGCCCCGACCCTGCTGGCCCGTCTCGCCTGCGACGGCGGCTTCCACCGCGTCGTCTTCGGCCCCGACTCCGAGGTCCTGGACGTCGGCCGCGAGGAACGCCTCTTCACCACCGCCCAGACCCGCGCGATCATCGCCCGCGACAAGAACTGCCGCTACCCCGGCTGCGACGCCCCGCCCGGCGAGGGCGAGATCCACCACTCCATCTGGTGGCACGACCACCACGGCCGCACCGACACCAAGCTCGGCGTCCTGCTGTGCTGGCACCACCACGAACACGTCCACCAACGCCGCATCAGCATCGAACGCCGACACACCCGCTGGAAGTTCTACCGCCGCGACGGCACCGAGATCGAACACCCCGACACACCACACCCCGACACTGAGCGGGCACCCCGAAGCGGGCCGTCTGGACGCCGTCTGTCCCTATGTCGGCGGCCGTTGCCTCAGGGCCGCTGTCGAGACTTCCTTACCGGCTCCAGTTCTGCGGTCATCAGTCTTCGGGGATGACTTCGAGCACGACGTACCTCGGCGATGGCGTCACCGGATCCTTCCCACAGCTGCTGGGACGGTCCAAGCCCTCGCCGGGACGAGTCTCCACCGCGACCCGCCAGTTCCGGCCTCGTGCCGACCATCGCGAGGACGTGAGGCCGCCTTCGTCGGTCACCTCAAGAAGGCTGACATCACGGTCGCCGTCAGCACGGGCAGCATCGCGAACGGCGAGCTCCGCTGCCTGGACAGGGCCGGGTAGGCCGGCGCGGCCGCGAAGGGCATCCGTGAGCATCCGACCGTCGGCGTGCGCGTCCAGGAGATCGCGGGCCCGCGAGGCACCGAGCCGCCCGTAGACCAGGCCGTCGGGCAGCACGAGCGTGTTGGGAGCGAACCGGTGCCCGCCGACGTGGCTCACCTCCCAGGTCCGCTCAGGATCTAGAGCCGCCAGCGCTGCCACCAGCGGGCGGCCAAGCTCGCCGCAGCAGGCGTCCCGTCTGGCGTGCGCGCACACGAGCAGCTGGGTGCCGAGCGGTTGCCAGCCCTGCGGGAGCACGCCGGAGCGGAGCTCGTCCAGCAGTGCAGGCCACTGCCACCCGAACAGACGAGAGACCGCTCCCACGGTGGTCCGGGCGCCGTGCGCCGTGGATCCGTCGAACGACACGAGCATGACGGTGACCTGACCGGGGATGCCGTGACGTGCGCCCGGCCGCCGGGCCAGCAGCGTCGTGACGCCGAGCGGCGCCAGGGCCGAGGTCAGGTACGCCCCCAGCGGGACCCCCGTGCCGTCCGGGTCCGCGAACGGCGCGTCGCGCAGCACCTTCGTGCCCCAGGGACCGCCGTGCTCGATGACGAGGTAGCCCGACACCGTGGACGCGGTGCCGGCAAGGTCCTCCTCGGCCTCCAGGCTCAGGCGGCTGCAGGCGAGAGGACGGTTGCTGGTCACCTCGGCGCTGGCGGTCGTCACGGGCCCGAGTCTAGGGGTGGTGGCGGGAGCCGGCTCCGTCCAGGGGGCCCTCCGAGCGTCCCCCGTCGTCGGCGTCGCTGTCGCCCTCTGCTATGCGGCGCCTCTCACCGCTATGGCCGTGCCCGGTGCCGCCCGGGCCGACAGCCCCGCCCTCGACGTCGGCGGCTGTCACCGTGGCCGGACCGGGTGCCTCGCGTTGCGGGCTGGACGTGCCGGCTGAGTCTGGTTCGGCCGGCTGTGGTGGGGGGCCGACCGGCGATCCGGGGTCCGCGGGGCCTGCGTCCCGGCCCTCGGACTCGAGGAACGCGTTGAGCCAGCCGGCGCGCGGATCTGTGGTGATGAGGAGGCTCTGGAAGAACAGGGTGAGCGGGACGGCCAGGATCGCGCCCAGCGGTCCGACGACGAAGGACCAGAACACCAGCGAAAGAAAGGTCACGGTGGGGCTGAGCCCGACGGCGTCGCCCACGAACTTCGGCTGGATGAGCGACTGGAGGGTGAAGTTGATGACCGAGTACGTGACGACGACCCACACCATCGTGGCGACGTCACCCTCGAGAAGCGCGAGCAGCGCCGGCGGCAGCAGGCCGAGGACGAACCCGATGTTCGGGATGTAGTTGGTGACGAAGGCGAGGATGCCCCAGGTCAGCGCCAGAGGGACGCCAAGGATCGCCAGCGCGACCACGTCCAGCGCCGCCACCACGAGCCCGAAGACAGTTGAGACGACCCAGTAGGTGCGCACCCGCCGGGAGAAGTCAGCCAGGGCCGCCGCCACGCGCGGACGGGCGGCCTCGAGCCGGACGGCGCGCTGTCGCACCGCCGCGAGGTCGAGCGACAGGAAGAACATCACCATGACGACGAGCAGCACCTGCGACGACGCCGCGCCCAGGTAGTCGAGGAGGTCGCCTGCGAGCGCCACGAAGTCGACCTGCGAGAGGATCTCCTCGACGCTGCCCACCTCGATGCCCCGCGTGCCGACCCAGTCCAGCCCCGACTGGTACAGGCCGCGGAACTCGTCGGCGTACCGGGGCAGGGCGCCGGAGAGCTGGACGACGGCGAAGCCGGTGGCCAGGACCAGCACCAGCAGCAGCGCGTACAGCCCGAGCAGGACCACGGCCGATGCCGCAAGAGGGTGCCACCGGTGCCTGACGAGGCGCTGCTGCAGGGGCCGGCCGGCCAGGACGAGCGTGAGGGCAAGGAACGCCGGCCCGAAGATGCCCGAGATCGCGTTCAGGCCGGAGACGGCCACCACGAGCGCGGCTGCCACGACCGCGAGCACCGCTCCGGCACCGAGCCGGGGCACCGGTGACGAGCCGGGGGCGTCGGTGGTGTTCACTGGCCCCTTTCCGGTCGGTCTGGCGGGCTCATGATCGCACGCTGCCTGGCCGCCCTTGCGCGCGGAGCCCCGCGTCTCGGCATGGTGTCGGCAGCCCCTGCCTCACGGTGCGGCCACGATTCGCGCCTCGGCGAGGTCCGGCTCCGGCTCCGGCGTGCGGGCGGTCTCAGGCTCCGGGCCGGAGGGAGCGGGAGCGCCCGACCGTGCCGGCCCGGTCCCCCCACGCACGCAGCTGCTCGAGTCCGCTGGCGGGGGCGAGGAGCGCGCGCAGACGTCTCCGCCAGGAACGGGTGGAGCGGACATGAGCGAGGACTGTGCGGACGTCCGCCGCCATCGTCCCCAGCTCCGCACCGCCGGGGGCGTACCGGGCGCGCTCGAGCCTGGCTGCGGCACCGGACAGGGCGTCCGAGGCCTCTCCGGTCAGACCGGCCGCACTGCGGTAGTGCTCGGCGGCCTGGCGCGGGGTGGCGCCGACGGGGGCGGGCACCCCGAGGTCGGCCAGGGTGGTGGTCAGGATGCGCCACTCGCCCTCGACCCGGGCGGCGTCGTCGGCAGACCGCCGTCGCCCTGCCTGTCGGCGCCACCGCCCTGCCAGCGGCAGGACGAGTGCGGCGCCGACCGCCGTGGCGAGCGGGGCGGCGACGCTGCCGAGCGCACGGAGGCTGCCGACCATCCAGTTCGACGCCGGCGCCGTCCCAGAGTTCATGGCGCCGCCCGGGTCGGTCACCGGGCGCTCACCCGCGGGCGGGGTCGTGGCGGCGGCGGTCGGCACAGGGGCGCCGACGTCCTCCTGGGTCAGGTAGACGGGCGCGGCTCCGGACCGCCCTGCCGGGGTGGGCTCGAAGCGTGTCCAGCCGAGTCCGGTGATGTACAGCTCCGGCCAGGCGTGCGCGTCGGCGGCGACCACCGTGTACGAGCCGTCGACCTCCTTCTCGCCGGGCAGGAACCCGATCGCCAGCCGGGCGGGGATCCCCGCCTCGCGGGCGAGCATGACCATCGCGGAGGCGAACTGCGTGCAGTAGCCGAGCTTGGTGGTCAGGAAGTGGCTCACGGGGTCCATCGGCTGGCCGTCCGGGCCGGGCAGCGGGTCGGCCAGGGTGAGCGAGTAGGTGAACTCGGGGCCACGCAGGTACGCCTGCAGCGCCCGGGCGACCCGCAGCTGGTTGGTCTCGTCCCCCGCCACGTCGGCGAGGACCTCCTGCAGGAGCGGGCGGGCGGCCTCGTCCACCTGCAGCAGGTCGGGGTCCACGGGCCCGGTCACCGGTCCGGCACCCACCTCGGCCGGGAGCGTCCCGGCCACCTGCGTGGAGACGGCCTCGTAGGACTGCGGCCGCGCGCCGACGGAGACCGTGCCGGTGTGGGTGTCGGTGCGCGACGTGATCTCCCCGAAGTCGGCCGCCACCAGAGGGTAGGGAAGAGCCACCTGGGGTGCGTCGAGGTGGTTCTCCACGACCGTGATCTCGAGGTCCTCCCGTGCGACCTCGACCGGGTCCCGAGGGAGCAGCGGCGGTCGCGCCTCGCCGCTCTGCCCTGCCACGGGCCACCACCGACCGCCCGAGTACCTGGTCGTCACGAGCACGCGCAGGGGCACGGGCCTGGCGGCGCCGTCGGCCCGGTAGCGCAGCACGGGCTGGTCGCTGCGGTCGCTGAGGTCCGCGGCGAGGTCGAGCGTGTCGGTGAACGCCACGCCGCCGGGCGCCGACCCTGGCGCCGTCCCCAGCCCCTGCAGGATCGCCGTCGGCGCGAGGTGGGGCACCGACCCCGCGAGCAGCGCCGCGAGAACGACGGAGGCGGCACCGAGCGACGCCGCCCAGGTGCGGTGGCGGTTCCCCGTGCGCCCGGCGTCGTCCTCGTCGTCGCACGGCACGGGCGCCGTCCGGGACCAGCTGTGCTGGTTGGGCCAGGTCCGCACCGTCGCGACGCTCTGGCGCGCGACGATCGCGAGCCACACCGCCGCCGTCGTCAGGAAGTACCGCGGGGAGAGCGGCTGCCCGGTGCCGGACGCGGTCACGGTGAGCACCACGAGCAGCGGGAGCCCGGCGAGAGCGGGCGAGCGCAGCGTCACAGCGACCGCGTCGACGGCCAGCGCGACACCGACCATGGACCCGGCCACGACGAGGAGCAGCCCCGTGGTTCCCGGGGCGGGCACCGTCTCCACCCGGATCGCCTCGAGGCCCTGCCGCAGCAGCGCTCCCGCCTCCGCCCACGCCGAGGTCAGGGGGATGCCGAGGATGTGGTTGCCCGGTACGAAGATCCAGCTGAGCACGGTGAACCCGGCGCCCGCCTGCGCCAGGACGACGAGCGGCGCGGGCAGCCGCAGCGCCCGGGCGATCATCCCGGTCGCGGTGACGGCGAGCGCGCCCGCGAGCATGGGGCCCGCCCACTCGCCGCCCTGCAGGAGCGGGCCCACCGCCCAGCTGGCCACCAGGGTGGCGAGCAGCGCGAGCAGGGCGTCGGGCCAACGGCTCCGCGCGATCACCGGACCACCTGCCTCGACGCGGTCACCCGGCGCCAGGCCGAGGCGACGTCGGTCCCGGCAGTCACCACGTGGGTGCGCCAGCCCGCCGCCCGGGCGACGGCCGCCGCCCGCTCGGCCCCGCCGTCGGCCGGGGCACCGGCGAACCCGGGCGCGTCGAGGACGAGCATGACCCCCACGGTCCCCCCGGGCCGTGCGCGGACGAAGGGCTGGAGCGCGGCGGGATCGCCGTCCGACATGACGGCGACGACGACCCCGGCCGTGAGCGGACGGGCGGTCCTCAGCACGGGTTCGAGGTCGGCGGCCTCGGGCAGGGCCAGCGCGAGGTACCGCAGCACGGAGCCGAGGGAGAGCACCGTGGCGGCGCGACCCTCCCGCACCGTCTCCGTGGAGACCAGGTGGAGGCCGTAGCCGCGGCCCGCGAGGTGAACGGCGGCGGAGGCGAGCGCGCTGACCGCCCACTCGAACGAGCTGGCGTCCCCCTGGCCCCGGTGGCCCAGGCGTCGAGAGTCCAGAACGAGCACCGCCCGCCGCCGGGCGGGCTGCTCCTCCTGGCGCACCATGAGCTCGGCACGGTGCGCGGTCGCGGGCCAGTGGATCCGGCGCAGGTCGTCGCCGAGCTGGTAGTTACGGGTGCTGACGTCGTCCTCGCCCTGCGTGGCCACCATGTGCGGCACGGGCCACTCCCCGGCACCACCCTGGCGGCGGACGCCGGCACCGTCGAGGGCGACGATGCGCGGCAGCACCACCACCTCGCCGGACCCCGGCAGCTCGGTGCGGCTGCACGCCAGACCGAACGGGTCGGTCAGGGTGAGGGTCAGCGGACCCGGCCGGTACGTCCCGCGCACCCGTCCCTCGACGCCGTAGGACACCGTCCGCCGTTCGCCGGGGGCCATGCGGGGCAGGACGAAGCGGGCGGGCGCGCCGAGCCGAGGGTCCAGGCGTTCCTCGGCGAGGTGCGGCAGGGTGGCGTGCCGCCCGACGTTGTGCAGCACCAGCTCGACGTGCCCGGAGTCCCCGCGCTGGACCTGCGCCGGGACGACCGTGCGCCGCAGCTCCAGCCGCGGGGCGCGTCGCCAGATCGACGCCGCGGCGAGGACGGGGAGCAGCGCGAGCAGGACGCCGATGCGCGTGACGTCCGGGAACCCGAGCAGCGCCGCCGCGCCGACCACGACCACGCCGAGGGCCAGGAACGTGCGGCCCCGGGTCGTCAGTCGCGGCGGGGTCATCGCGGTGCGGCGGGTACCGGGACGGCGGCGACGACGGACGCCAGCACGTCCGCCGCGGAGGCACCACCGAGCTCGGCGTCACCGGTGAGGATGATGCGGTGCGCCAGGACGGGGACGAGCAGGTGCTGGACGTCGTCGGGCAGGACGTGGTCGCGCCCCTCCAGGGCGGCGTGCGCGCGGGCCGCACGCAGCAGCTGCAGCCCCGCGCGCGGCGACGCGCCGAGCCGCAGGTACCGGTTGGCCCGGGTGGCCGTCACGAGGTCGACGACGTACTGGCGGACCGCCGGCGCGGTGTGCAGCCGTTCCACCGTCCGGACCAGGGTCGCGACCGTCGCGGCGTCCGTGGCCGGCCGCAGGTCCGTCAGCGGCGACCCGGACCCGTGGGTGCCGAGCATGCGCAGCTCCGCGGCGGGGTCGGGGTAGCCCATCGAGATCCGTGCCATGAACCGGTCTCGCTGCGCCTCCGGCAGCGGGTAGGTGCCCTCCATCTCGACCGGGTTCTGGGTCGCCATGACGATGAACGGGTCCGGGAGTCGGTAGGTGCGGCCGTCGACCGTGACCTGCCGCTCCTCCATGGCCTCCAGCAGCGCGGACTGCGTCTTGGGAGAGGCCCTGTTGATCTCGTCCCCGACGACGACGTTGGCGAACACGGCACCCGGCCGGAACTCGAACTCGTGGGTGTCCTGGTTGAACACGCTCACGCCGGTGATGTCGCTCGGCAGCAGGTCGGGGGTGAACTGGACCCGGCGCACCGTCGAGTCCACCGTGCGCGCCAGCGCCTTCGCGAGCATGGTCTTGCCCACGCCGGGGACGTCCTCGATGAGCAGGTGCCCGCCGCCCAGCAGGACCGTCAGCACGGTGCGCACGACGTCGTCCTTGCCCTCGATGACGGTCGTCATCGACCGCTGGACGTCCGCCGTCACGGCGTGCAGGCGATCGAGGTCGACGTCGATGTCGGCCACCGCTGGATCCATGCACCGATCGTGCCGCATCGGGTGCGGCCGTGGGAACCGATGCGGGCACGGACATTCTCGCCGCGAAGCCGCCCGCAGCCGGTCGAATCCACCCCGTCGGGGCGGGGCCCGGCGTAGCGTCCCGTCATGGACTTCCGCCTCGAGCTCGTCCAGGTCCCCGTCTCCGACGTCGACCGCGCCCTGCGCTTCTACGTGGACAGGGCCGGCTTCGTCCTGGACCACGACCACGACATCGGCGGCGGGGTGCGCTTCGTCCAGCTCACGCCACCGGGTTCACCGGCCTCGATCGCCATCGGCGACGGGCTCACCGAGATGCGCCCGGGGTCGGTCGAGGGCCTGCAGCTCGTGGTCGACGACATCGAGGAGGCGCACGCGCAGCTCGCCGGCCGGGGGGTCGAGGTCAGCGACGTCGAGGACTTCCCGTGGGGCCGCTTCGTGTTCTTCGCCGATCCCGACGGGAACGGCTGGGCGGTGCAGCAGATCGTCTGACCGGAGCCGGCGGAGGGGCAGCGGGTTCTCGAGCCGGGTGCGCAGGGCGGTGCAGCAATGTCGGAGTCGGGTGGGTGGAACGGGGCGGCGGGGCGTCCGCGCCGCTGGCGTCGCACGAGAGACGACTCGGGCCCCGGCGTACCGTTGGACCGCGCGACGGCGCGCGAGTCGTGGGAGCGTGCGATGGCGGTGGAGCAGCTCGACCGTGGGCGTCAGGCCTACGCGCGCCACCAGTGGGCCGCCGCCTACGCCAGCATGGCGGCCGCCGGCACCGAGACGCCCCTGCCGCCCGACGACCTCTTCCGCATGGCGACCTCCGCGTCGCTGCTCGGCCGCGACGACGAGTCCGACGACCTCTTCGCGGCGGCCTGCCGGGGCTTCGTCGCCGTCGCCCGGCACGACCGCGCTGCGCGGTGCGCGTTCTGGGCGGCGACGGCGCTGCTCGACCGGGGGCTGTCCGCCCGTGCCGCCGCCTGGGAGGAGCGTGCGCACGCGCTCGTCGACGCCCGGGCCGACGAGCTGGGCGAGCAGAGTGAACTGGGTGAGCTGGGTCGGGCGTACCTGCAGCTGCTCGAGGCCCGGCGGTCGGCGGTGGCGGGCCGGCTCGACGACGCGGCACGCTCGGCGTCCGCGGCCCTGGAGACGGCGGACCGTGCGGGTGACCCGGACCTCGCCGCACTCGCTCGCCTGGCGGTGGGCGCGAGCGACGTGCTGCGCGGTCTCACCAGCTCCGGCGTGGCCGTCGTGGACGAGGTCGTGGCCGCCGTGTCCGCCAGGGGAGTCTCCGCCCTGACCACCGGGACCGTGTACTGCGCCGCCATCGACCTGTCCGACGCCACCATGGACCTGGCCCGGGCACGCGAGTGGACCAGGGTGCTGACCCGCTGGTGCGACGCGCAGCCGGACCTCGTCCTCTTCCGCGGCGCGGCCCATCTCGCCCGGGCGCGGCTCCTGCGGCTGCGCGGCAGCTGGCCCGAGGCGGTGACCGAGGCCGGTCACGCCCTCACGAGACTCGGGGACCCGCCCGGGCAGCGCCGTGCCGGCGACGCCTGGTACGAGCTCGGCGAGGTCCTGCGCCTGCAGGGCGAGCTGGACGAGGCCGAGCAAGCATTCCGCAGCGCCGTCGACCACGGGCGCGGACCGCACCCCGGGCACGCCCTGCTCCTGCTGGGCCGGGGGAGAGCCGATGAGGCGGCGGACGTCGTCCGGCACGCCCTGGCGCGGACCGTGCGGCCGCCGGACCGGACGGTGCCCCGCGCGCACCGGGCGCTCCCCGCGCACCGGGCGGTCCCCGCGGAGCGGGGTGTGCTCCTCGCGGAGCGCGCGCTGCTCCTCGCGGCGGCCACGGAGATCCTGCTGCGGGCCGGGGACCTGGTCGGCGCGCGCCAGGCCGCCGCGGAGCTCGGCCGGTCCGCGCGGCCGGGCACCGGGACGATGCTCGCCGCGCTGGCCGACCACGCAGCGGGCGCGGTGCTCCTCGCCGAGGGACGTGCCCGCCCCGCGCTGGAGGCCCTCCACCGCGCCTGGGCGGCGTGGGTGCGCCTCGACGTGCCGTACGAGGTGGCGCGCACCCGCGTTCTGCTGGCCCGGGCCGGCTCCGCCGTCGGGGACGACGACGGAGCCAGGCTCGAGCTGGAGTCGGCGTGCCAGGCGTTCGAGCGGCTCGGAGCCGCGCCGGACCTGGCGGCGGCCAGGGACGAGCTGAGGCGGTTCGCCCCGGCGCTCGGCGCGAGCGGCCTCTCGCAGCGCGAGCTGGAGGTGCTCCGGCTCGTCGCCCTGGGCCGGACGAACCGGGCGATCGCCGCCGAGCTCTTCGTCAGCGAGAAGACGGTCGCCCGGCACCTGAGCAGCATCTTCGCCAAGCTCGACGTCCCCTCACGCGCCGCCGCCACTGTCTACGCCTTCGAGCACGGCCTGGTGTAGCGCTACGCCTTCGAGCCGGCCTGGTGCGGCACCCGGTGCGGGCGAACGGGACGCTACCGCTGACGCCGCCGCCCGAGCAGGCGGGGCGTTCTCGCGGCGTAGTCGACGTAGGCCTCGCCGAACACCTCGACGAGGGCGCCCTCCTCGAGCCTGGACTTCGCCGTGAGGACGGCCGTGAGGACGGCGGCCGCGACCAGCGGGCCGGGACGACGGCGGAGCACGGCCAGCCCCCACGCGCCCGCCGTGAGCCCGACGTAGATGGGGTTGCGGGTCAGCGCGTAGGCGCCGGTGGTGACCAGCGGCGCCCCCGCGGGCGGACGCACGCGGGGCGTGAGCCGGGTGTGCGGCGCCGCTCCCACCACTGCGAGCGCGCCGCCCGCGACCATCGACGCCGAGGCGACCGCTCCCGCGGCGACCGGCAGGTCCCAGCGGGCGCCTCCGGGCCACAGCACGCCGGCGAGCGCCGCGGCCTGGGCCACGACGAGGATGTCCGACCGGTCCATCTCGGGCCCGCCCGTCTCAGGCCTGCGTGTCGAGGAGGGTGGCGCCGTCGTCCGTGATGCGCCAGAACGGGTTGTGGGCGACCTCCCACGCGTGGCCGTCCGGGTCGGTGAAGATCCCGGACCAGCCGCCCCACTCCGTCGCGGCACCCCACCGGCGCACCTGCCCGCCGGCGCGCTCCGCCTCGGTGAGCACGGCGTCGACCTCCGCGGGGCTGCGCACGTTGTGAGCGAGGGTGATGCCGCCCCAGCCACCGGAGTCCGTGACCACGGTGTCGGCCGCCAGCGCCGCCCGGTCCCACAGGGCGACAACCATGCCGCCCGCCTGGTAGAAGACGACCTCGTCCAGGTCCTGCGTGGGTGTCCAGCCGAGGCCGGAGTAGAAGGCCCGGGCCCGGTCGAGGTCGGCGACGCCGAGGGTGACCAGGCTCACTCGCTGCTCCATGACGCGACGATAGAGCACGGCACGCCCCCTCACGGCGCCCGGCGTCCCGCACACGTCCCGACCGGGCTCACAGGTCCGGTCGGCGGCGCAGCTGCTTCGTGGCGCTGCGGCGCTGCTTCCCCTCCGCCCGACGCCGGAGCGCACCGCGCGAGGGCCGGGTGGGCCTGCGCCGGCGGGGCGGCGGGGCCAGCGCCCGCTGGAGCTGGTCGACGAGCCGGGCCAGGGCCGCGCGCCGGTTCTGCAGCTGCGAGCGCTGCTCCGACGCGACGACCGTCAGGACGCCCGAGGTCAGTCGGTCCTCCAGCCGCTCCAGGACCCGGCTGCGCTGGGCGTCCGAGAATGCCGCGGAACGTGCGACGTCCAGCGACAGCTCGACCCTCGAGTCCGTGGTGTTGACGCCCTGGCCGCCCGGACCGGAGGCGCGGGAGAAGCGCCACCGGAGCTCGGCCGGGTCGAGGTGGACGGTGGAGGTGACGCGGATCGGGTCGGTCACGCCCCGGCGCCCCTGCTCGCCGGCGAGGCGGCGTCCTTGCTCCCGGTGCTCGCGGCGTCCGCGGCGTGCTGACTCGCGGTCTCCTTGCCCGCGTCGTGCCCGGGAGCGCCGTCGTCGCTGCTGCTGTCCTCCGTCGCGCCGCCCTGACGCTCGAGCAGGTCCTCCTCACGCCGGGCCGCACGGCGCCCGAAGAGCAGCGGGCCCACCAGCCAGCCGAGGATGACCACCACCAGCACGGCGGACGCCACGCCGATCGCCGTCGACCGCCCGACGACGACGTCGAAGACCAGCAGCACGGTGCCGACCACGACCAGCGCCAGGGACGACAGCCCGGCCAGCGCGATCCGGTGCCCGGTGCGGACGGTGACCAGCTTCAGGCGGCGCTGGAACAGCAGCCGGTGGAGGCTCACGGGGGCGATCACGAGGACCGTGGTGAGGGCTGCCAGCAGGACGAGGGCGAGGTAGATGCCGACCTGGACGTCGTCGAGCTCGTCGAACCTCGCCTGGAACGGCAGGGTGAGCAGGAACCCGGTGAGCAGCTGCACGCCCGTCTGGGTGACGCGGAGCTCCTGCAGCAGCTCGTTCCAGTTCCGGTCCGCGCGTTCGTCGGGCGTCTCGTGACGGCCCTTGGTGATCTCCCGCTGGCTCATCCGCCCGCCCGCCTTCCGCCCGCCGTCGGTCCGCCGTCGGTCCGGGGGACCAGCGTAGTCCCGGGCCCTCCGGTCCAGCCCGCCGTACCTCTCAGACGCGCTCCTGGTGGACGCGCACCACGAGCACCAGCGGAGCCCGGTGCAGCACCCCGCGTGCCACCGACCCGAGCCTGACCCCGCGCAGCCCACGCCGTCCCCGGCTGCCGACCACCACGACGGACGCTCGGCCGGCGACCTGCACGAGGGCCTCCACCGGGTGCTGGTGCACGAACACCTCCTCCACCGGCACGCCCGGGTAGCGCGCCGCCCACGCCCGCACCTCCGCGCTGGTGCGCTGCCGGGTCTGCGTCGTCGCCTCCCGCAGCAGGTCGAGCACCTGGTCGTCGGCGTACGCGGGCGGGACGGACTCCCGCTCGGTGGCGAGCACCACCCGGACGCCGGTCCGGCGGCGCACCGCCTCCTCGAACGCGGACTCCATCACCTCCGGCGTCTCCCCGGCCGGGTCCGCCCCGACGGCCACCGGCCCGCCGTCCTCGACGGCCTCCTCCCGCACCACCAGCACGGGTCCCCGGGCGTGCGCCGCCACCTTCTGGGACACCGAGCCGAGCAGCTGTCCGGCCACCGGCCCGAGCCCGCGCGCCCCGACGACGACGACGAGAGAGGCCCGGTCCGACGCCTCGACCAGCACCACCGCGGGGTCGTCCACGACCACCTGACCGGTCACCGTCAGGTCCGCACGCATGGCGGAGGCCCTGTCCACGGCGTCCGCGACGACGCGCCCGGCCGTCTCCAGCGCGTCCGCCTCGGGGGCGAACTCCCACCCGTGCGCCGTGGCGAGCCACGGGAACGCGTACACGACGTGCAGTCCTGTCCCGCGGCGGGCGGCCTCGTGCGTGGCCAGCTCGAGGGCCCGACCGGCCCGCGCCGAGCCGTCGACCCCCACCACGACCGCACCGGCCGGGACGTCCAGGGCGTCCATGCATGTCCTCCTCGTCGCTCCGGGACGGCTCCGCGTCGCGCGAGGGCCCGGGGGCGCCGCGCGGCCCACGACCTCGTGGTGTGCCGCCGATCGCCGCCCAGTCTGCCGCCGCCCGGTGACCGACACGCCGCGGACGGGAGTGGTCCGCCGACGTGCGGCGCCCGTGGCAGGGATGGCTAACCTGCCCTGGTGACCACGACCGCGAACCTCACCCGCGCGGAGGCCGCCGAGCGGTCGGACCGCCTCACCGTCCACGACTACCACGTCGAGCTGGACCTGAGCCGGGCCCGCGATCTCGGCAGCCCCACCTTCGGCTCCACGACGACCGTGCGGTTCGCCGCCACGGCACCGACGACGTTCCTCGACTTCCTGGGACACGTCCGCTCCGTCGTCGTCAACGGGCGGGAGGTCGACCCGGCCGCCTGCTACGACGGTGCCCGCATCACCCTCGAGGGGCTGGAGGCCGAGAACGAGGTGACGGTCGTCGCCGACGCGCTCTACTCGCGCTCCGGGGAGGGCATGCACCGCTTCGTCGACCCGGCCGACGGCGAGACCTACCTCTACACCCAGTACGAGCCCGCCGACTCGCGGCGCGTGATGGCGGTGTTCGAGCAGCCGGACCTCAAGGCCCGCTTCGCCTTCGCCGTCGTCGCGCCCTCCGGGTGGCAGGTCCTGTCCAACCAGCCGGCCTTCGCCGCGGCGGGACGCGCTGACGGCACCGTGCGCACCGAGTTCGCCACGACCCCGCCCCTCTCGAGCTTCCTCACCGCGGTCGTCGCCGGGCCCTACCACCGGGTCGACGGGCACTGGTCCGGCCGACTCCCGGACGGCGGCACTCTCGACGTCCCCCTCGGCGTGCTGTGCCGCGCCTCGCTGGCCGAGCACCTGGACGCCGAGGCGATCCTCACCGTCACCCGCCAGGGCCTCGACTTCTTCCACGAGCACTTCGGCACCCCGTACCCGTGGGGCAAGTACGACCAGGTCTTCGTCCCCGAGTACAACCTCGGCGCCATGGAGAACCCGGGCTGCGTGACCTTCACCGAGGCCTACGTGTTCCGCTCCGCGGCCACCCGGGCCCAGTACCAGGCGCGCGCGAACACGATCCTGCACGAGATGGCCCACATGTGGTTCGGGGACCTCGTCACGCCCCGCTGGTGGGACGACCTCTGGCTCAAGGAGTCCTTCGCCGACTACATGGGCGCGCACGCCTCGGTCGCCGCCACCGAGTTCACCGACGCCTGGGTGTCCTTCGCCAACCGCCGCAAGGCCTGGGCCTACACCCAGGACCAGCTGCCGACGACGCACCCGATCGTCGCCGACATCCCCGACCTGGAGGCCGCCAAGCAGAACTTCGACGGCATCACCTACGCCAAGGGCGCCTCCGTGCTCAAGCAGCTGGTCGCCTACGTCGGCACGGACGCCTTCTTCGCCGGGGCGCGGGCGTACTTCGCCGAGCACGCCTACGGCTCCACCTCCCTGACGGACCTGCTCACGGCGCTCGAGGGCGCCTCCGGGCGCGACCTGGGGGAGTGGTCGAGGCTGTGGCTCCAGACCGCCGGCACCCCGACCCTGCGGGCCGAGGTGGAGGCCGACGGGGAGCGCGTCCGCTCCCTTGTCGTCCGCCAGCGGGGCGGGGACCCCCGCACCGGGCAGGAGGTGCTGCGCCCGCACCGCCTCGCCGTCGGCCTGTACGACCTCGTGGAGGACGACGGCGGGGCCGCGCTCGTCCGGTCCCACCGGTTCGAGGTTGAGCTGACCGGTGAGAGCGTGGCCGTCGCCGAGGCCGCCGGCCTGCCCCGGCCCGCCCTCGTGCTGGTCAACGACGACGACCTCACGTACGGCAAGGTGCGCCTCGACCCCGACTCGCTCTCCACCGTGCGGGAGCACCTCGGTGCGCTGCGCGAGCCGCTGGCGCGCTCGCTCGTGTGGTCGGCGCTGTGGAACGCCACCCGTGACGCCGTGCTGCCCGCGGCCGACTACCTCGACCTCGTGCTGCGGCACGGTCCGGCCGAGACCGACAGCGCGGTGCTCGCCGGCCTCACCCTCAACGCCGGCACGGCCGTGGAGCGCTACGCCCCGCCGGCGCGCCGCGACGAGCTGCGGCTGCTGCTGGGCAAGGGCTCCCTGGCCCACCTGCACGAGGCCGCACCAGGCTCCGACGCCCAGCTCGTGTGGGCGCGCTCCCTCGCCCGGTCCGCCGCCACCACGCCCGCCGCCGCACCGCGTCTGCGGGGGCTGCTCAGCGGGTCGGAGACGGTCGTGGGGCTCCCCATGGACCCGGAGCTGCGGTGGTCGCTGTGGCAGGCGCTGGCGGCCCTCGGCGCGGCGACGCTCGACGAGCTCGACGAGGAGCTGGCCCACGACCGCACCGCGGACGGCACCACCCAGCACCTCGCCGCGGTCTCCAGCTTCCCGGACGCCGACGTCAAGGCCGCCTCCTGGGAGACGCTCCTGACGCCCGGGGCGTTGAGCAACGACCACGTCGACGCGACGCTCACCGGCTTCACCCAGCCCTGGCACCGGGAGCTGACCGCACCCTTCACCGACCGGTACTTCGACGCCCTCCGCGGGATCTGGGCGCGGCACAGCATCGAGATCGCGTCCCGCCTCGTCCGGCGCCTCTACCCCGCGTACCAGGACGTCGTCCCCGGCCGGGCCCCGCAGGACGACCCGGTGGTCCAGCGCAGCACCCGGTGGCTCGAGGAGAACGCCGACGCGCCCGCCGCCCTGCGCCGCCTCGTCCTGGAGGCCCGCGACGAGCTGCTCCGGTCGCTGCGCGCGCAGGAGGCCGGGCTCCGTGCGCCGGAGGCGTCCTCCCGGGAGGGCGGCCAGGCCTGAGCCGTGCCGTCCGCAACCGCCCCGCCCCACCTTCGAAGGAGACGTCATGGCCCCCACCCGCACCCTGCTCGTCGTCCTCGCCGGCGGCGCCGGCGCGCGGCTGGAGGCGCTGACCGACCGGCGGGCGAGCGCCGCCCTGCCCTTCGGCGGCACGCACCGGCTCATCGACTTCCCGCTGTCCCACGCCGCCAACAGCGGCATCTCCGACGTGTGGGTCCTCGCCCAGCACCACCCCGTCTCGGTGAGCGAGCACCTCGCCGGGGGCCGGCCGTGGGACCTGGACCGCACGCGCGGCGGGGTGCTGGTGGTCGCACCCGAGCCGGGCGACCACCTCGGCACGGCCGACGCGCTCGCCCGGCGGGCCGACGCGATCCGCCGGCACGAGCCGGAGGTCGTGCTCGTGGCGTCCGCGGACGCGGTGTACCGCATGGACTTCGCCGACGTGGTGGCGCGACACGCAGCCTCGGGGGCCGAGCTCACCGTGGTGACGACCCGGCACGGCGGGGACCTGACCCGCCACGACGTGGTCCAGGTCCAGGACGGCCGGGTGACGGAGTACGCGCACCGTCCCGAGCGTCCGCGCGGCGACCTCGTCGCCAGGCAGGTGCTCGCGTTCGGCACCGCCGCCCTGCTCGCGGGCCTCGAGGAGGTCCGGCGCGGCCGGGGCGGTGACGGTCTCGGCGACATCGGCGACCACCTGCTCCCCGCCATGGTGGCCCGGGGCGGCGCCCTCGAGCACCGCCACCCGGGCTACTGGCAGCAGGTGGGCACCGTCGAGGAGTACTGGCGCGCCCACATGGCCCTCCTCGACCGTCCGCCCTTCGACGTGGACGACCCTGCCTGGCCCGTCACCACCCGGGTGCGCCGCCACGCGCCCGCCCGGCTGGTCGGTGACGGCCGCGCCGAGAACGCGGTGGTGGGACCGGGCACCGTGGTGGAGGGGACCGTGCGCAGGAGCGTCCTCGGCCCGGGGGTACGGGTGGCCGCCGGCGCCGAGGTCGTCGACTCCGTGCTGCTCGACGACGTCCGCGTCGGACCCGGCGCAGTCGTGCGCCGCACGGTCGTGGACGAGGGGGCTCGTGTGCGCGGCCGCGCCGAGGTCGGCGGAGCGGGGGAGAACGACGCCGTCGCGCTCGTCGCGGCGCACGCCGTCGTCCATTCGCGCAAGAGGGTCGCGGCGGGGGGCCGGTACCCGGAGTGACGGCGCCGTGAGGTGCCGCCCGGAGCTCGCGCCGGTGCCGTGAGGTGCCGCCCGGAGTCCGCGCCGGCGCCCCGCCGCGCCCGCTGCGGGTCGAGGCGGACGCGGCGGCGTAGGGTGGACGGTCGCCGGGCGCGCGCCCGCCTGCAGGAGGAGAGACGTTGCCCAGGAAGTGGTCCACGCAGACAGAGCTCGGTCAGCAGTTCGGGCTCACGGCCCGCCAGATCGGCACACACCTGACCGAGCTGGGTCTCAAGGACGGCCCCAGCGCCACCGAGAAGGCGCTCGCGGACGGGCTCGCCGCGGAGCGCACCCTCAAGGACGGCACGCCGTTCTTCGTGTGGCACGGCGAGAAGATCGCCGCGCTGCTCACCCAGCGCGGTCTGACGCCCTCCGCACCGGGGGCCCCAGCTGCGTCCGGGCGCCCGGCCACCTCCAAGGCGCCGGCCCGTGCCCGGAAGGCGGGGGCCGCCGCGGACACGCCGCCGCGCCCCACCGACGGCTACGACACGGTCATCGCCACCGACGGGTCCGCGCTCGGCAACCCCGGACCGACCGGCTGGGCGTGGGTCGACCAGGCCACGGGCGAGTCCGGCTCCGGCGGTCTGCCGCACGGGACCAACAACATCGGCGAGCTGCTCGCGCTGCGCGAGGCGCTGCGCCACGTCGGTCCCGACGCCGACCTGCTGGTCCGCGCGGACTCCCAGTACGTCATCAACATCGCCACCAAGTGGGCGAAGGGCTGGAAGCGTCGTGGCTGGCGCAAGGGTGACGGCAAGATCCCCGAGAACCTCGAGCTGATCAAGGAGATCGACGAGCTGCTCGAGTCCCGGCGCGGCCGCACCGACTTCGAGTGGGTCCGCGGCCACACCGGGGACGAGCACAACGAGCGCGCGGACGTGCTGGCGGTCGCCGCGGCGAAGGCCGCGTCATCCCGTGGCACCCCGTCGGAGGCGGCGGCCCTGACCGGCGGAGGGGCGGGCTCACGGGGCGCCGGCCCGGGTGCCGCGGTGGGAGCGGCGGGCGCCGCCGTCGGACCGGCGGGCGCCGCGGACACGGACGTGGCCGGCCCCGACGGTGCGGAGGAGCCGGCCACGCTCTGGTGAAAGGCCGGGAGGTCCCGGCCGTGACGTCAGGGTCGACGTCGCACGAGTCCTGCCGTCACATCAGTGCCGGCATGATCTCGCGCTCGAACAGCTCGATCGAGTCGGTGGTGTAGGCGGCGTCGGGGAAGTAGAAGATGCCGTACGCGAGGCCCTGCTCCTTCAGCGCGGTCAGCTTCTCGACCACCTGCTCGGGCGTGCCGTGCGCCGGCATGCCGCGGAACCCGCGCAGCTGCTGCTCGAGCCGGTCGGCGTCCATGTGCGGGCTCAGCCTCGCCACGAGCTCGGCCGTGCGCTCCTCCACCTCGGCCTCCGTCGACCCGATGAGCACGTTGTAGTTGGCCGAGCGGGTGATCTGGTCGAAGTCGGTGCCCACCTCGGCGCAGTGCTCGCGCAGGATCTGGCTCTTGCGGGTGAAGCCCTCCAGGGTGCCGTCGAAGTTGGTGTACCGGGCGTGCTGCGCGGCGATGCGGAGCGTGACCTTCTCGCCGCCGCCCGCGATCCACAGCGGCACGCCGCCCGGCTGGAGCGGCAGCGGCCGGCAGATGGCACCGTCGACGTCGTAGTGCTCGCCGTGGAAGGTGGCCACCCCCTCACGCCAGGCCTGCTCGAAGATCTGGACCCCCTCCTCGAGCATCTTCAGGCGCACCCCGGCCCGGGGGAAGCCGTACCCGTACGCGCGCCACTCGTGCTCGTACCACCCGGCGCCGATGCCCATCTCCAGGCGCCCGCCGCTGATGTGGTCGACCGTGGCGGCGACCTTGGCCAGGTACATCGGGTTCCGGTAGGCCATGCAGGTGCACATCTGCCCGAGCCGCACCCGGTCGGTGCTGGCGGCGAGGCCCGCCATGAGCGACCAGGCCTCGTGCGTCGCCTCCTCGCTCGGCACCGGGGTGGTGTGGAAGTGGTCGTAGACCCACACGGACTCCCAGAGGTCGCCGTCGTCGGCGCGGCGTGCGAGCGAGGTGATCGTCGGCCAGTGCTGCGAGTCGTCGATGCCCACGAGGTCGAAGCGCCAGCCCTGCGGGAGAAAGAGTCCGAATCTCATGGGCGACAGCGTAGGGCCGCGTGGTGACCTACGCGTCCGGGGGATGCCGGGTGACGCTGCGGGCGTGCCGCAGCGGACGGTCCGCCCGGGCGGCGAGCCGCCTGCGCACCGCCAGGACCAGCAGCGCCAGCACCACGACGACGAGGAGCGCCACCAGCGCCGGCAGCACCACGGAGACGAGGACGAGCGCCACCGAGGAGACGTCCTCCGCGGTGGAGACCACGGGTGCACCCGTGCCGGCAGTCGCCGTGTTCACCGCCGGCCGGGCAACCGCCTTGGTCAGATGGGTGGCCAGGGCCAGGAGCACGCCGAGCAGGACAGGGGCCCACCGCCAGTCCTGCACGAGCGTGGCGGGATCGCTCACCGCCGCCGTCTCGGAGGCCGACCCGGCCGCGAAGACCATGCCGCCCGCGGCCGGCCGCACCAGCGTCTGGAGCGCGTCGTTGACGGAGTCGACCACCGGGACCTTGTCCGCGACCACCTCGACGAGCAGCAGCACCGCCAGGATGCCGAGCGCCGGCGTGCTCTCCAGCCACTGCCAGCCCTGGGGCAGGGCGACCAGGTCGGTGTACCGCGACAGCAGGCCCAGCCCGATGAGAGGGACGTAGGCGTTGAGGCCCGCGGCCATCGCCATCCCGGACCCGGTCAGCAGCTCGAGCACCGGAGCAGCGTCCCACGCGCGAGGCCGCGACGCGCGCGCCGACGGCGCACCCCGGCCGTTCACGCCGCTTAGGCTGGGGCGGTGAGCTCCCGCACCCCACAGAGCCGGACCGGCGACGAGGTCTCTGACCGGGTGTGGACCGTCCCGAACGTCATCTCGGGGATCCGGCTGCTGCTCGTGCCCGTCTTCGCGGTGCTGATCTTCACCGAGCGGGACGCCGCCGCGCTGGTGGTGCTGGTGATCGCCGGGGCCAGCGACTGGTTCGACGGCGTCATCGCACGCCGCTTCAACCAGACCAGCCGCCTCGGGCAGCTCCTGGACCCCGCGGCGGACCGGCTCTACATCTTCGTGACGCTGGTCGGTCTGGCCTGGCGCGAGCTGGTCCCCTGGTGGCTCGTGCTCGTCATCGTCCTGCGCGACGTCGTGCTCGCATGCCTGCTGCCCGTCCTCAACAGGCACGGGTACGGCCCCCTTCCGGTCCACCTCGCCGGCAAGGCGGGCACCTTCGCGCTCATGTACGCCTTCCCGCTGCTGCTGCTGGCGAGCGTGCCGGGGGTGGTGGGCGCGCTGGCGTGGACGGTCGGCTGGGCGAGCGCCTGGTGGGGCGTCGGGCTGTACTGGGTGGCGGCGCTGCTCTACGTCGAGCAGGTGGTGCGCATCGTCCGGGCGGACCGCGGACGTTCCAGGGCGTGAGCGTGAGCCGGACCGACGACGACGGCGCCACCCCGGTCGCCGCGCCCGTGCCCGCGGGGCCGGGTGGCCGGCCGAGGCGGCCGGACGAGTCGATGTCGCTGCTGCGCGAGCTGCTGGAGAACCCGCTGGACGCGGGCTACCGCGACATGGCCGCCCGGAAGAGCGAGGCTCAGCAGCACCTGCCGTGGTGGCGCAGGGCGGCCGTGCTCGTGCTGTGCGTCGTCATGGGGATGGGCGGAGTCTGGGCCGCCAAGGCGCTGCGGGCCCCACAGTCCGGGTTCCTGCCGGCCCGCACGCTCCTGGTCGAGCAGATCCGCGAACGTGCGGCCGAGGGGGACGCCCTGCGCACGTCCAACGCCGAGAGCGCCGCGGAGATCGAACGACTGCGGGACGCCGAGCTCTCGGGCGCCGGCTCCGAGCTGCTGACGCAGGTGCGCCTGCTCGGCGTGGCCTCGGGCCACGTGGCGGTCACCGGACCGGGCATCGTCGTGACGCTCGAGGACTCCGCGGCCGCCCGGCGCGGGGTCGCCGGCACGGAGGACGAGCGCGTCACCGACGTCGACCTGCAGGTCCTGGTCAACTCGCTGTGGGCCAGCGGTGCCGAGGCGATCGCCGTCAACGGGCAGCGACTCGGGCCGACGAGCGCGATCCGCACCGCGGGGCAGGCGATCCTCGTCAACCTCGAGGCGGTCGTGTCGCCGTACGTCGTCGAGGCGATCGGCGACCCGGAGCAGCTGCAGACGCGCCTGGCGCGCACGCCCGCCAGCACGCACCTCGGCGTGCTGCGCGGCACCTACTCCATCGGGGTCAGCATCCGGACGGCCGACGACCTGGAGCTCCCGGGACTGCAGCAGCTCACCCCTGAGCTGGCCGAACCCCTCCCGGACGACGACGGCGGGGCCGTTTCTCCGCCGTCGCAGGATGTGCCACCCTCGGGGGACAGCACGGCGGCGGAGGACCGGGGACGACCGGCAGATGAGGAGGTGCGCTGAGTGCTCGCTCTGCTCGGTCTTGCGGTCGGGGTGCTCGCCGGGGTCTTCTTCGAACCCACCGTGCCCAGCTCCCTGCAGCCCTACCTGCCCATCGCGGTCATCGCGGCGCTCGACGCCCTCTTCGGCGGACTTCGTGCGCGCCTGGACGGGCTGTTCAACGAACGCGTCTTTGTCGTCTCCTTCGTCTTCAACGTGCTCGTGGCGGCGTTCATCGTCTGGCTCGGGGACCAGCTGGGCGTGGGGACGCAGCTGAGCACCGCCGTCGTCGTCGTCCTCGGCATCCGGATCTTCTCCAACGTCGCCGCCATCCGCCGGCACGTCTTCAACGCATGAGCGCATCACCGCAGGACCCGGCGAACGGTGGGCAGGGCGACCGGGGCACGCGTCCCGACCCGACCGGGCCTGGCGGACGCGCGCCGGACTCGGGGGCGCCGGCCCCGGAGGAGTCCGCCCCGGAGGAACCGGCTCTGGAGCAGCCGGCTCCGGAGCAGCCGGCCCCGACCGACGGTGGGCCGCGTCCGGACGAGGCTGACCTCGCGACCGGTGCGGAGGCGCAGCCGGCCGCGACGGGCACGGGGGAGACCGCCGGTCCCGGCGGGCGGGGGACGTGGCGTTCCCTTCTCGCGCCGCGCCTCACGCTCGGGCACGTGGCCGTCGCGCTGCTGTGCGCAGGGCTGGGTTTCGCCGTCGTCACGCAGGTGCGCCAGACGCAGGAGGACGTCCTCGCGGGCATGCGTCAGGACGACCTGGTGCGGCTGCTCGACGAGCTCACCCAGCGCAACGCCGACCTCTCCGACGAGCAGGAGGAGCTGCGGCGGGACCTCGCCGAGCTCCGGTCCTCCACCACCTCCCGGGAGGCGGCCCAGGAGGCGGCGGAGCTCCAGGCGCGCACGCGCGGCATCCTGGCGGGGACCCTGCCCGTGCACGGCCCCGGCGTGCGGGTGGACATCGACGACCCGGGCGGCGGGGTACGGGCCCAGGTCCTGGTGACGATCCTGGAGGAGCTGCGCAACGCCGGCGTGGAGTCGGTCGAGCTCTCCGGCCAGCGCCTGACCGCCAGCAGCTGGATCCTCGACGACCGTGCCGGGGGTGTCCTCGTCGACGGGGTGGCGATCGCCCCGCCGTACGAGTGGCTCGCCATCGGGGACCCCGACACGCTCTCCGGGGCGCTCGACATCCCGGGCGGCGCGCTCTCCTCGGTCCGCAACGCCGGCGGGGAGGTCACGGTCACCGAGGAGGACGACATCCGCATCACCGCGACCCGCGAGGTCCCGGAGCCCGAGCACGCCACGCCCGTGCCGCCCGAGGAGCCAGGAGGGTGAGACGGGACCGGATCGGGACGAAATGGCAGGTCCCGTGGGTGTGCGGAGGCTGCTCGTCCGGCAACCACGGTGACTTGACCCCTATTGTTGACCACAGGACGTCGGCCGAGGGCCGGAGGACTCAGACGACCCAGGAGGTAGCCCTATGACCACCCCGCAGCAGCCGGGGCGCCCGGGCGAGGGCGGCGAGCGCAACGACGTGACCAGCACGGCCAGGTTCGGCGCCATCGGCGCGGAGCCCGAGAGCGAGCTCGTCTACCAGGGGCTCAGCGCCGACGACGCGGCCGCCGTCGAGGCACTGCCGCCCGGTTCCGCGCTCCTCATCGTCCAGCGCGGTCCCAACGCCGGCGCACGGTTCCTCCTCGACGCCGAGCGCACGACCGCCGGGCGTCACCCGAGCTCCGACATCTTCCTCGACGACGTCACCGTCTCGCGAAAGCACGCCGAGTTCCTCACCGAGGGCAGCGGTTTCTCGGTCCGCGACGTGGGGAGCCTCAACGGCACGTACGTCAACCGGGAGCGCATCGACACCGCCCTGCTCCGTGCCGGCGACGAGGTCCAGATCGGCAAGTACCGCCTGACCTACCACCCCAGTCACCACCGCGGCGGCTCCACGGCAGGTGCGCAGCAGCGGTGAGCCCGGCAGCACGACGTCGGCCCGACGCCGCGCACGAACCTGCGCCGGCACCCCGGGCGCCGGCCGAACGGACCGGCACCTGGCCGCAGGAGGTCTCCCACGAGCCCTCGATGAGCATCGGTGCCGTCCTGGCCCTCCTCAAGCCGGAGTTCCCCGCCGTCACCATCTCCAAGCTGCGCTTCCTCGAGGAGCAGGGCCTGGTCAAGCCGCGCCGCACCGGGTCCGGCTACCGCATGTACTCCCGGGCCGACGCCGAGCGGATCCGCTTCGCCCTGACCGCCCAGCGCGACAGCTACCTGCCGCTGCGGGTGATCCGCGAGCAGCTCGCCGACCTCGACGCCGGGCGTCAGGTGGAGCAGCCCTCGCTCGCCCGCGTGGTCACGCGCGACGGCGAGCTCGTCCGGCCGGCCCCCGGGGCGCGGGTGAGTGCCAAGGAGCTCTGCGAGCTCACGGGCGCCACCGAGGCCGAGCTGGACGAGATGGCGCAGGCCGGGCTCGTGCTGGCCGACACGCGCGGGCGCTTCCCCGGGCGCTCGGTCCAGGTGGTCCAGGCGGTGCTCGCCCTGGGCCGGCACGGCATCAGCGCCCGCCACCTGCGGACCGTGCGCACCAGCGCCGAGCGGGAGGCCGACGTCATCGACCAGGTGGTTGCCCCCACGCGGGCGCAGCGCTCCGGCGCGGCCCGGGAACGCAGCGCCGCGCAGGCGGCCGAGCTCGCCGAGCTCTACGCGACCCTCCACACGGAGCTGCTCCGCTCCGCCGTCGAGCAGCTCGGCTGAAACCGCCGGGGCGATCACCCGATTGGGGTGTGTTCCGGGCGCGCCGCGCCCGCGTGCGACGTACCGTTGCGGCATGCGGGAGATGGTGGTGCTCGGCGTGCGGGTGAGCGTGCCCGGCAACGAGGTCGTCGTGGTGCTCGGTGAGCCGGGCGGCACCCGCGTGCTGCCGATCGTCATCGGCCCCCGGGAGGGGGCTGCGATCGCGTCCGCGCAGGCCGGGCTCGTCCCTCCGCGTCCGCTCACCCACGACCTGCTCGTCTCCGTCCTCGAGCACCTCGGGGTGGGGGTGAAGGAGGTGCGCGTGACGCAGGTGGTCCACGGCATCTTCCACGCCGAGCTGGTGCTCAGCGGTGGGCAGGTCATCGACGCACGCCCCTCCGACGCCATCGCGATCGCGCTGCGCGCCCACTGCCCGGTGCTCTGCGACGAGACGCTCCTCACCCTGGCCGGCGTGCCGATGGAGGAGGCAGGTCTGGACCAGGCTGACGAGGAGGCGGTGCAGGCGCCCTCGGCGCCCGCGCCGGAGGTGATGGAGGAGTTCCGCACCTTCCTCGAGGGCGTCGAGCCGGAGGACTTCGCCATCAAGCCTCAGGAGGGCAACGCGTCCGGCACGCCGGACGAGCCCGAGGACCGGTGAACCGGCGCCGGCGGCGGACCGAAGACGCGCCCCGGAGCGACGGCGCGTGGGGAAACTCTCAACCTGTGGTCGAGGGTGAGACACGCGGATCGGACACGCCGGACGGTTTACCGGTGCGCCTCGTTGACCGGGTACCGGTGCGGCCATAGCGTGGGCCCATCAAGAGCGAACGAGCGGTATCCTCGGCAGCGGCGGCAGTAGCGGTGGGTCGAGGGATCGCGGACGAACGGAGAACCCTGTGAGCGGCACTGATGCGACGGCGGACGCCGTTCCCGGCGTCCCCCAACGGGCCCAGGGCATGCTCTTCGGTGACACGCTGCCCGACCTCGACCAGGACACCGGCTACCGCGGGCCGACCGCCTGCCGCGCGGCCGGCATCACCTACCGCCAGCTTGACTACTGGGCGCGCACCGGTCTCGTGGAGCCGAGCATCCGCGGCGCCAAGGGGTCCGGGAGCCAGCGCCTGTACAGCTTCCGCGACATCCTCGTGCTCAAGGTGGTCAAGCGTCTCCTCGACACCGGCGTCTCGCTCCAGCAGATCCGCACCGCCATCCAGGCCCTGCACGAGCGCGGGGTCGAGGACCTCGCCCAGATCACCCTGATGAGCGACGGAGCCTCCGTCTACGAGTGCACGTCCGCCGACGAGGTCATCGACCTGGTCCAGGGCGGTCAGGGCGTCTTCGGGATCGCCGTCGGCCGTGTCTGGCGCGAGGTCGAGGGCGACCTTGCCGAGCTGCCGACGGAGCGCGCGCACGGCGAGGAGGAGCCCGCGGTCGAGGACGAGCTCGCCCGTCGCCGCGCGGCCCGCAACGTCGGCTGACCCACCGAGCGGTGCCCCCGGCCCCTGCCGCCGGGGGCTTTCTCTTGTCCGTGCCCGGTGCTACGCGTCCGGGCACTCGGTGGCCGTGGCACCGTCCTGCCTCGGCTCGCCGCCCGCCTCCACCCAGGTGCGCCACAGCTCGCGGGAGCGTCCGCTGCGGTCGTCCCAGGCCTCGGCGCAGTCGCCCGTGTAGAACCCGCCGACGTCGGCGTACCCGTCACGGCTCTCGAGGCGGACGTCGACGAAGGCGTCGGCACCCGGGAACGCGGCGGCCCGGGCGACGTGCCGTGCCGCGTCCATGACGACGTCGGAACCGAGGTGGTCCTCCAGGTCGCCCTCCGCGACGTCCCACATCGCCTGCGGGGCGAGGGTGGCGTCGATCGAGACGTACCAGTCGTCCACGTCGGTGCCGTGGCCGTTGACGTTGACGTAGACGTCCGTCGCGCCGGGCCACCCCGCCGGCACGGGCCGACGCAGGTAGGAGTCGGCCAGCGCCACCAGCTCCGCGGGAGCGGCGGCCGGGACGCTCAGGCTGTGGCTGTCGGTGGGCCGGTCGCGGTCGTAGTCCCCGTGGTAGCGGACGTCCAGGGTCGTCTCCTGCTGGGTGTCCGGCAGCTGCGTGACGAGCGCCTCGCGCACACGGGCCAGCGACCGGCTCGGCGAGCCGGCCGGCAGCGTGACGTCGATCGTCCGGCGGTACCGGGCGTCGAGCGCGGTGTCCGAGACGCTCAGCGCCGTGCGCTCGAAACCGTGCTGCTCGAGGACGGCCATGGCGCGCGCCTCGGTGGCCAGGGCGGCGAGGATCGGCGTCGTCCCGTGCGCGGTGAGGTCGAGGCGCCGGTCGTCGTCCTCCCAGCCGAGCGTGAGCATCAGGTCGACGTCGCGGTACGCCGAGCCCTCGACCGCGTCCCGGGCGGCGTCGACGACGGGCACCGCAGCCAGGGCGTGCGTCCCGGGCCGGAGGTCGAGGCTGATGCTGACGTACTCGTGGTCGCCCGGGTGGTGGCGCACGCGTGCGTCGTCGACCCCGGGCACGGCGGCCAGGGCGTCCTGCAGGTCCTGGGTCGTGGCGTCCTCGACCGGCGTCGTGCCCGAGTCGCACCCGGCGAGCACGAGGGCGGCGACCAGCGCGGTGACGAGCAGGCCCACCGGGCCGGGACGCTGAGGCATGAGGGCCAGCGTATCGGCGGGTCGTGGGACACCCGATCGCCCGCAGCGGAACTGCCGGCGGCATGACGGCGTCGGCGCCGGTGTTGCACAGGCATGGCCGATCCGTTCGACGCCTACTCCCGGGTGGTCACCTCGGTGGCCGAGGCGCTGCAGCCCCGGGTGCTTTCCGTCCTCGTGCGCAGCCGCCGCGGCAGCGCGACGGGCTCGGCGTTCGCCTTCACCGAGGACGGGCTCCTGCTCACGAGCGCGCACGTCGTCGAGGGCGTCACCGGGGGAGGGGTGGTGGCGGCCGACGGCGAGGAGGCACCCTTCGACGTCCTCGGTACCGACCGGCTCTCCGAGCTGGCGGTGCTGCGCACGCGCCCGGGACTGGCACGGCCGGCGGAGCTGGGCGACGCCGACACGCTGCGCGTGGGCCAGCTGGTGGTCGCCGTCGGCAACCCGCTCGGCTTCGCCGGCTCCGTGACGGCCGGCGTCGTGAGCGCGCTCGGGCGCTCCCTCCCCGTACGCACCGCCCGCGGTGCCCACTCGATCGACGACGTCATCCAGACCGACGCTGCGCTCAACCCCGGCAACAGCGGCGGGGCCCTCGCGGACTCCACCGCCACCGTCGTCGGGGTGAACACCGCCGTGGCCGGCGTGGGCCTCGGCCTCGCGGTCCCGGTCAACGCCACCACCCGGCGGATCCTCGGCGAGCTGATCAGCACGGGAAAGGTGCGTCGCGCGTGGCTGGGCATCGGCGGGGTGACCATGGCGGTCCCGCCGGCGCTGGCCGAGCGGCTCGGACGGCGCACGGGCCTCCACGTCACGGAGGTGGTCCCCGGAAGTCCGGCCGCGCACGCGGGCATCTACCTCGGTGACGTCGTCATCGCCTCCGGCGAGCACCCCGTCCGCACCGCCCAGGACCTGCAGCGGCTCATGCTCGGGACGGCGGTGGACCGTCCCTTCCCGGTCACCGTGTACCGGCGGGGAGCGCTGGTCGACGTCGTCGCCACGCTGGGCGAGCTGATCGCGTGAGCGTCGCCCGGCGTTTCCGCCGGCGCCGGATGGGAGTTCCCGGGAGACAGGCTTGAGTCCCCGGGAGACGGACGTGAGTCCCCGGGAGTCGGCATGACTCCCCCGGGGGACGGACGTGAGTCCCGAGTGCCGGCGCGAGTCGGTCAGGCACCCGCGCGGGTCCTCGCCCTGGGCGACCGGGCCCCTCGCGAGGTGCCTCAGACGCATCACCCCGTTCGGGCGTGCCGACCGGCCTGCGATAGGTTGGCACGGTGTCCCACCCCCGGAGTCTGCTGACGCTGCTTGACCTCTCGCGTCCCGACCTGGAGTCGCTGTGGCTCGCCGCCGCCGGCTGGAAGGACCAGCGCGCGAGGCGCCGGTCGCGCTTCGCCGACAGGCGCGTGGCCACGATCTTCGACGGGACCAGCTTCCGGACCAGGCTCGCTTACGACACGGCGATCGACGCCGTCGGTGCGCACCGCATCGACCTCCCCCTCGTCCTGGGGCAGCGCGAGCCGGTGAGCGACACGGCCGCGATCCTCTCCGGTGCCGTCGACGCGGTGGTCGTGCGTGCCCGCGACCACGCGGCGGTGACGGAGCTGGCGCGGGTGTGCGAGGTGCCCGTCATCAACGCGATGACGGATCTCGGTCACCCGGTGGAGGTCTTCTCGGAGGCGTACACCCTGTTCGAGCGGCGCGGGCCGCTGAACGACCTCACCGTCACGTTCGTGGGTGAGGACTCCAACGTGCTGCGCTCCTGGTGCGAGCTGACGGTGCCCTTCGGGCTGCAGGTGCGCCAGGTGTGCCCGCCCGGGCACGGCGTGCACGAGGACTTCCTCGCCGAGCTGGCGCACCACGGACAGCGGGGCAGCGTGACGGTCTGGCACGACCTCGCGGACGCGGTGCGGGGCGCCGACGTCGTCTACACCGACGTCTGGCCGACGGCGGCCCGCACGCCGGGTCGCCGGCGGACCGCGTTCGAGCCGTACCGCATCACGACCGAGGTCCTCGACGAGGCAGGGCCGGACGTCATGCTCATGCACGTCATGCCCGTGCACCGCGGGGACGAGGTCAGCGCGGAGGCGTTCGACGACCCTCGTTCGGTGACCTTCGCCGCCAAGCGCAACCTCGCCCCGACGCACGCCGCGATCGTGGAGTGGGTCCTCGGGGGCTGAGCGCCGATGTCGGTGGCTCCTGCCATCTTCTGCACAGGTGTTCGAACAAGGGGTTCGGACCGGTGAGCGGGGGAGAGGCCCATGTCCGTGGACGACGGCGTACGCACGCTGGAGATCGAGCTGGCCAGCCTGGCGCAGGACCTGACCGGGCCTGGGCCGCACGAGTGCGTGCTGTGCTACGTCAACCGGATGCTCGTGCAGTTCGGGTGCGACACGACGCTGCGGTGGACCAGGCGGTGGCGTGAGCTCCAGGCGCCGCTCGCGACGAGGCTGGAGCGCCGCATCGGCCGTGAGGGCTCCTTCTGCGACTGCGAGCTCTTCACGAACGGCTGGGACGTGACGGTGCAGGTCGCCCACGACCCGGTGACGGGTGAGGACCGCTGGCCGGAGGACGTGCACGGCTGCCGAGGGGTGCGCACCGGCACGACGCGGCCGTGCACGCTGTGGTCACGACGGCCGCCGCAACGCTGGCCGGCGCGGCGGCGCAGCGACTGGGACTGACCGCGGGTCGTCCCGGCCGTCCGGGCGTGCCGACGCCCCGGTGGCATGGGCCGACCGCCGTCAGTCGGTCGCCCTCCGGGCCTGCTGCGCCTCGCGGTAGACGGCCCACCCGTCCGCCACCGGACCCACGTGGCGGAGCTTGTCCGGGTTGAGCACCGCCCGGATGGCGTGGATCTGCCCGTCGAGCACGTCCAGCGTGAGCGCGCTGAGGACCTTGCCGTCCCGGTCGCGGAAGATCGCGCCCGGCTGTCCGTTGAGCTCCTCCTGCTCGACGCTGCCCCCGATCTGCGCGAACCACGGCATGGTGGAGGTCAGCACGCGGGCGACCTTGTCGGCGCCGAAGATCCCACGGCCCCACTGCGGTGCCTTGCCGCCGCTGTCGCCGACCATCTGCACATCGGCGGCCAGCAGCTCCCGCAGGCTCGCGACGTCACCCTCACGAAGGGCGTCGAAGAACCGAGCCGCCAGCTCCTCGCGTCCCCTGCGGTCGGCCTCGAAGCGGGGCCGACCGGCGTCCATGTGCCGTCGCGCGCGGACGGCCAGCTGGCGGCATGCGGCCTCGGACCGGCCCACGGCGGCCGCGACCTCGGGGAAGCCGAACCCGAAGACCTCGCGGAGCACGAACACGGCCCGCTCCAGCGGGCTCAGCCGCTCGAGCAGAAGAAGAGCCGCCGTCGACACCGAGTCGGCCAGCTCCGCCGCACGCGCCGGGTCCTCGTACGGGTCCGTGACGAGCGGCTCGGGGAACCACTGCCCGACGTACTGCTCGCGCCGGGAGCGGGCTGAGCGCAGGACGTCGATCGAGATCCGGGTGACGACGGCCGAGAGGAAGGCCTTGGTCGACACAGGCGTCGTGGAGGACGTCTCGTAGCGCAGCCAGGTCTCCTGGACGGCGTCCTCGGCCTCGCTCACGCTGCCGAGGATGCGGTAGGCGATCGCGAAGAGCAGCGGCCGAAGCTCCTCGAACTCCGTCGTCCTGCTCACCCGAGCTCCTCCCTCGCTGCCTGGCGCCACGAGCGTAGCGCCGCTCATGACGTCACCTCGTCCGACGCCACCTCGTCCGACGCCACCTCGTCCGACGTCACCTCGTCCGCGGGGCGGATGAGGCCCGCCAGCTGGAGCTCGTTCCTGAACCCCGTGCGCCACGAGGGGTGACGCAGCTGCCAGCCCAGCTCACGCCTGGCCTTGGCGTTGGAGAAGGCGCGGCCCTCGGTCATCATGATCACGACCTGGTCGCCGGCCAGCATGCGGGCGAGCCATACCGGCACCCGGCGTGGCGGCCTCGCACCCGCGCACGCGGCCAGGTGGGGCAGCCACTCGTTCGCGGGCGCCGGCTCGTCGTCGACGATGTTGAACACGCCGTTCGCGTCCTGCTCCACGGCCAGGACGGTGGCGGTCGCGGCGTCGTCAAGGTGCACCCACGAGCTGTAGCCGGTGGCCCGCCCGACGAGCGGGAACTGGCGTCGGCGCACGAGCTCGACCTGGTCGTCGACCGCGCCCGGGCCGTAGAGCGCGCCGTAACGCAGCACCGCGCCGCCGGCCGCGAGCACGACCCTCTCGAGGTGGGCCGTCGCGGCCATCGCCGGCTCCGCTGCTGTCCCGGTCATGGGGTTGAGCGGCTCGTCCTCGGTCTGGACCGGTCCACCCCGTGGGTTGCCGTTCCAGCTGGCGTAGCTCTGAGCCACGAAGGTGCGCACCCCGGCCGCCTGCGCCGCGGCCAGGAGGTGGTCGGTCCCCTCGGTGCGCAGCCGGTTGGTCACGGCGAACCACCGGTCGGGCCGCCGGATGTCCGGTTTCCCCGCGCGGACGGGCGAGATGGCGGTCATCTCATGGACGACGGCGTCCGGGCGGGCCACGGCTACCGCCTCGCCGACCGATGCCGCGTCCAGGCCGTCCATGACGACGCCGTCGGCACCCATCCGTGCCAGTACCCCGAGTCTGGCCCGGCCCGTCGTCGTCGCGGTCACCTGGTGACCGCGCGCGAGCAGCTGGGGGACCAGCCGCCTCCCGACGACCCCGGTACCACCCGCTACGAACACCCGCATGGTCCTCACCCTCTCGTCGATCCGTCCTGCCTCTGGGACGAGACAGCGCGGACGGCTGTGACACGGGCGAGGAGGTCAGCCTCGTAGGGTGGCGTTGAGCCGGCCAGCCTGCCGGGTGAGGTGCTCGCGTTCGGCCAGGTTCGTGGCCGACAGCGCCGCCTCCCCGTAGAGCCGTGCCGCGGTGAGCGGATCGCCGTCGCGTTCGTGGAGGTACGCCGCGACCGCGCCGTGGCGGGGCAGCGAGGGGTCGAGCGTCGCCAGGGCGGCCAACCCGGCCCGGGGACCGTCGGCCTCGCCGACCGCGACGGCGCGGTTGAGCCGGGCGACGGGACTGTCGGTCAGGCGCACCAGCTCGTCGTACCACTCGACGATCTGCACCCAGTCGGTCTCGGCAGCGGTGCGTGCGTCCGCGTGGAGCGCCGCGATGGCCGCCTGGGCCTGGAACTCCCCGAGCCGGTCGTGAGCGAGGGCCCGCTGGAGCACGTCGACGCCCTCGCCGATCAGGCGGGTGTCCCACAGGTCCCGGTCCTGCTCCGCGAGGGGGACGAGGCTGCCGTCGGACCGGGTCCGCGCGGGGCGTCGCGCGTGGTGGAGCAGCATGAGGGCGAGCAGCCCGGCGACCTCGTCGTGCTCGAACCGGGCCGCCAGCTCACGGGTGAGCCGGATGGCCTCGGCGGCGAGGTCGACGTCGCCGGAGTAGCCCTCGTTGAAGACGAGGTAGAGCACGCGCAGCACCGTCGCGACGTCGCCGGGCCGGTCGAGCCGGACGCCCGAGACGGTGCGTTTGGCACGGCTGATGCGCTGCGCCATGGTCGCCTCCGGGACGAGGTAGGCCCGTGCGATCTGGCGCGTGGTGAGCCCCGCGACGGCGCGGAGGGTGAGCGCGACCGCGGAGGCCGGCGTGAGGGAGGGGTGCGCGCACAGGAAGTAGAGCTTGAGGGTGTCGTCGGTGGCCACTCCAGGCGCGGGACCGGGTTCCGCATCGACCCGTACCTCCCGCCGGCGTCGCGAGACGTCCGCGCGGGTGGCGTCGAGGAACTTGCGCCACGCCACCGCGACCAACCAGCTCCTGGGCTCGCGCGGCGGGTCGTCCGGCCACACCCGCAGCGCCTCGATCAGGGCTTCCTGCACGGCGTCCTCGGCCGCCGCGAACTCTGCTCCGCGACGGACGAGGACGCCGATCGAGGCGGGGATGAGGCTGCGCAGGAGAGCCTCGTCCACGCTCACTCCGTGACGGTCGGCGGGGCGGTGAGGAAGGGCCGCAGCTCGAGCCACTCTCCGAGCGGCCTGCCGCCGGCGCCCGGAGCCGCGGAGAGCTCGCCGGCCAGCTCGAGCGCGCGGTCGTAGCTCTCGACGTCGATCACCATCCAGCCGGCGATGAGGTCCTTCGTCTCCGCGAACGGGCCGTCGGTGACCGGCGGGCGCCCCTCGCCGTCGTAACGCACGAACGTGCCCTCGGGGGAAAGCGCCTGCCCGTCCACGAACTCCCCGGTCCCCTCCAGCCGGGAGGCGAAGTCGCTCATGTACTGCAGGTGGGCGGAGATCTCCTCGGGCGTCCAGCGGTCCATCGGCACGTCGTTGACGGCTGCCGGCGCGCCGCGGTAGTGCTTCAGCAGCAGGTACTTGGCCATCGTCCTCGCTCCCTCGGGTGGGTACGGCCCATTGTGGCCGTGCTCACCCAGGGGACGGAGCGGTGCGGCGCTTCTCGACATCGTCGCCAGCAGGAATCCCTGTGGGGCCTCGGCACCGTCGCGTCAGCACCGTCGCAGGGACGCTACGCGGTTCGGGCACCGGTCACAGTTCTGAGACGAGCTTGATCCACTGTGGTGTCGACCTGCCGTCGCGAGCGTCCTCCACGACGCGCCGACCGGCCGCCAGCACCTCGGCGGCGGAGATCTCCACGACGTCGCCGTAGGTCGCCCTGGCGATCCGCCGCGCGAGCGGCCGGACCGGTCCGACGTGGCGTTCGACCCGCACGAGCCATACCTCCATCGGCCGGCCAGCCGTGACGAACCGCAGCACGGCGGTCACGGGCCGCCGTGCGTCCATGGTCGTATCCGTTCTCACAGCGTCAACACCTCGACTCGAGTCTGCGACGGGTACGAGCGTGCCGCCACCCGGCGGTGCGGCGTCGTCCGATAATCCAGCAGGGGAGTGGCAGGCACGACCAGATCTTCGGGCTCGCCGCTGTCCTCCACCTGGCGCCGGGTATCTTGCCCTGGCCACGTCGAAGGGACCGCCGGCCGCCCGCAGCGAGCGGCAGGCAGCGTCGGGGAGGCCGAGCGACGCGAGAGAGCTCGCGGGCGAGGTCGAGCCAGGGGGCTCCTACGCCGTCGCGGGGGAGGTCGACCGCGAACGGACCGCTCGGACGATCGCGAAGATGAGCAGCGCGAGCAGCAGGAGGATCGCCAGCACGGGTGCCAGCAGGAGGACGAGCACGGCGATCACGACGATGGCGACCCGCCACGGCACGCTGAGACCGTGCCAGGCGCCCTTGACGGCGCCCCAGACCGGGTTCTTGCCCTCGACGGTGGCCTCGACGCCCTCCACCACGGCACCCTCGATCGCGGAGTCCGGCTCGGTGACTCTCTGGCGGAGGCGGCCGACGCTGCGGCGCACCGTGGACGTGACTTTTCGGGCGGCGGTGCGCAGCCGGCGTCCGATCCTGCGGAACAGGCCCCCGCGGACCGCGGACGGGGTGCTGGACGTGGTAGTCATCGGCGGCCTCCTCCTGGCACACCGTACGCCCGCGATGCCTGGGACGCGGGCCGAACGGAGCGCGAGGAGGCCAGACGCGACACACTTGCGCGGGTGGTGGACAGGTACGGGGTATGAGCCAGGCATCGGATGCTCCTCAGCGTGAGCACACCTTCAGATCGCTGTACGAGGCGGTCTACCCAGACCTCCTGAGATTCGTGCAGCGGCGTGCGGCCCCCGATCACGCCGAGGACGTGGTCGCTGAGGCGTTCCTGGTGGTGTGGCGTCGGCTTGACGACCTGCCGCGCGCCCACCCCGACGCGCGAGCGTGGATCTTCGGCATCGCGCGCAACATCTTGCTCAACGAGCACCGGGGCGAGCAGCGTCGCCGCGCGCTGGGCGTGCGCCTTGCCGACGCCATGACGTCCTCCGACGAGATCGCCACCGAGGCAGTGGTGCACCGGGTGGATCTCGCCAGGGCGTGGCGTCGACTCTCCGAGAGGCATCAGGAGGCCCTGGCGCTGGCCGTCCTCGACGGGCTGAACGCGCCCCAGGCCGCGGGCGTGCTGGCGATCTCGCCGGTCGCGTTCCGGCTGCGGCTCAGCCGTGCCCGCCGTGCGCTCCGTCTCCACCTCGACCACCTGCCGCGGGCCGTAACGCCGACCCGTGACGCCGCTGAAAGGACCACCACGCGATGAACCGCATCGACGACGAGATCGACGCCACCCTGCGATCGCTGGACCCCGCCCACCCGCGCATCGACGCGTCGGGCCCTCGCGCCCGCGCCGACCTTCATACCATCCTCGCCACCGCCCCGGCGGTCCCGGACAGTGGTGCGGCGCTGCAGCACTCAGCCGTCACGGGGCGCCCCCGTGGCGCCGCGCGAACCACCCGCCGCGTGGCCGTGATCGGCGGCCTCGCGGCCACGGTTGCTGCCGGCATCGTGGCGCTGCCGCCTCTCATCGGCGGTGACGAAGCCTTCGCCACGTGGACGCCCGTCCCCGAGGCCGTGTCAGCGCAGCAGCGCCCGGAGGCTGGCGCCGAGTGCCGCAAGGAGATGGAGGACGGGGCGGGAGCTCAGTACGCGGACGACCTTGGCAGCGCCGACGTCGCCATCGCCGAGTCACGCGGCGTGTGGACCACGGTCGTGCTCGCGGGTGCGGACGGGTTCTCGGCGCTGTGCATCACCGATGGCTCCGCGGGTCTGTTCGCCGCGGGAATGATCGGCTCGATCGGCGCTCCCCACGGCCTCGACGGCGTCAGCCCGGGGGCTCGAGAGCTCTTTCCCACGGATCTCGGCGTGGGCAGCATGAACGACCGGGACATCTCCCTGGCGGCCGGGCAGGCCGGCCCGGACGTCGTCGGCGTCGTCTACCGCAGCCAGGCTCACGGTGACGTTGCCGCCACGGTCTCCCACGGCCGGTTCGCGGTCTGGCTGCCGGGCGACGAGTTCGAGGGTGCGTCGAGCGGCGGGGTGGAGGTTGACGTGACGTACCGCGACGGCTCGACAGCCGTCGACGTGCTGAAGCTGGATGACGTCTGACGCTGGGGGAGAGGGGGCAGCCGAGCGACGGCGTATCTGATCGGACTTCCGAAGATGGAGCCCCGGACCAGCCGACGAATGGTGAGGTTCACCTGCACCTCCCGCGTATTGCTTCAGAGATATTTCGATCAGGACAAGCGGGAATTGGTCTCAACACGGGTTAGCACCGACAGCGCCCCCTCTAGGCTTCGGTCATATCGCGAGGTCAGCAGCGTGTGCGGAGGTGCACAGCCGGTGCGTACGGGGGGAAGAATGCGTAGGAAGCGGTCCGCGCGTGTGTCGGCTGCAGCCGCTGCCGCTGTGGTCCTGGCCGGCTGCACCGCCAGTGGGGACGCCGAGGCGGTGTCGACGGGAGATGAAACGCCACAGTCAGCTCGCGCGAGCTCTTCAGCGACTGAGAATGTGTATGACGGTGAGACCTGTAAGGGGTTCAGCGACGTCATGACGATCGTGGAGAACGCGGATATCGGCGTACGTGAAGGACGAATGGACCCTCAGGAGCAGCAGGGCTGGTACGGGCCGCGACGCGGGCGCTCGACCGCCTGCCATCCGGCGGAGGCGGTGCCGTCGGCCTGGCGATCTCTGACCTTCAGCAGATCGCTCCGGCAGTCTCGTCGGGTGCAGGAACGGAAGCGCATGGCATCGGTTCCGCTGAGTGGCACAGGAGCATCGAGGCCCTCGGGCACGCGTGCCGGGACGCGGGCGTCGAGCTGACGATCGGTGTCTTCACCGGCGGGTGAGGCGACCACCGCCGACCCTGCCGTGATGGTTGTCGCCGGAGAACGTGCACTGGCCGCAGGGGAGATCGTCTGCCTGGTCGGTGAGGCGATCGAGCCGGGGATCCGCCCCTTAGCTTTCAGACGCCTTCCGTCACGTAGCGACGTTCTACAGCTGCGGTTGCTCGACCCCACTCGCTGTCCGTGACGCGGTCCTGGTGCGCCTTGAATGCCGCAGAGTCGGCAAACAGCTCATCGACCTGCCACACCAGGGGATCCTCGGTCGGGGACACCTCGAACGAGATGCACCCATCTTCGGCACGGCTCAGCTCCGTATGGAGCGGGAGGTGCTCCGCGACGAGCGCAGCGTCCCGATCGTCGTGGCAGATGAGCTGTCCACGCAGGCGCACCCTGGTCATGACCTCATATTCGCAGACCTTGTCGGACCGCCCTATGATGTGCTTGAGCCGGCGTGCTCTGAGCCACTCCCAGGGAAGGTGTTGCCGCACGCGGAAAGTGACGGGGCTCGTGAGCCTTCAGACAGTGGGGATTCTCGGCGGTTCCATGCTTCCGTCTCAGCATGGGCGGTTGAGACTTCTCGAACGATGAGCCACTCCCGGTGATAGAAGGGGAGCATGCCGTACACGCCTGCTCATGACGCCGTCGAAGACTCCGAGGTCGTCGAGAGCTTCATCAGGCGTCACCCTCTGGCCACGCTGATCACGCACGACGGCGCGCGCCCGGATGCGGACTTGATCCCCCTTCTGCTGCTCGAGGGTGATAACGGCCGAGAACTGGTTGGACACGTTGCGCGGTCGAATCCCCTCTGGCGGCCTGGTAACCAGAGGGGGCCGGTACTGGCTGTCTTCGGCCCCGCCGAGCACTACATCTCGCCGTCCTGGTACCCGTCCAAGGTTGAGCATCATCGCGTCGTGCCGACCTGGAACTACCTCGTAGTTCATGCCTGGGGAGATCTGGTCGCCCACAACGATCCCAAGTGGGTCCGTGGCGTCGTGGCGCGGCTGACGACCGCCATGGAGGCGGGGCGTGAAGAGCCATGGCGGATCGGTCAGGCACCGGCGGACTTCACTGAGCAGATGCTGCGGAACATTGTGGGCATCAGCATTCACGTCGAGCGGATCGCGGGGAAGTTCAAGGTTTCCGCGCATCGCACTGAGACGGACCGGCTCGGCGCGCGCGACGGGGTGGCCTCCGCAGCTAGTGGGCTAGCGTTCGAGGAAGTCGTTGCTGCGATGACCGCTCCGCCCCAGATCGCTTCGACCGACTGAAGCAGATGCCGCCGCGCGGACGACGGCTATTTGCGCCGTCCCGCGTAGCGGGCCATGGCTCAGCGGCGAGCAGCGCGCAGGCCGCTGACCTGTAGCTGTGCAGATTGAGGGAGACGTGGTGGCCGTCCTCTGTCTCATTGGAGGCTAGAAATTTCGCCGGCGGAGGCTGCTGGCCGGGCGTCGGTCGGTAAGCCAAATGGCCCGCCGCTGTACTGGCACACCGGCCGTGAGAGTCACCGGGCGCCACAGACCCGGGGGAGGCGCTGGACCTGCTTACCCGCCTGCCACACCGAGAGGAACGCAGACAGGTGCTCTTCTGTATCTACTTCCGGGAGCCCTACGTCTGCGGCATGGGAGAATTGACAGTTCTGGCTCTGTGGCTGGTAGGGCTCTTCGTTTCTTACTGGGTTGTCCGAGCGGCCGCACGATACGGGCAACCCCTGCTTATAGGGGCTGGAGGTTCTCGCCCGGGCGGAAGGGGTCAGGTTCCCCCGCCTCGCAGCGCAGCGATCGGCTCGATCTTCGCGGCCCGGATGGCGGGGTACGCGCCGGCGAGCAGGCCGATGACGCCGCCGAGCAGCGCCGAGAGGACGACCGTGACGTCGTCCAGGATCGGCGTCCACTCCTTGGTGAGTGAGACGACGACGACGACCCCGACCCCGAGTGCCGCGCCGACGAGCCCGCCGAGCAGCCCGATGGTCGCGGACTCGGTGAGGAACTGCCGCGCCACGTCACGCGTGGTGGCGCCGAGCGCGCGCCGCAGCCCGATCTCGCCGACGCGCTCGCGCACCGAGAGCAGAGTGACGTTGGCGATCCCGAGGCCGCCCACCAGCAGCGCGACCCCGCCGAGCGCGAGGAAGACCGCGTTGATGTCCGCCTGCACGTCGTCACGGACGGCCGACGGCGGAGGCGGCACCTGAACGTCGACAGCCTCCGGCGCCCCAGGGTCGAGCGCAATCGGGGCCTGGGCCGCGACCACCGGCCCGGCGCCGATGCTGATCGTCACCTGTGCCTGCTCCAGCCCACCCAGGGCGAAGTCGTGCCGGGCCGTCCCGACGGGCAGCACGACGGCGTCGATCAGATCGGAGCGGCGCTCGACCGTGCCGATGATCCCCATGACGGTGTAGGGCCGGTCCCCGATGAAGACGGACGGCTGCCTGTCGACCCGGGAGACCCCCAGCCGCTGCGCCGCACGCGAGCCCAGTACGACCACCCGGTCACCGCGCGCGTCGTGACCGGCGTCGAACCAGCGGCCGGTGGAGATTGTGCCGCGCACGGAGTCGAGCAGGCCCGGGGTCGCCGCCAGCACCGGTGGCCGGGCGAGGGCCGGCGCAGAGGGGTCGTTGACGGGGACGGCGGAGATAGCTGCGGTCCCGACGTCAACGGTGCTGACCGCGCCTACCTGCTCCACCCCGGCCAGACGGGAGATCCGGTCCTCGACGTCCCAGGGGATGCGCCCGACGGCGCGGCGCTGGCTGTCCGAGCCGGTGGTTCTCGGCTCGATCACCACCTGTGTGGCGGCCACCGCGTCGAACTGCCGGGCCACCTGACCGGCCGCCGTCTGGGCGAGCCCGACCGTGACGACGAGCGAGCCGATGCCCAGCACCGTGCCGACGATCGTCAAGAGCAGGCGCGCCGGACGGGCCCCGATGCCGTGCGCGGCCTCGGCAAGGAGGTCGCGCAGGCCGAAACGGTCGAGCGCGGCGCCGCGTGGCACGACGAGCGTGGGCCGTGCACGACGGCGGAGGAGACGCGGGGCACGCAAAAGGGAAACCGAACGCCGGAGCCGCGCCGGGCGCCTCAGGAACAGCGGTCGCTTTCGCGGGGCGCGGAGCATCAGCCCACCTCGCGCAGCGTGCCGTCGGCGATCCGCACCCGCCGCCGGGCCCGGGCGGAGACGGTCGCGTCGTGGGTGATGACCACGAGGGTGAGCCCGTCGGCGTGCAGCTCGTCGAAGAGGTCGAGCACCCCGGCGGAGGTGGCGGAGTCCAGGTTTCCGGTGGGCTCGTCGGCCAGGAGCACGTGCGGGGAGGCGATGACGGCGCGGGCCACCGCCACGCGCTGCCGCTCGCCGCCGGAGAGCACCGGCGGCATGAAGTCCAGGCGGTGGCTCATGCCCACGCGCTCCAGCGCGGCCAGCGCCCGCTCGCGCCGCTCGGTGCGCGGCACACCGCTGTACAAGGTGGCGAGCAGGACGTTGTCGAGCACGCTGCGGTGGGGGAGCAGGTGGAAGGACTGGAACACGAACCCGATCCGGCCGCCGCGCAGGGCGGAGCGGTCCTGCTCGGAGAGGTCACGGGTGGCGAGCCCGTCGAGCAGGTAGTCCCCGGAGGTCGGGCGGTCCAGCAGGCCGAGGATGTGCAGCAGGGTCGACTTGCCCGCCCCGGACGGGCCGACGACCGTCACGTAGTCCCCGCGCTCCACCACCAGCGAGACGTCGCGCAGGACGTGCAGCGGCGGGTCGCCGGGGAAGGTCCGACCCAGGCCGCGCAGCTCGATGACCGGCGCCGGCGTGGCGCGCTCCTCGGGACCGAGCGCAACGACGTCCACGGGGGCGGCTGCGACGGCGCCCGTGCTCCCGCCGTCTTCCACGAGCACCTCGAGGGGGCCCAGCCCGCCCGCCGTCGGACCGGGCGCCGCGGCCCGTGCCGCCACCTCGTCGACTAGGACCCCCGCCTCGGCGGCCGCAGCCGTCACCCGGCGGAAGCGGGGCTTCCTCATCCGTCGGCCCCGCCGGTCTCCCCGGCCCCGGCCCCGGCGCCCTCCGCGCCGTCGTCCTTCTCACCCTCCGCGTCCGCGGCGCCGTCCTGGCCGACGACGACCCGGTCGCCCTCGGCCAGCTCGCCGCCGACCGCGGTGACCTCGACGAAGCCCGCCGCGGCGAGCCCGGTGGTGACCTCGACGAGGGTGGTGGCCTCGCCGTCGAGCACCTCCACGCGGGCCTCGCCGCCTGGGCCGGCAGTGAGCGCAGCGAGCGGGACGGCGAGTACCTCGCCGTCGGTGGAGCTGACCGGGACGGTGACGCGCACGTTCGCGCCCTGCATGGCGGCGCGCTGCTCCTCCGTCAGCTCCCCGGGCGTGACCACCACCTGGGTGCGCCCCGCCGTCTCCTGGGCGTTGCCCTCGGGCTTCTCCCCGCCCACGGAGGTGACCGTGCCCGTGACCTCGCTCCCGTCCGGCAGCGCGACCACGGCCTCGGTGCCCGCGGCGAGCAGCTTGGCGTCGCCGTCGGAGACGGTCCCGCGGATCTGGAGGGTGGCGCCGGAGACGCTCATGACGGCGGTCCCGGCGACGGCGGCGCCACGGCCGACGGTCACCTGGTCCACGCGGCGCGGCATCGCGCTCAGGTAGACCACCTCGCTCGCGGGTAGCGGGGTCATGGCGTCGGCCTCGGCGGTGCGCAGGTCGGCCCGGGCGCGCTCGAGGGCGTTCTCGGCCGCGGTCACCGCGGCCCGCTGCGCGGACGTGTCGGGTGCCTCGCCGGCCTGGTCACGCTCGGCGATCGCCGTCGCCAGCGCGCCCTCGGCGGCGGTGATGTCGGAGCGGCGGCAGGTGGCCGGGTCGCTCGCGCAGGCCGCGCGTGTCTCGTCGAGGACCGCGGCGGCCGTGTCGACGGCGCTCTGCAGCCGGACCCGCTCGGCCCGGTTGGCGGGGCCGGCCTGCGCCGTCGCCAGCTCCGCGCGGGCGAGCCGGGCGCCCTCCTCGGCCTGCTCCACGCCGTCGCGGGCGGCCTGAACGGTGGCGGCGATCTCCTCGCCCGGTGTGGGCGCGGGGTAGCCGACCTCCGCGTACAGGGCGGCGACCGCGGCGGCCGTGGCGGCGTTGTAGACCGGGTCAGTCGTGTCCCCGCCGAAGACGCCCAGCTTCTTGAGGGCCTCCTTGAGCTGGACGACGTCAGGACCGGAGACGCCCGCGCGCAGCGTGCGGTACACCGGCAGCTCGCCGGGCAGCGCGACGACGGGGCGGCCGGTGACCTCGAGCAGCACCGAGCCGGCGTCGACCGTGGCGCCGACCTCGGGCACGCCGCCGGTGACGATCGCCGGGCCGCCCAGGTCCCCGGTCTCGACCGTGACCTCGACCGGGTCCTCGTAGATCACGTCGCCGCGCATGACGACGTCGTTGGCCAGGAGCCGGCGCTCCACAGGCACGGTGATGGGCCCGGCCTGCGGCGGGGCGGCGTTCGCAGCGGCCTCGCTGGGCGAGACGATCAGCCGGCTCAGGCCGAGACCCGCGGCGAGGCTGACGACGGCGACCACCGCCATGACCCAGATGGTGCGCGTCGCCGCGGACATCCGTGGCTTCGGACCTGCCTCGCCCGTGCCCGTACCGTCGGGCGGGAGGAGTTGCTCGGACACGGTCGCTCAGGAGTTCCGGGCGGAGATGGCCTCCACCCAGGCCTCAAGCTCGTCGCGGTGGGTGTCGACGAAGTCCTGCTCGAGCTCGAAGGAGACCTTCTTCCTCGTCTCGTCGACCTTCGCCTCCTCGCGGCAGTCGAAGTCCGCCACGGCCGTGGCGATCTCCTCCTCCTTGAGGCCAGCCAGCTTCTCCTGGATGCCGGCGTCGATAGCGCGGAAGTCCTCCTCGGTCATCTCCTCGCCCATGTCGGAGGGGTAGGCGTCCTCATAGACGGCGTTCACCTTCTCCGAGAACTGGTTCTGCGCGTCGTCGACAGCGGCGAGGCCGGTGTGTCCGGCGTCGCCCATGCAGTCGATCCAGGCGGTGGTGGCCTCGGTCATACGCGGGTCCTGCTGCGTGCGCTCCCACAGGGAGTTCATCTCCTCCTCGAGGGATGCGAACTCGGGGTTGTCCATACGCGACTCATAGACCTCGTACTGCGCCTTGCCCTGGCAGCCGTTCTGCTTCCAGTCGTACTCGAACTCCTCCTCAGACCCGTCCTCGGGGAACTGCTGGTCGCCGTAGAGCGCGAGGTAGTACGCCTCCTGCTCGGCAGGGGACATCGCCTCAACGTACTTCTGGTTCGGGTCGACGAACTCCTGCTCGGGCGGCGGGGCCGACTCGTGAAGCTCCGCGAACGGGTCGTTGGCGATGCCGTAGCCGTACGTCTCGGCGAACTCGCGCGACCCCCACTCGACGTCGAGATCCTCGTCGGAGTAGGAGACGCCGCCCTGGGAGTTCCAGTCCACCGGCTCGTACTCGAAGCCCTGCTCGGCCATGCACTCGGCCGTGACCTCCTCGACGCGCATCATGTCGCGGTCCGCCTGGTCGTCGTCGAAGCTGCCGTAGGCCCGCTCGTAGAACTCGCCCAGGGGGCCGAGCTCCTCCTCCCCGCGGCCGACGTTCGCCTTGTCACCGGCGCCACAGCCCGCCAACGCAAGAGATAGGAGGAGAAAAGGTACGGCCGCTCTACCGGTGATGGATCGAGTCACGATGTGAGCCTCTCGTCAGTGTTCGGCATCAAGCAGGCATGGGTACGACCGGCTTCGTCCGTCGGCCGCAGGATTCAGAACAATGCATATCGCATATCCAGGCGAGAACAGCCCCATTTGATGTCACGAAGCGTTAACACTTCGCAGCGCTTGCCCGGGCGGCTTTCGAAGTCGTCAACCCGGGTGCAGGAAACCACCGCCCAGTGTCTGTGCCTGTTCCCTGGTCGGTGTGGTGCGGCGGCGCCCGCGTGATGAACCGATACCTAGGCCCGGGCCGAGTTGCCCGGTCGTCGTTGTCGATCGCCTAGACGTGGCGGGGCCGGAGCGTGCTGTCGTTCTGGAGAAGGTCTTCAAGATATTGGCGGTGGCGACTGGATGTCAGGCGTGCAGGGCCGTGGTGCAGCGTCGAGGGCTCGTTCGGTCGATTAGGGGTCGGCGCCCGCGTTTTCGGGCCGACGGCTCTTCGGCTGCCTGGCTTAAGGGCCGATCAAACTCACGTCTGTTGCGTCGAGATGGGTTCCACTCGGGCTGTGCCGTCGCCGATCACGATCTGTTGATCAGGGCATACCGGTCCGGCCAGCAGGATCTCCTGATCAAAAGCGAACTTCACGGTCACATCGCCCGACGTGCAGCCGTAGTCGTGGAAAACGGCTCCGCCGTTTGCGTCGACAGTGACTTCGTCGTCACCGGTGTCGACGATGACATCGGTGGGGCCGTTGTTGCTGATGATCAGGTCGCCTTCGTCATTGCACGCCGTCAAAGTCACCATTAGGAGGACGCTCATGAGGCCGCATAGTGCAAGCCGGATCGGACTGTACGTTCCATATAGCGGCCTCTTTGTGTTGATCATTCTTTGACGTTAGCGCCCGGATGGGTCCTTGTCGTTTGCCTTCACGAAATCGTCACAAGTCCTGTGCAGAAACCACGGCCTGACGTCGCAGGCGCCACGGAGGGTGACGCCGAGGTCGCGCGGAGGCGGTCCATGATCGTGACGGGACGGATGTGCTGTCCGGCGCGGGTGCTGAGGAAGAGCCACGGGCTGTCAGACCCATCGCCGGTATTGAGGTTCGGCCGGTTGTTCAGGTGAGTAAGCAGCAGGTCGGTGAACGGTGCCGGGTCGGCGAGCGGGGTTTCAGGCTCAAGGGCAAGCTTTCGTCGCGTGTCTGGATGCGACGGACCGGGGCGGTGAGGGGAGGAGCGCCGGCCGGGTCGACCGGATGATGATGCATCAGACGAGTACGCAGACGTTGAAGTGACATAATGTGCATTATCGGATGATGACTACCGGGAGTTGCAGCCGACGTCCCTCACTCCTCGTCGTTCGGCTCCGGTAGGCGCTGGGGTGGAAATGTCTCACCGCTCAGAGGTGCGGACGCATACCACCCATCGGTGTCCCGGCTGTCTGGTAGTTGCGACGGTGACGGCATCGGCATGTCGACGTCGCCGTCCGGCGTATAGATCACCTCGATGCCGAGTTCCTCTCGCAAGTCCCGTGCCAGGGCGGAGCCGACCGCGGTGAACTTTTCCGCGGTGCGAGCGTCGGGCCACTCGAAGTTATGGGCCGACAAGACCCTGCCCGCGAAGGTGTTCCAGGCGTTAAGACGCTGCCTCAGGCCTGTTGAGAGAGACAGGGTGCTCAGGTCCACGGGACCGGCGTCCACTGCTGTGCGATACCAGATCGGTGACTCTGCCCACCCGAAGAACAGGGCAACTCGCGCTGGCACGTCCCGTTCGTTTCCCATGGGGCATCGTCCCTCGGACCTGGCTACTCCCGCCTTATCTATATCCGGCTCTACCAGTCAAGCAACGGGAGTCCCAACGCCCCTGTTCGGCTAGGGAGCCAGAGGGCGCATGCGCCAGACCACGTCAAGTGCAGGATCCTCCGTTGGGCCTGACTCGATTCGCTCCACGGTGAAACCCTCACGTTCATAGAACGCGCCTTCTCGCTCATTCGCTGCGAAATGCTCGATGTAGAGCCGATCAGCAGCCGTGGGCAACCGCTTGATGAGTGCGTCGAGCAACCGAGGGCCGAGCCCACGGCTCCGATGCTGAGAACTTACGTAGAGCTTGTAGACATCATGGTCCACTCCCCTGAGGCCACGCTGTGCGACGCCGATAATCCCGCCGTCCAGTTCGGCGACCACCACGAACCCTCTCGCCACGGCTGCGCCGATGTGCGTCTCGTTCCACCAGTCTCGAACCTGGCCTTCTGCGGCCTGCGAGCCGATCAACGGCGCATAGTGCCCATGAATCTACGTTTCCCGAACCGACAGATGCCAGCCACGTCGCCGAATCTCGCTTCCCTCACGTCCACCTCGGCCGACGACTCCATCGCAACCCTCCCCCTGCCCAACCCTTTCGCCTTGTCACTGCTGCGTGCTAGACGTGCCTGAAGAGTTCACCGATTAGGACGAATCCATAGATGCCGTCTCCTGAAGTGCGTTGCTACCAGAGAAGTAATGGGAGTTGCGCCAGCAGCACACCACGGCTTGGCCCCTAGCCGGATCGCCACTCGCCTGGTTACTCGTCCTACGTTGACACGTCTCGCTGCCAGTGAACCGACGGGAGTTGCAGCAGATGCAAGAACTCCCGTCCCACGCGGATCCGCGCGTCGTGGACTGGGGCAGCGTTTCTTACCGCGCGCACGCCAATGCTGGGATCAGCGTCTCGGCAAAGGCGCTGGCCTCCGCCGCTGCCCCGGAGCCGACCATATGGTCGCCGGCGGCGAGCAGCGTCACCTGGTAGCCGAGGTCACCGCACTGGAAGGAAACGACCTCGCCGAAGGCCTCGGTGCGCACGATCTGCGCGGGCACGTCGCCGATCGTGACGTCGCCCACGACGTCGCCAGGAGTGCCGCCGTAAGGGCCGGGGTATGCGTGTACCCACGCCGTCGTCCCTTCCCAGGCTCCCGAGACCGTCGCCGTGTTGAACCCATCCTCATCGACCCCGGGGTCCGAAACCCCGGCAGCCCTCATAGCCTCGATAACGTTCTGCTCAAGTTCCGAGGGCCCCGCTCCGGGCATCTCGCCGGGCGGCGAGGGGTCCGATGTCGCCTCGTCCACAGGATCCCCAGTCCAGCCCGGCGCGACCGATGCCATGTCCGCTGTCGAATCCTGCGCACCGCAGCCCGCTAGGAGTAGTGCGATAGCTAGAAGCGCGCTCCCGAGGATGCATCGCGTCATCGCGCCACCTCTCATGTGCTAGATCGAATTAAGGGCAAGATACCGACCGGTTATCTCAGCGAGGTAGACCTTGAAGTGCTCCGGGAGCCAGATCGTGATGGCTCGCAGCGCGCCGCCGCCGCGGTATGTCAAGCGAGTTTGTCGTAGCGGGTGGCCACGGTTCACCACTGCTTGAAGAACACCGAGGCGCACAAGTGCCGAAACGTCGTCGAACGCGGTGCGGCCGGCGATCAAAAGGGTTCGTAATGGAAGTGCGCGTTGAAGTGGGCGGCCCACGCCTTCAGCCGGCTGCTTAGCTGCGGCGAGATCGGCCACTCGCCCTCGTCGGCCAGTCCGTCGTGGCGCCAGAGCGGCCAGTCGGCGCCGTAGTCGTTCGTGAGTTTCACCGAGACCCTAGGCACGCTGACATTATGTTCCAACCGGCGGGCCACGCGTCTCCCCCGCGGAATTCGTCGCATTACCGAAACATGACATGGCGTCTCATCAGTTGCAAAGACTCGAAAGAGCCAAAAAGTCCGATGCGCGACGGATATGTTCGACCAATGAACCGACCCACAGCACGGGACGCCTACCGCGCCGAGCTCGTTCCTCTCGATGGTGAAGGGCGCATCGGTCGCATCGCTCGCGGACTCTGGGCCGCGGTGGCCTCGTGGCCGCCTGGCCTGCTCCCCTTGCCCGCCGTCGCAGAGCTCGTGATCACCGAGCGCACGACGGGACGCACGGTCCATCGCCGTCGTGTCGATTCCGGAGAAGCGAGCGGCGCCCTCGCCTACGTACACGAGCGCATGGCCGACGAGACACCCGAACAGTTCCGCAAGACCGTCGGCGACACCTACTACTCGGACGCCGACCGCACGTAGACACCCGACCGCGTGGACGCGATGTCTGCGGCACCAAGCACTACGAATACCCCAGCCGGTCAGAACCCGGCGACCCCAAGACAGACCCAGGCCGTCATTCCGGGGGCGGCGCCGGACCATCGACGTTGACCGTGAGCGGACCGGTACCGGAGCGGGTGATCACCTCCTGCGAGGAAGTCGCCCCAGCGTTGACCTCCCGGTGCACGACGTGTCGCGGGATATGGATGAAGTCGCCCGGACCGGCGTCCACCGCTCGGGCACCGCCGGGGCCGTACTCGATGCGCACCGTGCCGTCGATGACGTACACCGAGGTGTCGTGGTCGCCGTGATGGTGCCAGCCCGACGTGATGCCCGGCTCGTTGCGCACCAGGCCGGACCAGAGTCCGGTTACGTCAATGGCCTGCTCGCGCACCTTCCCGGGCGTGTGGTCCGAGATTCGACGCTCCGCACTGTGGATGCAGGACACCTCGCCCGGGTCGGCCATGGTCAGTCCCTCCCCTCACGGTGGCTCGCAGGCTATGGCGGCGGAACCAGTGGGCGTAAGTAGACCGGCGACCTGGGTTACGCGCGGGAATTCCCGACGTTCTCGCGCACAGGGGCTTCCTCGAGGGGTGAGAGACTCCAGCGAGCAGTCAGCGTCACAGCGCCTGCGGCTAGCGCCAGCGCACCGCCGATGACGACGACGGACCTTCCGGTGCCGTGGCTCGCGATCCCGGCGGCCCACGTCGACACGTACGTGACGGCGACAACCGGTACGCCCACACTGAGCAGCACCCCTGTTGTCCGAGCAAGGGCCGGTCGGATCGCTCGCGCGGCAATGACGAGGACGAAGGTGACGGCCTCGGTGAGCAGGCCGAGCACGATGCCGAGTGCCGCTCCTCCGGAGAGCCCCCCGACTGCATAACCCGGCGAGTCCGGAGACCATGTGGCCAGAGCCCCGGCGAAGCCGCCGATCACTCCCCCGGCGAGCATCCCGATGCCGAGGAAGCGGCCGAGCGCGCGATACTCGGCCATTGGGTCGGCGCCCGGAGCAAAGGAACTCTCGATCTGACTCATTCCCTTTCTCTGATTCCGCTCCATGCCGAGAAGTGGGTGTGCGACATACCGTCAGGCGAGAACGCCGTAAGCGACGAGCCCCACGATGGCCACCAGGCCGACAAGGATCGACATCAGGATGGGTCGCAGACGGCGAGGGGTCGAGCTGGTTCCGTCCCGGAAACTGGGCTGCATCGGATTGTGGTTGATGCCGGGCCGCAGACCGAAGGGGAGCTGGTCATCTCCATGGACGTCCATGCGGGCCCTCCTCGGGCGCTCGAGTCGTCGGCCGTTCCCAGACTGCTTCGTCCAGAGTGCCATATAGCTGAATCCGTTTGACCACGGATTGCTCACGATCCGAGCAGTTCATTCCGGGCCAGCCGAGAGCCGGCCCCGGTGCCTGTCGGAAGAATGCCTCACTCCCCCGCCGGGCGCTCCCGCGGCAGCAGAGCACGCCTCGACCGCAGCTTTCTCGGCGCGGCGAGAACCACGAGGGCCGCCGCGAGCAGACCCAGGCCGACGACGGTGCTGGTCCGGGCCGGCTCGCCCAGGAGGAAGAGGCCCAGCAGCGCGGCGGCGCCGGGCTCGGCGAGCGCCAGCGTGGCCGCGGTGGCGACCGGGACGCTGCGCAGGCCGAACCCGTAGAGCGTGTACGCCACCGCGGTCGTGACGAGAGCCAGATGGACGGCGACGACGGCGCCCGCCGGCTCGACCAGCCAGCCCGGGTCCGTGGCCAGAAGAACGGGCAGGAGGAGAACGCCCGCGCCTCCGAACAGCCCGCCCATGACCCCCGTGGAGGACGCGCCCCCGGTGATGAGCGACGCGGCGATGACGGCGTACGACGCGTACGCGGCCCCGGCGGCCAGCGCGAGGAGGACGCCGGCAGTGATGACGCCCGTGCTGGCGCCCCCGAGAACGAGGACGGCGCACCCGGCGACGGCGGCGAGCGTGGCGAGCAGCCACCGGGACGAGAGCGGCGTGCCGTGGAGCAGCCGGGTCAGCAGCCCCGCCAGGACAGGTCCCGAACCGATCGCGACGACCGTGCCGACCGCCACTCCGGTGATGTCGACGGCCGCGAAGAAACACAGCTGGTAGGCGGCGACCGCGACCGCCCCGGCGAGGATGAGCTTCCACCGGCCGGCGCCGAGCAGGCCGGTCAGCTGGCGGCGACCGGCCGCCCAGGCGAGGAGCAGCGCTCCCCCGAGCACGATCCGTGCGGCCCCGACGGACAGCGGGCCGGCGCTCTCAGGGCTGTACTGGCTCGTGGTCCCCGTGGTGCCCCACAGCACGGCTGCGGCGACCACGGCGGCAAGACCCACCCAACGAGGAGCGGGCCCGGGGGCGGTCGTGGGCGCCGTCGGTCGCGGGCTCCGGCTGCGGGTGGGCACGCCGTAGGTTCTCACGACCCCCCGCCGACGTAGGCCGCGAGGTGCTCGCCGGTGAGGGTGGACCGGGCGGCCACGAGGTCAGCGGGGGGACCCTCGAAGACCACCCGTCCGCCGTCGTGACCGGCGCCGGGGCCGAGGTCGATGATCCAGTCGGCGTGCGCCATGACCGCCTGGTGGTGCTCGATCACGATCACCGACCTGCCCGAGTCGACGAGCCGGTCGAGCAGGCCGAGGAGTTGTCGGACGTCGGCGAGGTGGAGGCCGGTGGTCGGCTCGTCGAGGATGTAGACCCCGCCCTTCTCCCCCATCCGGGTGGCCAGCTTCAGACGCTGCCGCTCTCCGCCGGAGAGAGTGGTGAGCGGCTGCCCGATGGTGAGGTACCCCAGCCCGACGTCGGCGAGCCGGGCGAGGACCTTGTGCGCGGCCGGCGTGCGCGCGTCCCCGCTGCCGAAGAACTCCTCGGCCTCGCTGACGGGCATCGCGAGGACCTCCGCGATATTCCTGCCGCCGAGGGTGTACTCCAGGACCGCGGCCTGGAAGCCCTTGCCCTCGCAGTCCTCGCAGGTGGACTCCACGGTGGCCATGACGCCGAGGTCGGTGTAGACGACGCCTGCGCCGTTGCAGGTGGGGCAGGCACCCTCGGAGTTGGAGCTGAAGAGCGACGCCTTGACGCCGTTGGCCTTGGCGAACGCCTTGCGGATCGGGTCGAGCAGGCCGGTGTAGGTCGCGGGGTTGCTCCGCCGGGAACCGCGGATCGCACCCTGGTCGATCAGCACGAAGCCGTCACGCCTGGCGACCGATCCGTCGATCAGCGAGCTCTTGCCGGAACCCGCGACGCCGGTGATCACGCACAGCACCCCGAGCGGGATGTCGACGTTGACGTCCTTGAGGTTGTTTGTGCTGGCGCCGCGGATCTCGAGCCTGTCGCTCGGCGTCCGGACGTTCTCCTTCAGGGTGGCGCGGTCGTCGAGGTGGCGGCCGGTCAGCGTGCCGCTCGCGCGCAGCTCCTCGACGGTCCCCTCGAAGACGACCTCCCCGCCCGCGGTGCCGGCGCCGGGGCCGAGGTCGACCACGTGGTCGCCGATCGTGATCGTCTCCGGCTTGTGCTCGACGACGAGCACGGTGTTGCCCTTGTCGCGCAGCCGCAGCAGGAGCGTGTTCATCCGGGCGATGTCGTGCGGGTGCAGGCCGATCGTCGGCTCGTCGAAGACGTACGTGACGTCGGTGAGCGAGGACCCGAGGTGGCGGATCATCTTGGTGCGCTGCGCCTCTCCGCCGGACAACGTGCCGGCGGGCCGCTCGAGCGAGAGGTAGCCGAGCCCGATCTCGGTGAAGGAGTCCAGGAGGTGCTGCAGCCCCTTCAGCAACGGCGCCACCGAGGGCTCGTCGAGGTCGCGGACCCACGCGGCGAGGTCGCTGATCTGCATCGCGCAGAGATCGGCGATGTTCCTGCCGCGGATCCGCGACGAGCGCGCCTCGGCGCTGAGCCGGGTGCCGTCGCACTCCGGGCAGGTGGTGAAGGTGATCGCCCGGTCCACGAAGGCACGCACGTGCGGCTGCATCGCCTCGCGGTCCTTGGAGAGCATGGACTTCTGGATCTTGGGGATCAGGCCCTCGTGGGTGAGGTTGACGCCCTCGACCTTGATCTTGGTGGGCTCGGCGTAGAGCAGCGTGTGCAGCTCCTTCTTGGTGAACTTCGAGATCGGCTTGTCCATAGGGATGCCCGCACCGCTGAAGATCCGTCCGTACCAGCCGTCCATGCTGTACCCGGGGACGGTCAGTGCCCCCTCGCTCAGGGACCGCGACGCGTCGTACAGCGCGGTGAGGTCGAAGTCGTTGACCGACCCCATGCCCTCGCACCGGGGGCACATCCCGCCGAGCCTGCTGAACGTCGCCCTCTCGGCCTTGGTCCGGTCGCCGCGCTCGACGGTGATCGCGCCGCTCGCCCGCACCGTCGGGATGTTGAAGGAGTAGGCGTTGGGCGAGCCGATGTGCGGGTCCCCGAGCCGGCTGAACAGGATGCGCAGCAGCGCGTTGGCGTCCGTGGCGGTGCCGACGGTGGAGCGCGGGTTGGCGCCCATCCGTTCCTGGTCCACGATGATCGCCGTCGTGAGCCCGTCGAGCAGGTCGACGTCCGGGCGCGGCAGGCTGGGCATGAAGCCCTGCACGAACGCGCTGTAGGTCTCGTTGATGAGCCGCTGGGACTCCGCCGCGATGGTGTCGAACACCAGCGAGCTCTTGCCGGAGCCGGAGACACCGGTGAACACCGTGAGGCGACGCTTGGGGATCTCGACGCTGACGTCCTTGAGGTTGTTCTCGCGGGCGCCCTCCACGCGGATGAGGTCGTGGCTGTCCGCGACGTGCGCGGCGGTCGGCTGCGACTCCGTCGTCTGCGTGTCCGGCGTCGTGGCGGTGCTCATGGTGTCTCCCCTCATCAGCGCTTCTCCTGGATGCGGACCAGGTTGCCGGCGGGGTCCCGGAAGGCGCAGTCGCGGACGCCGTACGGCTGATCGGTCGGCTCCTGCACGACGTCGGCGCCGCTGGCCTGGAGCCTGTCGAACGTGGCGTCGAGGTCGGGGGTGGCCAGGTTGATGCCGCCGTAGGTGCCCTTGGCCATCATCTCGACGATCGTCCGGCGCTCGTCGTCGGTGATGCCGGGGTCGACGGCGGGCGGGTGGAGGACGATCGCCGTGTCCGGCTGGCCGACCGGACCGACGGTGATCCACCGCATGCCCTCGTAGCCCACGTCGAGGCGGACCTCGAAGCCCAGGGTGTCGCGGTAGAAGGCCAGCGCGGCCTCGGGGTCGTCGTGCGCGAGGAAGCTCGAGTGGATGGTGATGTCCATGGCGCTCACGCTAGTTGCGGCGCGACCCCGCGGGCTTCTTGATTCCTGATCGGTCTGGTGACCTGCTTGGCGACGCAGGGCACCATCCCGACGGTCGCGCCAGCCGACTCCCGCCGGTAGGTGCTCGGGGGCACGCCGACCAGCTCGGTGAAGCGGGTGCTGAAGGTGCCGAGGGACGAGCAGCCGACGGCGAAGCAGACCTCCGTGACGCTGAGGTCGCCCCGCCGCAGCAGCGCCATCGCGCGCTCGATGCGCCGGGTCATGAGGTAGGAGTACGGCGACTCGCCGAAGGCGAGGCGGAACTGGCGGCTGAGGTGCCCGGCGGACATGTTGACGCCGCGGGCCAGCGCCTCGACGTCCAGCGGCTGGGCGTACTCCCGGTCGATCCGGTCGCGGACACGGCGCAGCAGCGCCAGGTCGCGCAGGCGGTGCGCCTGGGCAGATCCGCCGGTCATGGGCGAAATGCTGCCACGGGATGCCCCGCCTGCCCAGCGCCCTGCCCCGGTCCGAGCTGGTTCAGGGAAGTCGCGACGGGCGCCGCCACACCGCGTCCCCGGCCTTCGCGGCGTCGAGCGGTACCGGGCTGTGCAGGACGGCGGGACCACGGTGGAGGACGCCGTCGGAGAGCACCCGGCACCGCACTCCCCCGCGCCCTCGCATGGCGGCGTGGGCGCCGGGTGCGAGCATGCGGTCCATCCACGCGCAGGGGTTGGCGGGGCGGCCGACCAGCAGCCGGACGGCATCGCCCTGCGACTCCAGCACGACCTCCTCCCCCAGCAGCGGAGGCAGCTCGGCGCCACGTAGCACGACGTTGCGGCGCGCCAGCAGCGGGTCGAACGGGGCGACGTCGAGCTCCGCGGCCATGGCCTCGAGCCCCTCGACCGCGAGCAGGGTGACGGCCGCGTCCATGTGGGCGGCCCTGCCGAAGAACCGGTCCCCGACGATGCCCTTTCCGGCGACCAGCCGGGCCTGGTCGGCGTCCGTCGTGGGGACGACGGCGGCGCCGTCCCGGGCCCGCCCGAAGTAGGCGTGCTGCGGGGAGACGAGGAGGTGCAGGATCTCCACCACGTACCGGTACGTCTCGCTCACCCTGCCGAGTCTTCCATGGTCCGGCCCACAGGCTCCGGCCCACAGGCTCCGACCCGGTGCGGGGTGCCCGGTGCGGTGCGGCCCGCTGCGGGGATCCGGTGCGGTGCGGAACGGTGCGGCGCGGAACGGTGCGGCGCGGACCGGTGCGGCGCGGACCGGTCCTCAGGCGTCCGGGCGCAGCAAGATCCAGGTGGCACCCGCACGCCCCAGCTCGCGGCCGTCGGCCCCGTAGGCGGTGGTCGCGGTGAAGTACTTGCGGCCGTCCTGACCGAGCAGCTGCCCCATGACGACCACGTCCTCACCGTCCTCGGGGGCGGCCGTCACGTCCGCCGTCATCCGGCCGAGGACCATCGGGCGCCCCTCGATCGGTGCCGCCCAGCCCCCGGGGCAGTCGAGCGCCGCCCACACGACCTCCGCACGCCCCGCGAGGTCGGCGTGGACGGACCACACGCACGCGGTGCGGCCGTCGTCGAGGCGGCCGGGCTCCAGGCGCATGCCGTCACCGGGCGTGCGTGCCGGGCCGCAGACGAAGCAGTGCGGAAACGGGTGCCGGTGACGTCCGCCGAAACGCTCCGCCGTCGTCCGGGCGAGATCGGCAGCCACCGGTTCGACGACGGGGAGCTCCTCGCCGGCGTACCGGTGGCCCTCCGCGACGACGACGTCGCCTGCGGTCAGCCGGACGCCGTCGTCGGAGCGCGCGAGCGTCAGCGGCTCCTCGAGCGGCGGCGGCACCCGGAGCGTGACCGTCACGGGACCCGCGCCGAGCCCGGCCGCGACCCGCCCGGAGACGTAGCCGCCGTTGCCCGACCCGTCGGGTCCGCGAAAGCGACGGTCCACCGTGATCGTCATGCCGAGCACCGTAGCGTCAGGTTGGCTGGATGACGTCCCAGCGGTTGCCGTAGAGGTCCTCAACGATGATGACGCGGCCGTGGGGCTCCTCGCGGATGCTCTCCGTCGGCACGGCGCCGTGCTCGACGGCGGCGGCGAGGGTGGCGTCGAGGTCGTCCACGTGGAGGAAGAACCCGACACCGTCGCCGTTCTGGCGGCCGACGAGACTCTCCTGGGCGGGCTTGGCGACGGCGAGGCGCAGGCCGGCCCCGCCGTCGGGCGAGCCGACGACGACCCACCGCTTGCCCCCGCCCTGCGGACTGTCCTCGAGCAGGTCGAGGCCGAAGGCTTTGGTGTAGAAGGCGATCGCCTCGTCGTAGTCACGGACGAGGACGTTCACCAGTGCGACGCGTGCCATGTCACTCCTTCAGGGGTAGCCAGTCGAGCACGTCCTGGACGGTGGCGTCCCAGAACGCCCAGTCGTGCGCGCCGGGACGCACCACGCTGGTGAGGTCGGCCCCGGCCCGCTGCGCCGCCGCGGCGAACCGCTCCTGGTGCGCGACGAGCGGGTCCTCGGTGCCGCAGGCGGCGTACAGCCGGGGCAGCCGAGACGCGTCGCCGCGGTCGAGCAGCGCGAGCAGGTCGTGCTCGCTCCCGCGCACGGGCGTCGTCCCGAAGACCCGCTCGAAGAGCTCGGGCCGGTCGCCCTCGTCCTGCAGGGACGCGACGTCGAGAGCGCCGGAGAGGGTCGCGGCGGCGGCGAAGCGGTCCGGCCGGGTCAGCGCCCACCGCATCGCGCCGTACCCGCCCATCGACAGCCCCGCCACGAACGTGTCCTCGCGCCGGTCCGACACGCGGAAGAACTGGCCGACGACGTGCGGCAGCTCGTCCGTGAGGAACGTGCCGTACCGGTTGCCGTGCCGCTCGTCGACGTAGAAGCTGCGGTCCACCTGCGGCATGACGACGGCGAGCCCCCGGTCCGCGACGTAGCGCTCGATCGACGTGCGTCGCGTCCAGATCGTCGCGTCGTCGCTCAGGCCGTGCAGCAGGTACAGCACCGGGGGCGGACCGGCCGGGGCTGCCCCGGCCATGCCGATCTGCGCCGTCGTGGCCTGGGGCAGGATGACGGTCATCGACGTGCTGATCCCCAGCACGTCGGAGAAGAAGTCGCAGCGGAGCAGGGCCATGGGCGCCTCCGTGGTCAGGGCGCGGGCGTCAGCGGCGCGCGCCCGGGCGGCCGCGCTCGCCGATGAGCGCCCAGGCGCCCGGCAGCACGAGGGCGGCGGCGACTGCCTTGACGACGTCGCCGATGAGGAAGGGCACGACGCCGAGCGCGAGGGCCTCCGTCAGACCGACGCCGAGGAACACCGCGAGCCAGACGACGCCGGGGACGTAGACGAGCGCCGAGGCGCCGACCGCCCCGAGCGCGGTGCGCCACGGGGAGCGGTCCGCGCCGCGCCGGGCGAGGTGCCCCAGAAGGGCGGCCGCGGGCAGGTAGCCCAGGATGTAGCCGAAGGACGCCATCGCCCAGCCGCTGCCGCCGTCCGCGTACACGGGCGCCCCGGCGAGGCCGAGAGCCATGTAGAGCAGGACGCTCAGCGCGCCGCGGACCGGCCCCAGCGACGCCCCCACCAGGAGCACCGCGAACGTGCCCAGCGTGACGGGCACGGGGGTGAAGGGCAGCGGGACGGCGAGCTGGCCGATCCCGGCGATGAGCCCGGCACCGGTGAGCACGAGCGCGGCGTCGCGCACGCGGGCACCGGGGAGGACGTCGGCCAGGACGAGGGATCGCGGCGCGGTGAGGGCGGGGACGGCGACTGACATGCGGGCTCCTTGTCGAGACGGTGCTGGACCGGGCCCCAGCATGCCGCAATCGTCGCGCTGTGGCCGACCTCGTCCGGGGACCGAATGGGAGTGGTGGACGGCTCGCGGGCGTGGGGCTCCGCCCTCGGCACGGCGGCAGGGAGGTAGACCCAGGTCACAGAACTCGACGGGCAGAACCGGAACACCTGGAGGACCCTGGACGTTGGAGATGGTGGAACACAGCGGGTGGTGGGCCCGGGCCGGCCCCCACTATCCGGACGGCGCGGACCTGCCTCCGGACCACTCACGAGCGAGGGAGATGCCATGGCAGAACGCTCACTACGCGGTATGAAGATCGGCGCCAACAGCCTGGAGTCGGAGGACGGCGTCGAGCTCGCCCCCCGGATGATGGCCGAGTTCACCTGCCCCGACGGGCACGTGTTCTCGCTGCCGTTCTCGGTGGACGCGGAGCTGCCGCCGGTCTGGGAGTGCAAGGTCTGCGGCAAGGAGGCTCTCCTGCGCGACGCGACCAAGCCCGAGCCCAAGAAGCCGGTGAAGCCGCCGCGCACCCACTGGGACATGCTGCTCGAGCGCCGCAGCATCGAGGAGCTCGAGGTGCTCCTCGAGGAGCGGCTGGCGCTCCTGCGCAGCGGTGAGCTCCGCCGCCGCAGCGCCTGACGCAGCGACCACGCCACGGCCCGCCCGGTCCTTCGGACCTGGCGGGCCGTCGTGCGTCGCGGGGGCCGACGGCGGTCGACAGGGGCGGACGGCGGTCGAGCTCACCGCCTCACGCCGCGCGGGACGACGCGCCGCGCCAGGGCGGCGAGCTGCCGGCCGCGGTGGGCCAGTCCCCAGGCGGTGGTGCGCCACAGCGCCTCGAGGACGATCGCGCGACTCATCTTGCTCTGCCCCTCGTGACGCTCGACGAAGGTGATCGGCAGCTCCACGATGGACCCGCCGTCGCGGTGCACGCGCCAGGTCATGTCCACCTGGAAGCAGTAGCCCTGGGACTCGATCTCGTCCAGCGGAAGTCGGCGCAGCGTCGTGGCCCGGTACACGCGGAAGCCTCCGGTGGCGTCCTGCACGGGGACGCCCAGGGCCAGCCGCACCCACACGTTCCCGCCCCGGGAGAGCAGCTCGCGGTGCGCGGGCCAGTTGACCACCTCTCCCCCGGGCACCCAGCGCGAGCCCAGCACGAGGTCGGGCGCGTCGGGCTCGGCCGCGCGCGCCAGGAGGGCGGGCAGGTCCTCGGCGCGGTGCGAGCCGTCGGCGTCCATCTCCACGACCAGCTCGTAGTCGCGGGCGAGCGCCCACGCGAACCCGGCGACGTAGGCGCGCCCGAGCCCTTCCTTGGCAGCGCGGTGCAGGACGTGGACCGCCGGGTCCACGGCCGCGGCGGCGTCGGCCAGGTCGCCGGTGCCGTCGGGGCTGGCGTCGTCCACAACCAGGATGTCGGCCTCGGGCACCGCCTCGCGGGTCCGGCGGATGGCGTGCGGCAGTGCGTCCCGCTCGTTGTAGGTCGGGACGATGACGAGCGTCCTCATCGGCGCCCTCTCCCCCGGGCGGTCGTACCGGCCCGGGCGCCTGTGGTGGACCGGCCGGCGGCGCCGGAGCGGCTGCCGGTCGAGCGGCTGGTGCCGCCGGTGGATCGGCCGCCCGCGCCGGCCCGGTTTCCGGTGGACCGGTTCCCGCCGGTGGAGCGGCTGCCGGTGGAGCGGCTGCTGCTGGTGCGGTCGCTCGTGGAGTGGCCACGGGGGCGGGCAGGCTCCCTGCGCCGTCGGACCGACGCGACGACACCGGCCACCACGGCCAGCGCGGCGAGCAGGCCGGTGACCAGCGCGGGCCACTGCCCGAGCCGGTCGGAGACGGTCAACGTGGTCCGCAGCGGCAGCGACTCGACCATCTGCTCCGCGGTGAACAGTCCGGTCGTGTCCTGGAAGACCCCGTTCGGGCTGATGACGCCGCTGACGCCGACGGTGGAGACCTGCACGACGGCGCGGCCGTGCTCGACGGCCCGGAACCGGGACATGGCGAGCTGCTGCGTGGACTCCTGCGTCATCCCGAAGGAGGCGTTGTTGGTGGGGATCACGATGACCTCGCCGCCGGCCACCACCCCCTCGCGGATCAGCTCGTCGTACGCCACCTCGAAGCAGATGCCGACGGCGATCGGCACCTCCCGCCCGAGCCGCTCGACCGGCACGCGCATCAGGCCCGCGCCCGTGCCGGCCGCCATGTCGACGGTGATGAGGTCGACCGCGCTGGTGAACTGGCGGAAGAAGTCCCGGTGCGGCATGTACTCGCCGAACGGCACCGGATGCTGCTTGGTGTACACGAGGTCCGTCGGCCCCTGGGCGGTCCACAGGACCATCTCGTTGTAGCGCGTGCGCAGGCCCGGCTGCTCGGGGTCGTCGACGTAACGCTGGGTGCCCAGGAGGATCGGCGCCCCGACCGCGGCGGCGGCGTCCTCCACGACCGTGGCGACACCGGCGTCGGTGCGCGGGTCGATGTCCGCGGCGCTCTCGGGCCACAGCACGAGATCGAGGTCGCCGGGTGCCACGCGCCCCAGCAGCGCCTCGGTGCCCGCGGCGTGGTTCTCGGTCACCGCCCGGGCCTGCGAGACGGCGTCGGCGCCCGCCGTGGGCACGTTGCCCTGCACCGCGCCCACCCGCAGGGTCCCGGCCTCCGCCCGGGTGCCCAGCGGGACCAGCCAGGGTGCGAACACCAGCGCGGCGACGACGAGCAGGCGCGCGCTGGCACCGCCGACCTGACCCCCGCGCAGGCGGACGAGGGCACCGGCGAGGACGGCACCGATCACGACGACGACGCCGCTGACCAGCACGGTCGAGCCCACGGTGGCGAGCCGCAGCAGAGGCGCGTCGGTCTGGGAGAAGGCGAGGAAGCCCCAGGGGAAGCCCCCGAACGGCCACCGGGCCCGCAGCTGCTCCACCGCCACCCACAGCACCGCCACGACGAGGGGCTGCAGCCAGGGACGGTCCGCGACGAGCGGCACCCGGCGCACCAGCACCCAGGCCGCGGCGAAGACGCCCACGGCCCCGGCCTCGGCGACGGAGAGCGCGATCCAGCCAATTGGCTCGCCCACCGCCGCGTTCGCCCAGTACAGGTGGGGCAGGAAGAAGCCGAGACCCCACAGGAAGCCGATGAACCATCCCCACGGCACGGAGTCCCGGCGCAGCGCCAGCAGGAGCAGGGCCACGCCCACGTACGCCATGGGCCACCAGGAGCGGTCGGGGAACGCGGTGTCGGTGGCGAGCCCGCCGGCGACGGCGAGGACGCTCGTCCACAGGCGCGACGGGACGGGGCGGGGCACGGGTTCAGTCTAGGTGCGCCGTCGACCGCCCCCGGGCAGCGACAGACCCGCGTGCCCCTCGGTCCGGCTGGCACCCGTGAGGGCGCCGAGCCGTTTTCTAACGAGCACGCGGGCCTGGTCACTGTTGATCCCGCGGGCCGGACCGGACACAGCGAAGTGCCGCTGCGCGGTGCCTCCCGGCGGGGGAACAGGGGACGAACCTAGCGTCCCCGGGGCCCTCGGCACAAGCGCCCCGACGGCCCAGGTCACCGGTGAACCTGCAGGTCAGAACGGGTTGCCGGAAACGGCTTCCCTAAAAACTAACGGCGTGTCGGACCGCGTGTCGTGGCCGGTGAGGCAGAAGTGTGCACAGCCTCACGCGTTGGCGGCGTCCCGGCCGGTCGGTGCCGGCAGGTCACACGCTCGACCACGCGACCACGCCGCGGCGCACGAGGCCCATGGCCTCGTGCGCGCGGACGGCGAGGCGCCCGCTCGGGGCGGCGACGGACAGCTGGTCCAGCACGTCGAGGACCTGCTTGCACCAGCGCACGAAGTCGCCCGCCCCCAGCTCGGCGGCGTCGAGAGCCGCCGTCAGGTGGGAACCCGACGCCCACAGGTGCACCGCCGTCACCAGCCCGAGGTCGACGCCCTCCGTGACGGGCACGCCGTGGAGACGCTCGAGCTCGGCGAGGTCGTTGCCCAGGCTCACCGTGGCGGTCAGTGCCTGCCCCAGCACCCCGTGCCGGCCGCCGGGCAGCGTGCCGGGCCCGCGCGCCTCGGGGCTGCGGGCCTGGTAGACGACGGTCGAGACGACCGCCGCCAGCTCGGCGGCGGAGAGCTGGTCCCAGGCGCCCGAGCGCAGGCACTCGGCGAGCAGCAGGTCCTTCTCCGCGTACAGGCGCGCGAGCCACCGGCCCGCCTCGGTCACCTCGGTGGAGCCGTCGCGCCCCTCGAGGTAGCCCAGGTGCGCCAGCACGGCGCAGACCTTGTCGAAGTCCTTGGCGATGGACCCGGTGCGTTTCTCGATGCGGGACAGGAGCTCCTCGTGCTCGGCCTTCGCCCGTTCCCAGCGGTTCGCCCAGCGCGCGTGGTCCTCCCGCTCCGCGCAGCCGTGGCACGGGTGCGCCCGCAGCCGGCGGCGCAGCTCGGTCAGCTCGGCGTCCGGGTCCGCGGGCGCCGGACGTCCCCCGGCCCGCGGGTCCGCCAGGTCGATGCGGCCCTCGGTGAGGGCGTTGCGCAGCGAGGAGGCGAGGTCGCGGCGCTGCGCGGGGTTGCGCGGGTTGAAGTTTCGCGGGACCCGGACGGCGCCGACGCGCTGCACCCCGTGCGGGAGGTCCTGCGCCGTGAGCGTGCGCAGCTGCCGCTCGTCGGTCAGGACGTGCAGCTGCGGCCCGTCGAAGCCGGCGTCACGCGTCTCCAGCACGACCGCGTGGGCCGTGCGCCGCCCGCGCGGGTACGCGACGACCTCCCCGCGCCGCAGGCCGGTCAGCGAGCCCCGCACCGCCCGGCGCCGGTCGACCGACCGCTCCCGGGAGACGTCCGCCTCGCGCTGCTTGATCTGGCGGCGCAGGTCCGCGTACTCGGTGAAGTCGCCGAGGTGGCACTGCATCGCCTCGGCGTAGCCGGCGACCGCCTCGGCGTGCTTGCGTGCCTGGCGGGCGAGCCCCACCACGCCGCGGTCGGCCTGGAACTGGGCGAAGGAGGTCTCGAGCACCTCCCGCGCCTGCGACTGGCTCATGGTGGTGAGGAGGTTGACGGCCATGTTGTAGGTCGGGTGGAACGCCGAGCGCAGCGGGTACGTGCGCCGCGAGGCGAGGCCGGCCACGCCCACCGGGTCGATCTCGTCCGAGTAGAGGACGACGGCGTGACCCTCGACGTCGATGCCGCGCCGGCCGGCTCTTCCGGTGAGCTGGGTGTACTCCCCCGGGGTGAGCTGGACGTGGGCGCTGCCGTTCCACTTCACCAGCGACTCGAGCACCACGGACCGCGCGGGCATGTTGATGCCGAGCGCCAGGGTCTCGGTGGCGTAGACGACCTTGACGAGGCCGGCCGTGAAGAGGCGCTCGACCGTCTCCTTGAACACGGGGAGCAGGCCGGCGTGGTGGGCCGCGACACCGCGCTCGAGGGCCACCGCCCACGCGTCGTACCCGAGGACGGCGAGGTCCTCGGGCGGGATGCCCGCACCGGCGTCCTCCACGACGTCCCGGATCACGGCCGCCTCGGCCGCCGTCGTCAGCCGGATCCCCGAGGCGACGACCTGGTGGACCGCCGCCTCGCACCCGGCGCGGGAGAAGACGAACACGATGGCGGGGAGCAGGCCCTCGCGGTCGAGGCGTTCGACGACGACGGGGCGCGGCGCCGGCCGTACCCGCGCCGGGAAACGCGTGTCGCCGCCACGGCCCGCCTGGTGCCGGGAGCTGCCGCCGTGCCCGCCGCGGCCCCCGCCGCGCCGGCCGGAGCCCCGACCCGTCCCGGCGTGACCGCGCCCGCGACCGGGTGCCTCGCGCGCCGAGCCGGTGCGGTGGGCGCGGCGGATGGCCTCGAGCAGGTCCGGGTTCAGGGGCGGGTCCGCGCGGACGTCGGTCGGGTCGACGTGGGCGGAGTAGAGGTCGAGCAGGCGCTTGTCGACCATCATGTGCTGCCACAGCGGCACCGGCCGGCGCTCGGTGACGACCACCTGGGTGTTGCCGCGCACCATCGTCAGCCACTCGCCGAACTCCTCGGCGTTGGAGACGGTGGCGGAGAGGGAGACCACCTGGACGCTCTGGTCGAGGTGGATGATGACCTCCTCCCAGACCGGTCCGCGGAACCGGTCGGCGAGGTAGTGCACCTCGTCCATGACGACGAACCCGAGCCCGTCGAGGGTGTCCGAGCCGGCGTACAGCATGTTCCGCAGCACCTCGGTGGTCATGACCACCACGGGCGCGGAGCCGTTGATGGAGGTGTCGCCGGTGAGCAGGCCCACGTTCTCCTTGCCGTGCACCGCGGCCAGGTCGACGTACTTCTGGTTGCTCAGCGCCTTGATGGGCGTGGTGTAGAACGCCTTGCGTCCGGTCGCCAGGCCCAGGTGGACGGCGAACTCTCCCACGACGGTCTTGCCCGCGCCGGTGGGAGCGGCGACGAGGACCCCGTGGCCGGACTCGAGCGCCTCGCAGGCGCGGACCTGGAAGTCGTCGAGCTCGAACCCGAGCCGACGGCGGAACGCGCCCAGCCGGCTGCGTTCGGCCTGCTGGCGACGTCGGGACGCGGCGTAGCGCTCGGCCGGGGAACTCATGCCCCGAGACTACGTGTCAGCACCCCCACCGCACGCGGGTGGAGGTCGCACTGGAGCGGCAGCGCGTCCAGGCGCTCGCCGTCGGCGAAGGCGACGGGCGGGGCCGCGCCCCGGGACAGGAGCGGCTCGATCAGCACGGAGCGCACCCGCCGCACCTGCACGGCCGGGTGGGAGACGTGCGTGCCGCGGTAGAGGCGCGGGAAGATCCGGAGCAGCTGGCCCCGCCGCAGACCGTCGGCGATGACGACCTCGAGGAACCCGTCGTCCGGCTCGGCGTCCGGTGCGATGAGGAGGCCGCCGCCGAAGCTGCGGGTGTTCGCGACGGCGACCAGCGTGCCGTCCCCCTCCCAGACCTCCCCGTCCATCGTCACGCGGTACCCGAAAGGCCGGAACCCCCCGAGCTCGGCGAGGAGGGCGCGCACGTACCGTCCACCGTCGGCGGGCCAGGTCATCCGGTTCGCACGGTCGTTGACGGCGGCGTCGATGCCGCAGGAGAAGACCGCCATGAACCAGTGCTCGGTCGGTCCGCCCGGCCGGGACACGGCGACCGCGTCGACCATCCGGACACCCGCGGCGGCGGGGCCGTCGCTCGTGGCGGACCGCTCCGCCGTCGTCACGCCGGCCAGCGCGGCGAGACCGTCGCGGACCAGGGCGAGCGAGGCGTCGACGTCGTGGACGGGCAGGCCGAGGTCGCGGGCGACGTCGTTCCCCGTCCCGACGGCCACGATGCCGAGCGGCACGCCCGTCCCGGCCACGACGTTGGCGCCCAGGTGAACCATGCCGTCGCCGCCGACGACGACGAGCGCGTCGAGCCCCTGCGCGAGCCCCGCACGGGCGCGGGAGGTGGCGGCGGCGAGGTCGGGTCCGGACAGGTCGACGGCGTCGAGGCCCGCGGCGGCGAGGCCGGCGGTGACCCGCTCCCGGACCTTCGCCCCCCGGCCGCGGCCCGAGGTGGGGTTCAGGACGAGCCCCACGCGCCCCGTGGCCGTGCGGTGGGCCGCGGCGGCCTCCACCCTCAGATCCCGAGCGCCGCGTCGTGGGCGGCGCGGCGCTTGTCGGCGCGGCGGTCGTGGAGGAAGCACACGCCCACCGCGAGGAAGAAGAGCAGGCTGATCGCGCCACCCATGATGATCATCGACCACGCGTCGGGCAGCGGGTTCGCGATCGCGGTGAAGACGAACGCCAGCAGCACCGCCCACCGCCACGCCTTGAGGTACGTCCGGGCGCGCACCACGCCGAGGAAGTTCAGGCCGACCATGGCCAGCGGCAGCAGGAACGCCACCCCGAAGACCAGGATCACGCGCATGAAGAACGCGAAGTAGGTACGCGCGTCGAGCAGGTTGAGCGCCTGCTCGGGCGTGAACGAGGTGAGGATCTGCACGGCGTGGGGCAGCACCCACCAGGCCAGCGCCCCGCCCCCCACGAAGAGGACCGCGCCGGCGAGGATGAAGGACAGCGAGTACACCCGCTCCGTGCGCGTCAGCCCCGGGGTGACGAACATCCACAGCTGGCCGATCCACCACGGGCTCGTCAGGAACAGGCCGAGGAAGAGCGCCACCTGGATGCGCAGGTCGAACGCCTGCCCGACCGTGGTGAAGTTGAGGTTCCCGATCGCCTCGAGCGGGGCCACCATCGACGCGAACAGCGGCGGGTAGAGGAACCAGCCGCCCACCGCCCCCACGAGGATGCCCGCCGCGGCGAGCATGAGCCGCTTGCGCAGCTCGCGGAGGTGGTCCCCGAGGGGCATGCGCCCCTCAGGGTTCTTCTTTCGCGAGTGCGCGCCGACCGCGCTCACCCGTCAGGGCTGCTGGTGCGGAGGCTGCGGCGCGGACTGGTCCCCGGCCGGCGGCTGCGGCGCGGTCTGGCCCGCGGCCGGCGGCTGCGGCACGGGCTGCCCCCCGGCCGGTGGCTGCCCCTGCGGAGCCGTCGGGTTCTGCGCACCCGGGTACTGCGGCCTGGTGCCCTGCGGGGGCTGCCCGCCGGTCGCCGTGTAGGAGGAGGTGTCCACGTCGTTGTCGTCGGTGTCGTCCCGCAGCTCCTTGACCTCCTTCTTGAAGACCTTGAGCGACTTGCCGATGTTCGACGCGATGTCCGGGAGCTTGGACGCACCGAAGATCAGGATGATCACCAGGAGCAGGATGATGATGTGCGATGGCTGCAAGCCGTTGCGGAACATCGGGCACCTTCGTTCGTGGGAAGCACTTGCGACGAGGATAACGCCCGAGACTGGTGGCCCCGGCCGTTCACCTCGCCGTGGCCGACGGTGCGCGCGCCGTTCACGCGGGGACGACCGCCCGTTCACTCCCGCCGGACACCGTAGGACCCTGGACCCGACCGGACGACGACGCAAGGACGGACCGACGATGGACGCACCACAGACATCGGCCCGGGCCGGGACGCCCGGCCCGGTCCCTGGCCCGGGCACGCCCGGGCCCTGGCGCGAGGGGGTTGTCGACCTCGGCGGGCACCGCGGGGCACGCGGCCTCGTGGTCGAGAACACGGTGCCCAGCTTCCTGCGGGCCGTGGCGCTCGGCGCCGGCACGCTGGAGCTCGACGTGCAGCTGACCGCCGACGGCGCCCTCGTTGTCTGGCACGACCCGGTGGTCGGGGCGGACAGGGCCGTCGACATCGGCCCCGCCGTGCCGTCGGACCCCGCGTTCCCCTACGCCGGGACAGCGGTGGTGGACCTGGCGTTCGGGCAGCTCGCGTGCCTCGACGTCGGCCGGCGCACGCTCCCGAGGTTCCCGGGCCAGCAGGCCCGGCCCGGGACGCGCGTCCCCCTCCTGGCCGAGGTGCTGCACGCCGTGCGCGAGGTCGACCCGGACGTGTGGTTCCTCGTCGAGGTCAAGTGCGACCCGACCCGGCCGGAGCTGAGCAGCGCGCCGGCGGACCTGGTCGCCGCCGTCGCCGAGGTGGTGGAGGCGGCCGGGGCGGGCGACCGGGTGCTGCTGGAGTCCTTCGACTGGCGGGTGCTGGAGCATGCACGGCGAACGGCCCCGCACCTGCCGCTCGTGGCGCTCGCCGACGACCGGACCTTCTCCCCCGGCAGCCCGTGGACGGGCACGGTGCGCTTCGAGGACCACGACGGCGATCTCGTCTCTGCGGCGCTCGCGCTCGGCGCTGTCGCCGTTGCTCCCGCGTACGCGGCGCCCTCCGGGGCGACGTCGGCGGACCCGGGCTTCCGGCTCGTGACCGACGGCGCGTTCGTGGAACGCGCCCACGCAGCGGGGCTCGCCGTCGTGCCGTGGACCGTCAACGCCGAGGAGGACCTGGCCCTGGTGATCGCGGCCGGCGTGGACTGCCTGATCACCGACTACCCGGACCGGGCCGCCCGGCTGCTGCGGTAGCACTACCGGAGCTGGCGGGCGGCCATCCGTCGGCCGGGATCGGGGACGGGCCGTCCCGCCGCTGCGGCTGCGGGTCCGCCGCCCCCTCAGTTCCCGCGGTCGCGGACGACCGAGGGGGCCGGGGTGGTGTCGAGGAGCCCGTACCGGCGCCACCGGGCCGCGGAGCGGTCGAGCCGCCCCTGCCGCTGGACGGAGCGGGCGACCTTGACGCGCTCCCGCGTGGTGCGGGCGCGCTCCAGGCTCAGCGGGTCTCCCGCGACACCCGGGACGTGCACGGGCCGGACAGGACCGACGTCCTCCCCCGCGCCGTCGAGCCGGGCCGCGGCGTCGGAGAGAGCGCGCCCCTCACGGCCGAGCGCCTTGACCTGACGCCACAGGCGCAGCGCGAGCAGGACGGCGGCGCCGAGCGCCGCGAGGACGAGCACGATCCAGATGAGCCACCACACGCGCCCCAGGATAGGGGGCACCGGTCAGGCGAGGTGACCGTACTCCTCGAGCGCGCGCCGGGCCCGGGCTGCCACGTCCCGGGCGAGGTCCGGCGGGGACACCGCGAGGACGGCGTCGCCGAGGGAGAGGAGCAGGTTGCTCACCCACGCCGGGTCGCCGGCGCGGAGCGTGACGCGGAGGTTCCCGTCGGGCAGGTCGGTGACCTCCTCGACGGGGGTGTGCTCGGCCACCCACCGGGCCGCGGAGGTCAGGTGGAGCGTGACGAGGCGGCCGTCGCCCTCCCAGGGCCTGTCGTCCTGGGCGACGAGGTCGGGGTGCGGGTCGGCCGGGGCGTCGAGCAGCTCCACCGCGAGGATGCGGTCGAGGCGGAAGGTCCGGGCGCCCCGGGCGCGGTGGCACCAGGCCCGCAGCGACCAGGTCACCCCGTCGGAGCGGACCTCGACCGGGTCGACGTCGCGCTCGGTGACGACGTCGGCGGCCGAGACGTACCGCAGGTGCAGCTGCCGCCCGCGCGCGATCGCCTCACGGACGGTCCGCACGGTGCCGCCCGGTGCGTCGGTGCGCACGTCCACCTGGACGGACGCGGCCTGCTCGGCCGCGCGACCGGTGGCGGCGGCGAGCTTCTCGACGGCGGAGTCGAGCGCGCCCGGCTCGGTCTCGAGGCCGGGGTGGGTCTCGACGACCTCCTTGAGCGAGCGCAGCGCCAGCAGGAGCGAGATCGCCTCGGAGCTGGACAGGCGCAGCGGGCGGTCCATGCCGCGCGCCTCGGTGAGCGTGAGCCGCCCGTGGTCGAGGGCGTCGGCGGAGAAGTCGATGAGGTCGTCGGGGAAGTAGCCCGGGGTGCCGGTCACCCACAGAAGGTTCACGTCGGCGAGGACCTGCGCCTCGGTGGTGCCGAAGTGTGCGGCCACCTCCGCGACGGGGGCGCCGCGGTGCTCACCCAGGTAGGCCACCAGGGCGAGCAGGCGGGTCACGCGCTCGGCGGTCGTCTCAGCCACGGGGGACCTCCTGCACGTGGTCCGCGTGGTCAGCGTGGTCGACCTGGTCAGCGTGATCCGCGTCCAGGCGGGCGACGGCGCGCAGCCGGCGGAGCACGGCCTCGCGCAGGTCCTGCGGCTCGAGCACGAGTGCCGCCTCGGCGTAGGCCGCCAGCTCCTCGGCGAGCAGCTCGGCGTCGGAGTAGGGCAGCTCGACGACGTCCCGGTCGGCGAGCGGGCCCGCGCTCGCGGCCGCGTCTTCACCGGGGACGGGGCGACCCCGTGCCCGCAGGGCGGCCGCCCGGCCGGGCAGCAGCGCCACCCGGGCGGTGCCGGCCCGCGGCCGTGCCCGCGAGACGAGCCCGCTCACGTCCACGCTCTCGGGCGCCTCGAACGCGCCCGGGGCGCCGGTCGCACGGACCCGGCCCTGGATGCGGGAGAGCCGGAAGGCGCGGGGCGCGTCACGGTCGACGTCGTGGCCGACGAGGTACCAGCCGCGGTCCCGGCTGAGCAGGCGCCACGGCTGCACGGTGCGCCGGGCCACCTGGCCGGTGCTGGCGGCCCGGTAGGTGAACGTGACGACGCGCCGGGCGTCGATCGCCTCGAGCAACGGCGCGAACGCCGCCTCCGGGCCGCGGACGCGCAGCGCGAGCCCGGCGTGGGCGTCCGGCTCCGGTGCGGGCCCCACCGCCCGTAGCTTGGTCACGCCCCGGCGCGCGGACGAGCGCAGCGTGGCGTCCTGCCAGAGCTCGGCGGCGAGGGAGAGCACCCCCACCTCGGCCGGGGTGAAGGAGACCTCCGGGAGCGTGTAGCCGGCGGCGTCGACCCGGTAGCCGACGTCGTCCTCGTGCACCGGGTCGTGCTCGACGACCAGCGGGACGCCCATCTCACGCAGCAGGTCCTTGTCCCTCTCGAACATCCGCTCGAAGGCGGCGTCGCTGGCGGCGTCGGCGTAGCCGTTCACCCGGGTGCGGATCTCCTGCTTGGACATCCACCGGCGGGTGTGCGTCAGCGCGATCACCAGGTCGAGCAGCCGTTCCGCCGCCTCCACACGCTGAGCCACTCCCCCACGCTACCCGGCCGGGTGCGCGTCCTCGCCCGCCACGCTGGCCGGCGGCGTCCGTATCACCCGGCCGGGGAGGCCCGGCGGCGCCACGGCGGGATCCGTGGCGCCTCCCGACCTCCCTGGCGCCGCCGAGGGCCTCAGGGTCGCGGGCCGGTGGCCACGCGGCTCGTCGCAGCTCGTAGCTCCCGCAGGGCAACTGCGGTGGCGAGAGCGGCCTCAGCGGCCTCGGCCCCCTTGTCCTCCCGCGACCCGGGAAGGCCGGCGCGGTCGAGCGCCTGGGCCTCGTCGTCGGTGGTCAGCACGCCGAACCCGACCGGCACCCCCGTCCGGACGGCGACGTCGGTCAGGCCGGCCGTGGCGGCCTGGCAGACGTAGTCGAAGTGGGGCGTCCCGCCCCGGATGACGACGCCCAGGGCGACGACCGCGTCCGCGCCGGCACGGGCCGCCTCCGCGGCCGCGACGGGCAGCTCGAAGGAGCCCGGGACCCGGATCTCCGTGCAGTCGGCACCGGCGGCGTCGAGCACCCGGCGGGCACCTGCCAGCAGTCCGTCCATCACCTCGGTGTGCCACTGCGCCGCGACGACGACGACGCGCATGCCCGTCCCCTCGACGGTCAGCTTCGGTGCTCCTGCGCCGCTCATCGCGCCGCCTCCTCGTGCTCGGGCCCGTCCGTGGCGCCCATGGCGTCCAGACCGGGCAGGTGGTGGCCCATCGCGGACCGTTTGGTGCTCAGGTACCTGTGGTTGTGCTCCGTCACGGCGGTCTCGATCCCGAGGACCTCCTCGACGTCGATGCCCCCGCGGCGCAGACCCGCGACCTTGTCGGGGTTGTTCGTCAGCAGCCGCACGCTGCGCAGGCCGAGGTCGGCCAGGATCGCCGCGGCCGCGGCGTACTCCCGGGCGTCCGCGGGCAGGCCCAGGTCGACGTTGGCCTCGAGGGTGTCGCGCCCGGCGTCCTGCAGGGCGTAGGCGCTGATCTTTCGTAGCAGGCCGATGCCGCGCCCCTCGTGCCCGCCGAGGTAGACGACGGCGCCGCCCTCCCGGCCGGTGACCCCCAGGGCCGCCCGCAGCTGCGGACCGCAGTCGCAGCGCAGCGAGCCGAGCGCGTCGCCCGTGAGGCACTCCGAGTGCACGCGCACCAGCGGCGCCTGGCCGGGCGTGGCCCGGCGCTCCGGGGCCACCAGCGCGGTGTGCTCTGCGCCGGTGGTGAGGTCCCGGTAGCCGTGCACCGTGAACGTGCCGTGCTCGGTCGGCAGCGACGCGCTGCCTGTGCGACGCACGCGCGCCGCCGCGGGGGCGGGGCCCGGGTCGTGCTCGAGTCGCCAGGCGACCAGGTCCGCGATGGTCACGAGCACCAGGCCGTCCCGGGCGGCGAGCTCCGCCGCCGCCGGCAGCCTCAGCATCGTGCCGTCGTCGTGGACCAGCTCGGCGATCGCCGCGACCTCGCCGGCGCCGGCGAGGCGGCACAGGTCCACCGCCGCCTCGGTGTGCCCGCCCCGTTCGAGCACCCCGCCGGGCACGGCGCGCAGCGGCACCACGTGACCGGGACGGACGAGGTCCGACGGGATGGTCGCGGGATCGGCGAGCGTGCGCAGCGTCCGGGCGCGGTCGGCGGCCGAGATGCCCGTCGTCACCCCGTTCGCCGCGTCGACGGTCACCGTGTAGGCGGTGCGCAGGGTGTCCTGGTTGGCCGCGACCATGAGCGGGAGCGCGAGGGCGTCCGCACGGGCGGCGGGCATCGGCGCGCAGATGTAGCCCGAGGAGTGCCGCACCGTCCAGGCGAGCCACCGCTCGGTGGCCGCCGCCGCGGGGAGGACCACGTCCACCTCGTCCTCGCGGTCACGGGCGTCCGCCACCAGCACGGGCCGTCCGGAGCGGAGCGCCGCGAGGGCCTCCTCCACGGTGTGCCGGGCGGTCGTCACGGCGGTCACCGATCCGCTCCCGTGAGCCGCTCGACGTACTTGGCGACGACGTCGACCTCGAGGTTCACCGCGGCACCCACCGCGAGGCCGCCCAGGGTGGTGGCGGCGAGCGTGGTGGGGATCAGGGCGATCCCGAAGCTGGTGCTGCTCACGTGGGTCACCGTCAGGGACACGCCCTCGACCGCCACGGACCCCTTCTCGGCCACGTACCGGGCGAGGTGGGCGGGGAGCGCGATCTCCACCTCGTCCCAGCGCGGGCCGGGCGTGCGGGCGACCACGGTCCCCACCCCGTCCACGTGGCCCTGCACGATGTGTCCGCCCAGGCGGGAGTCGGCGCGGACCGCGCGCTCGAGGTTGACCGGGGCACCCGCGGCGAGCGCGCCGAGGGTGGTGCGGGCCAGCGACTCGGGCATCACGTCGGCGGTGAAGCCGCCGGGGTCGTGGTCCGTGACGGTCAGGCACACGCCGGCGACGGCGACGGAATCGCCGACGGCGAGGTCCTCCGTCACGGTGGTCGCGGCCAGATGGAGGCGGGCGGCGCCGTCGACGTCCTCGCGGCCGCGCACGGTGCCCACCTCCTCGACGAGTCCGGTGAACATCAGCTCTCTCCTTCTTCCAGCGGGTGGACGGGGTCGTCCGGGTTGTCCCGGTCGTTCGGGTGATCTCGGTCGTCCGGGTGGGTCTGCGGTCGGGCGGCGAGGAACAGGTCCTCCCCCAGCCGCAGGGTCGAGACGGTCCGCCAGCGCAGCGCGTCGGCGATGGTGCGGACCCCCAGGTCCCCGACGGCGCCCGCGCCGGTGCCCAGCAGCACGGGGGCGACGTACGCGTGGAGCTCGTCGACGAGGCCGGCGCCCAAGGCGGCGGTGAGCAGGGTGGGGCCGCCCTCGAGGAGGGCGTGGCGGACGCCGCGACGGTGGAGCTCCTCCAGCACCGCCCCGAGGTCCCGGGTGGCCAGGTGGACCCACTCGCCCGCGCCGTGCCGCACCCGGGCGTCCTGCGGCACTGGGCGCTCCCCCACGACGACGCGCAGCGGCTGGGGTGCCGCAGCCGGACGGCCGGCGCCGGTGTGCGGGCCGCCGGGGCGCGCCGTGAGCGCGGGGTCGTCGGCCAGCACGGTGCCCGTCCCGACGAGGATGGCGTCGACGTCGGCGCGCAGGGCGTGGGCGTGCTCGCGCGACTCGGCCGAGGTGATCCACCGGCTGGTGCCGTCGGCGGCGGCGACGCGCCCGTCCAGCGTGGTCGCCGTCTTCGCCACCAGCCAGGGACGGCTTCGGCGCACCGCCGTCCTCCACGTGTGCGTCAACGCCTCGGCGCGGGCGACGACCGCCGGGTCGACGCCGGCCGCGCGGGCGGTCAGCACCTCGACGCCCTGGTCACGCAGCCACGAGGACCCGCCGGTCGCGCGGGTGTCGGGGTCCGGCGTCGCGGTCACGACCCGGGCGATGCCGGCGGCGTGGAGTGCGCGGGAGCACGGGGGTGTGCGGCCGGTGTGGTGGCACGGCTCAAGGGTGACGACGGCGGTCCCGCCGACGAGCTTCCCGCGCCGGGCCGGGTCCACGCGGGAGAGCGCGTCGGCCTCGGCGTGGGCGGTGCCCGCCCCGCGGTGGTACCCCTCGGCGAGCACCTCGCCGCGGGCACCGAGCAGGACGCAACCCACCCGCGGGTTCCCGCCGGCCTGGGGGCCGCGCGCGGCGAGATCGGTCGCACGGTCCAGTGCGGCGGACTCCGTCGCGGCCCGGGTCGTCGTGATCGTCGACACTGCTCCTCCTGCCTGTCGGCACGGGCGGCCGGGCGTGGAGGTGCGACGAAAGAGTGGCGCCGGACGGACAGGTCCGTCACGGCGCCACGTGCTGCCTCCCATCCGGACTTTCACCGTCGGTCCTGGAGTTCCACCAGGTCAACCGGTACCGATGCTGCTGGTACCGGGTCGCGGACTGTCACCGCCGGCTCGGAATTTCACCGACCCCGGAGCACGTGCTTGCTCTGCCGGCGATCCTGTCACACCCCCCTCCCAGGTTGTCCAACCGGCCCGCGCCGCGCGCGGACCGGCCGGGGTGACGCAACGGTGGCCGCCGGGGTGCGGCGACGGGGCGGCCGGTACCGTGGCCGCCGTGATGATCTGGCGCGACGGTGTGGTGCGGGGCGTGCGTGCCTCCTGGGACGGCGTGGCCGAGCTCGACGTCGAGGTCGTGGGGGGCCCGGGCGACGAGCGGGCTCCCCTGGCGGCCGGGGCCACCGTCCGGGCGCTGGCGTACGTCCACCTCGTGGGCGAGCCCGTCGTCGGGGACCGCGTCACCCTCTCCGCCGCCGCGCTGGCCCGGGGGCTCGGCACCGGCGGCTACGCGATGGTCGTGGCCCTGCCCGACCGGTTGCCCGCCGACCCCCCGCCCGGGCCGGGGCACCTGGTCAAGGCCCGTTACACCCCTCTGCAGACGATGGTGCTCGGGGTCGACGAGCAGGAGTCCGAGCACCACGAGACCCTCCGCGACGCCGACGACCTCGGCGGCATGCCCGTCGTCGTCGCCGACCTCCACTCCGCCGTGCCCGCGGTCGTTGCCGGGCTGCGGACGGTCGACCCGGACCTGAGCGTCGCGTACGTGATGACCGACGGCGGGGCCCTGCCCGCCTGGTTCTCCCGCTCTCTCGCGGGGCTGCGGGAGGCCGGCTGGCAGGCGGGGTCGGTGACAGTCGGGCAGGCCTTCGGCGGCGACCTGGAGGCCGTCACGCTGCACACCGGGCTGCTCGCCGCGCGGCTGGTGCTCGGCGCCGACGTCGCCGTCGTCGTGCAGGGCCCGGGGAACCTCGGCACCGGTACGCGCTGGGGCTTCTCCGGCACCGCCTGCGGGGAGGCGGTCAACGCCGCCGCCGTCCTGCGCGGCGCACCCGTGGCGTCGTTGCGGGTCTCCGGCGCCGACCCGCGCGAGCGGCACCTCGGGGTGTCGCACCACTCGCTCACGGCGTACGGCCGCGTGGCGCTCGCGCCGGCGGACGTCGTGGTGCCGCGCTTCGACGCCGGCACCGAGCTCGAGCGGTCCCTGCCGCCCGGCCTGGGCGAGCGGGTGCGGGAGCAGGCGGCCGGGCTCGCCGCGCCGTCGGGGATCCACCGGCTCGTGGAGGTCTCCACGTCCGGCCTCGCCGAGGCACTCGAAGGCTCCCCGGTGCGGCTGTCCACCATGGGGCGCGGGCTGGCGCAGGATCCCGCCGCGTTCCTCGCGGCCGCCGTCGCAGGCGTCCACGCGGGCCGGCTCGCCCGGGGCTGAGGCTGCCGCGGGGCTGAGGCCTCCCGCAGGGACGCCTCCGGCGTCGGCGCGCCCGGCGTCGGCGCGCCCGGCGTCGGCGCGCCCGGCGTCGGGCGCGTCCCGCGTCGAGCGGGCGCAGCTGGCCCGGAGCCAGGATGTGTCCCGCCCTCAGCGGTCCGGAGGCCCTGCGCGCTCCTCGTGGAGGGCGACCAGGGTGGCGAGGCGACGCGCCTCGGAACGTCCGTGCTCGCCGTCGGCCCGCTGGATCGCCATGACGGCGATCGTCCCGCCGTCGGAGAGGTCGAGCTGGACCCAGGGTGCGCCGTCGCCGAAGCTGACCGAGAGGATCTCGGCCCACTCCAGCTCACGGGTGTGGATGATGTTGCGGACCACCATCCCGCGCTCGCTCGGGACGGCCGCGACCGAGCCCTGGCGGTACAGGAACCAGCAGATGCCCAGGGCCAGCACGGCGGTGCCGGCCTGGTCGGCGGGACCGAAGACGACGCCCTCCATCCGCGGCAGCGACACGATGATCACGAGCGCCCCCGCCACGGTGAGCAGGCCCAGGACCAGCGTCACCACGCGCGCCGACCGTGGCCGGAAGGGCGCGTGGAGGTCCTGGTAGCTGCTCACGACGTCAGATGCGGCAGGCGTGGATGGACGTGACGAGGATGGCGCGGGCGCCCACGTCGTAGAGCTCGTCCATGACCCGGTTCGTGGCGTCCCGGCGGACCATCGACCGCACGGCCACCCACTCGCCGTTGTGCAGCGGCGAGACCGTGGGCGACTCCAGGCCGGGCGTGATCGCCACCGCGGCCTCGACGTGCTCCACCGGCACGTCGTAGTCCATCAGGACGTACTGGCGGGCCACGAGGACACCCTGGAGACGGCGGTCGAGCACCGTGAGACCGTTGCTCGCCTCCCGCCCCGCCGGGTGGATGAGCACGGCCTCGGACTGCAGGATCGGCTCGCCGAAGGCCTCCAACCCGGCCGCGCGCAGGGTCGAGCCGGTCTCGACGACGTCGGCCACGACGTCCGCGATCCCGAGCTGGACAGCGGACTCCACGGCGCCGTCCAGGTGGACGACGGTCGCGTCGATGCCGTGCTCGGCGAGGTAGTTGCCCACGAGCACGTCGTAGCTCGTCGCCACGCGCCTGCCGGCCACCTGCTCGAGCGAGGTGACCTCCCCGGGCGGGCCGGCGAAGCGGAACGTGGAGCGGGCGAAGCCGAGGGCGCGGTGCTCGACGGCGTCGACCCCGGAGTCCAGCAGCAGGTCCCGGCCCGTGATGCCCACGTCCACCGTGCCGGACCCGACGTAGACCGCGATGTCACGCGGTCGCAGGAAGAAGAACTCCACGTCGTTCGCGGGGTCCGGGAGGACGAGCTCGCGCCCTCGGCGCTCGCGGTAGCCCGCCTCCGCGAGCATCGCGGTGGCGGGTTCGGACAGCGAGCCCTTGTTGGGCACGGCGATACGCAGCACGGCTGGCTCCTGTGGTGCGGTCGGGGTCGGACGGGTGAGGGTGGTGCGTGGCGGTCAGAGGTGCCGGTAGACGTCCTCGAGCGTGAGCCCCCGCGCGATCATCATCACCTGCAGGTGGTACAGGAGCTGGGAGATCTCCTCGGCCGCGGCGGCGTCGCTCTCGTGCTCGGCGGCCATCCAGACCTCGGCGGCCTCCTCGACGATCTTCTTGCCGATCGAGTGGATCCCCGCGTCGAGCTCCGCGACGGTCCCCGACCCCTCGGGTCGGGTGGCGGCCTTGTGCTGCAGCTCGGCGAAGAGCTCCTCGAACGACTTCACGCGCCCCACCCTAGTTGGTCGCACCCGGCAGGAACTTCGCGGTCCAGGCGTCGGTGGGGTCGACGGCGGACGCGAGCAGACCGTTGTCCCCCATGAGCTTGACCATCGCCTCCCAGGTCGCCGCGTCCTGGGCGCCGATCTGGTCCCCCTCCCCGTAGAGCGGGACGGTGGCCTCGAGCGTGGCGAGCGCCTCGTCCTGCTGCTCCTTCCGGTTCAGGTCCGGGACGTACTCGGCGGAGAGGTTCACGGCCTCCTGCGGGTCGGCGACGACGTCGCGCACCCCGCGCAGCGTGGCCTCGACGACGGCCGCGACGTCCTCGGGACGCTCGTCCGCCGTCGCGTCGAGGACCCCCAGACCGATGCCGACCAGCGGGACGTCCCCCTCGGTGACCGGGATGGTGCGGACCTCCTGGCCCGCTTGCGCGAAGCGCACGGCGTCGTTGTTGACGAAGCCCATCACCGCGTCGACGTGACCGGCCGTCAGCGCGGCCTGCTGGGTGAAGCCGATGTGCTCGACCGTGACGTCGCTCTCGCTCAGGCCGGCGCCGTGGAGCAGGGCGACCAGCCCGAAGTACGTCTCGCCGAACGGGCCGGGGATGCCGACCTTGTGGCCCTTCAGGTCGGCGGCGGTGCGGATCGGGGAGTCCGCGGGGACGATGAGGGCGACCGGGTAGTCCTGGTAGAGCGTCGCCACGTCGAGCAGCGGGACGTCCTGGGAGCGGGCCTGCAGCATCTCGTCACCGCCCGCGACCACGACGTCCTCCTGCCCGCCGCTCACGGCGGTGAAGAGACCCTCGCTGGCGCCGTGGTGGCGCAGGCTCACGTCGAGGCCGGCGTCCTCGTAGTAGCCCTTCTCGGCTGCGACGTAGAACGGGGCGAACTGGATGTCGGGGGTGTAGGTGAGCCCGATCGTCATCTCGGTGCCGGCGGCGGGGGCGGTGCCGGTGGCCGAGGTCGCGGTGCTGTCCGTCCCTCCGGGCTGCCCGGCGCAGGCGGCCAGGGCGAGGACGGTGGGGACGAGGGCGGCGACGGCGAGGCGGCGGCGTGACACGTGGGCTCCAGACATGGTCGAGTGGTTTCGGTCGAGGTTGGTGCGTTTGCAGGAGGGCCAGGCAGCGCAGTGGTGCGCCGCCGGGCGGTGGAGGGTCAGTGCTCGAGGTGCCTCTCCAGCGCCCCGAGCAGGCCGTAGACCGACATGGCGAGGCCGCACAGGACCACGAGGGCGGCGAAGATGCCGACCGTGTCGGCGGAGTCGCCCCGGGCGGAGACGAGCATCCCCAGGCCCTGGCCGCCCATGACGAACTCTCCGACCACGGCGCCGGTGACCGAGAGCGTGAACCCGTTGCGCAGGCCTGTCAGCAGGGCGGGCAGTGCCAGCGGCAGCTCGATGTGCCGGAGCAGGTGCCACTCCCCCGCGCCGTCGAGCCGTGCGGCGTCGACGACGTCGTGGTCGATGGTGCGCAGGCCGAGGACGGTCGCCAGGACGATCGGGAAGAAGACCGTGAGCGCGCAGAGCACGACGATGGGCAGCAGGCCGTAGCCCAGCCAGAGCATGAGGAGCGGCGCGAGCGCGACCGCCGGCACCGCCTGGGAGGCGGCGACGTACGGCTCGACGGCGGCCGCCGCGCGGGGGCTGCGGAAGATGAGGTAGCCCAGGGGCAGGGCGACGGCGGAGCCCAGCAGGCAGCCGAGCGCCGCCTCGAGGAGCGTGGGGCCGACGTAGCCGAGGAGGCCGCCGGCGGACAGGTCCTCCGCCAGGCGCACCGCCACCGCCGACGGCGGCGGCAGGAAGAAGGACGGGACCGCGCCGCTGCGCGACAGGGTCTCCAGGACGGCGAGGGCGAGGATCCCGAGCAGAAGGGGCGCGACGAGGCGGCGCCGGGCGGGGCGCGGCCTGGGCGTCGGGCGAGGTGCCGTCGCGGCGGAGTCGGTCAGGAGCGGGGCCGCGGACGCCGACGAGGCCGCCGACGCCGAGGCGGACGGGGCCGCCGACGCGGACTGCGCCGCCGGCGCGGGCGTCACCGCCACTCGGCGGATCTCCTGCGTGCTCACTTCTCGTCCCTCCGGTCCGGGCACGTGGACCGGGGACGGCGGGTACGGCTGAGAACCGTCGCCCGCGTCGGCACGCACCGAGGGTGCGCGCCGCGTGCTTCCTCCCATCCGGACTTTAACCGTCGGTCCTGGAGTTCCACCAGGTCAACCGGCACCGAGGTGCCGGCTCGCGGACTGTCACCGCCGGTTCGGACTCTCACCGACCCCGGAGCACGTGCTTGCTACACCGGGGATCATACCGTGACCGGAGCGTTCCGTGCCTCGTGCGGTGCCCTGCCCCCGCCGACGGCGCCCACGAAGCCGCAGGTCCGTGCTGCCGGGCCCACGCGCCGCGGTGCCCGAGGACGTGGCTGGCGGCTACGGACGGGCTCCTCGTGCTCGTCATGCTCGAGGTCGTAATAGAGGTTGTGAGAGAGACGTTCTCGCAGGAGACGGCTACGGCACGGCCCCCGGCAGGGGGCCGTGCCGTAGCCGGGCGAGGGACTGCTCAGATGCGGCCGCGGGCCCCGGCGGGCTCGTCGACCGAGGTGTCGCCGTCGAGCAGGCGCATCGTCTCGTCGAACTCGGCGGTCACCTCGCCGTGGTGGCGGTGCGTGGCCAGGCTCACGCCGACCGCGAGAACCAGGTTGAGAAGGAAACCGGGGACGATCTCGTACAGGTCGAAGATGCCGCCCTCGACGTTCCCCCAGATGCCCACCATCACCGCACCGGCGATCATGCCCGTGAGGGCGCCGGCGGTGCTGAGCCGCCGCCAGTAGAGGGCGAGCAGGATGGTCGGGCCGAAGGCGGCGCCGAAGCCGGCCCACGCGAAGGCGACGAGGCCGAGGATGGTGTCGTTCTGCGTCCACGCCATGGCGGCCGCGACGACGGAGATGAGCAGGACCGCGAGACGGCTGAGCATGACCTGCTGGCGCCCGGTGGTCTCACGCTTGAATCCGATGGTGAACAGGTCCTCCACCAGCGCCGAGGCGGTGACGAGCAGCTGCGACGACACCGTGCTCATGATCGCCGCGAGGACGGCCGCAAGCACGAACCCGGCGATCAGCGGGTGGAACAGAAGCTGCCCGAGGACGAGGAAGACGGTCTCGGGGTCCTTCAGCGTGAGCCCGGGGTTCTGCTGGAAGTAGGCGAAGCCGACCAGGGCGGTGGCGATGGCGCCGCCGACCGAGAGGATCATCCAACCCATGCCGATGCGGCGGCTGGCGCGGGCCTCGTCCACGGTCCGCAGGGCCATGAACCGGACGATGATGTGCGGCTGGCCGAAGTAGCCCAGCCCCCACGCGAGCGCGGAGATCACTGCCATGGCGCCGATCCCGCCGCCGACCATGCTGAGATGCTGCGGGTCCGCCTCGCGGACGGTCGAGAGGACCTCGCCGGGGCCGCCGGCCGCGAAGAGTCCCATGATCGGCACGGCGAGCAGGGCGAGGAACATCATCAGGCCCTGCACGAAGTCGGTGTAGCTCGCGGCGAGGAACCCGCCGCCGAGGGTGTAGAGCACGGTCACGCCGGCGACGAGGAGCATGCCGGTGCGGTAGTCCAGCCCGAAGGAGCTGGCGAAGAAGACGCCGCCCGAGACCATGCCGGCGGAGACGTAGAACGTGAAGAAGACCAGGATGATGGCGCCGGCCGCGATGCGGATCGTCCGCGTGGTGTCGCGCAGCCGGCTCTCGAGGAAGCTCGGGATCGTGATGGAGTCGGCCGAGACCTGGGTGTAGACGCGCAGGCGGGGCGCCACGAGCTTCCAGTTCGCCCAGGCCCCAATCGTGAGGCCGACGGCGATCCAGCCCTCGACCAGCCCGGCGGCGTAGATTGCGCCGGGAAGGCCCATGAGCAGCCAGCCGGACATGTCCGAGGCGCCGGCGCTCAGCGCCGCCACTGCTGGTGGCAGTCCCCTCCCGCCCAGCATGTAGTCGTCCAGACTGTTGTTCTTGCGGAAGAAGTACCAGCCGATCGCCAGCATGCCGGCGAAGTAGACGACCAGTGCGGCGATATGGAACGCCTGGTCACTCATGAAGATGGATCCGTCCTGTCAGGAAGTGTGGCGCGGGTGACCATACACGGGGTGCTCATCGACAGGTGTCTCGGATATCACAAGGTGAGAGGCAGCACTGTGCCGGCCGCGGGGCGCTCCTGCACGCCGACGCGGTCGTGACCTCGGGTCGGTGGCGTTGGCCTCGGGCCGGTGGCGGTGGTCGCGCCCGGTGGCGGTGGTCGCGGCCCTTAGCGCCGGCTCAGTGGTGGTGCGCGGCCGTCGCGAGGTCGCGGAGCGCCTGTACCTCGGCCGCGGCATCCTCGGCCTTGTAGACGGCGGAGCCGGCGACGAAGACGTTCGCCCCGGCGTCGGCCGCGCGCTCGATCGTCGAGCGGGACACTCCGCCGTCGACCTGGACCCACACGTCCAGACCGGCGTCCTGGATCGCCTTGCGCGTGCGAGTGATCTTCGGCAGCGTGCCGTCGATGAACGACTGGCCGCCGAACCCCGGCTCGACCGTCATCACGAGGATCATGTCGAACTCAGGGAGAAGGTCGAGGTAGGGCTCGATCGCGGTGGCGGGGCGGAGCGCGAGCCCGGCCCGGGCTCCCTGGGCGCGCAGCTCGCGCGCGAGCTTGACCGGTGCCGTGGCGGCCTCGGCGTGGAACGTCACGGATGCGCAGCCGGCCTCTGCGTAGGCGGGCGCCCACCGGTCGGGGTCCTCGATCATCAGGTGCGCGTCCACCGGGACGGGGCTCACCCGCAGGATCCCCTCGACGATCGGCAGGCCGAGCGTGAGGTTGGGGACGAAGTGGTTGTCCATGACGTCCACGTGGGCGTAGTCCGCCCCCGCGATCTTCGCCAGTTCCCCGCGCATGTCGGAGAAGTCGGAGTTGAGGATGCTCGGGGAGATGACGATGCTCACGTCCCCAACCCTAACCAGCGACGGGCACCCGGACCGTCCGGCGTGTCGACCTCACGACGGAGTCAGGCGGTCCGGCGCAGGAGTGCCAGGAACATCGCGTCCGTGCCGTGCGCGTGCGGCCAGAGCTGGACCAACGGGCCGTCGCCCAGACCGGGGGGCTCCGTGACTGCCACGTCCCGCACCACGGCGGCCGCGTCGAGGAGTTCGACGTCCTTGCGGCGCCGCAGCGCATCCTCGACGACCACCCGGGTCTCCGCCACGTGCGGGGAGCAGGTGACGTAAGCGACCACCCCGCCGATCCGTGTCGCCTGCAGGGCCGACGCGAGCAGGTCCCGCTGGAGGGAACCGAGCGCCGCCAGGTCGGCCGGCGTGCGGCGCCACCGCGCCTCCGGGCGACGACGCAGCGCCCCCAGTCCCGTGCAGGGCGCGTCGACGAGGACGCGGTCGAAGCGGCCGGGCAGCTCCTCCCCCGTGCGGCGCCCGTCCCCGACCTTCACCTCGACGGTCCCGGACGGCAGGGCCGAGACGGAGCCGCGCACGAGACCGGCCCGGTGGGGTGCCACCTCGTTGGCCAGCAGCGTGGCCCCGCGCTGATGGGCGAGCGCCCCCAGGAGCGCGGCCTTGCCGCCCGGACCCGCGCACAGGTCGAGCCACCTCTCGTCGTGGGGATGGCCCGGATCGGCATCGTCGCGGGCGGGTGCCAGCGGCGCGGCGGCCAGCGCCAGGGCGACGAGCTGCGAGCCCTCGTCCTGCACGCCCGCGGCGGCGCGCCGGACGGGCGCCAGGCGGGACGGGTCCCCACCCGTGAGCTGCAGGGCGAACGGCGACCACCGACCGGGTGCAGGGACCTCACCGGTCTCCCGGGCGCACTCCTCGGCCAGACGGCCGACGTCGACGAGCCCGGGCCGGGCGACGAGCGTGACGCGCGGGGACTCGTTGTCGGCGTCGACGAGGTCGGCGAGCTCGCTCTCCGGGCGGCCGTCGGCGAGCAGGCTCTGCCGCAGGGCGCGGGTCACCCACTCGGGATGGGACCCCGTCGCGGCCAGCCGGGCGACGACGTCGTTGCCGTCCGGGTCCGCCTGATCCGCTGCACGCCGGAGCCACTCCTCGAGGTCCGTGCGTGCGACCGTGCGCAGCACCGCGTTGACCATGCCGGCCGGACCGGGGCCGACGACGGCGCGCGCGAGGTCGACCGTCTCCGACACCGCCGCGTGGCTGGGGACGCGCATGCCGAGGATCTGGTGCGCGCCGAGGCGGAGCAGGTCGAGGACCTCGGGATCGAGGGAGGACAACGGTCGGCCCTTGGTGCACATCGCGAGGACGGCGTCGTAGCGTCCTCGCATCCGGAGGGTGCCGTACGTGAGCTCGGTGACGAACCCGGCGTCGCGACCGGTGATGCCGCGCTCGCGCAGCAGCCCGGGAAGGACGAGGTTCGCGTAGGCGTCGGTCTTGGCCACCTGCCGGAGGACGTCGTAGGCGGCGAGCCGGGCGGCGTCCGGGCGTCGGCCGCGGGACTGGTCCGACCGCGCCCCTCGGGCCCTGTTGCCGGGCCGAGCGCCCCCGCCCCGCCGGGGGCTCGTGCCAAGGGACGGACCGCCCTCTCGCTGGGGACCGTCCCCTCGTCGGGACCTCTCCCCTCGCCCGATCGTCCCGCCCTGCCGGGGGCTCTCACCGCGGGACGGCGCGCCGGGCGTGCGACCGCCGGAGCGTCCCCGGAGCTGCTGGCCGCGGCGCTCCGCTGACCTTCCGTCGTCGGGGTCCGTGGCGCTCACGCTCCACCCCCGTCCGCGCCCAGGACGAAGCCGTCAGGGCGTGCGCCGCGCGCCCAGGCCTCGGCAGGCATCCAGCTCCGCCCGGCCGGTGCGACCTCACCGAGGGCGACGGCGGACGAGCCCGTCCCCACGAGAACCTCGTGCTTGCCGGCACGGACGTGGCCGGGTCGCAGGTCCTCCACCTCCGGCCGGACCGTGACCGGACCGAGCTTGAGGCGGCCGCCGTCGGGCAGGGTCGTCCACGCTCCAGGCGCGGGGGTGCAGCCACGGACGAGCCGGTCCACGGCCATGGCCGGATCGGCCCAGCGCACCGCGGCGTCGGCGACGTCGAGCTTCGGGGCGAGGCTCACGCCGTCGGCCGGCTGCGGCTCGGGACGGGCGGTGCCGGCGGCGATGGAGTCGAGGGCCGCGACGAGCAGACCGGCCCCGCTCTCGGCGAGGCGCGCGAGGAGGTCGCCGGCGGTGTCCCGCGGGCCGACGGCCTCGGTGAGCGTGCCGTAGAGGGGGCCGGTGTCCAGCCCTTCCTCGAGCTGGAACACGCTGGCGCCGGTGATCTCGTCCCCGGCGATGATCGCGCGCTGCACAGGGGCCGCTCCGCGCCAGGCAGGCAGCAGGGAGAAGTGCAGGTTGACCCAGCCGTGCCGCGGGACGTCGAGGAGGTTGGCCGGGACGAGCCCGCCGTACGCCACGACCGGCGCGACATCGAGCTCGAGCGCCGCGAGCCGTTCGGCGACACCGTCCTCGCGCAGGCTGCGCGGGGTCAGAACCTCGATGCCCTCCTGGCGGGCCAGCTCGGCGACCGGGCTCGGATGGACGGTACGGCCGCGGCCCCGGCGCGCGTCGGGCCGGGTGAGGACGGCGACGACGTCGTGCTCGGAGTCGATGAGGGCACGCAGGCTCGGCAGAGCCACCTCGGGCGTGCCGGCGAACAGGAGGCGCATGGTGACTGAGTCTAGGTCCCGGGTCGGACGGCGGCTTCGTGCGGTGGCGTGGTGACGAGGAGGCGCCCGGCGTCGAGACGCGACCCGTCCTGACGCCCGGGCTCCAGTCCCAGCTGTCGACAGCTGCTTGGGGCCGACGCGCGTGCTCGTCCCGTCGCCACTCGGCTGGCCCCCGGTCATCCACGCCTGGACGCCCGGCCTTCCGCGGCCGCCCTCCACAATCACGCCCGCTGCCGAGCCATCCACAGCGCACCGACGCTCCACCGCGGATGTCGGACCGTGCCGATACTGTCTCATACAAGCGTTCGATCAACGTCCGAGGAGGGGCTGGCCATGGCAGTCGGGACCGCTGCAGAGAGTGAGGTGACCGGGGGTCCGGTCGCGCTCCTGCGAGCGGTCCGGCACGCGGTCGGCACTCTACGCGCACAGGCGGACGCCGCCGGAGCGAGAGCCTGGCGGCACACAGAACGTGAGGACGTCATCGGCACTCTGGACGCCGTCATCCGCGATCTGACGGTCTACCGCGGGCGAGTGCTGCTGGCGCACAAGGAGGACGGCCGTTGGGGCTCGGCCCGCGACCGTGACTTCGTGGACTGGCGCGCCAGGACCACCGGCGCCGGTCGGGGTTCGGCGTCCGGCGAGATCACCGTGGCAGCAGGGCTCGACGCGATGCCCGAGGTCGCACGGGCCGTCGACGCCGGCGCGCTCGACATCGAGCACGCCAGGGCGTTGGCTCGCCTGCGCGAGGGAGCCTCCGACGAGGTGAAGAAGGCACTGGACTCCGGTGTTGCCGCCGACCTGGTGGAGCACGCCAAGAGCAAGAAGCTCAGCGCACCCGAGCTGGCCAAGGAAGCGCGTCGGCGGGCCGCAACGATCGACGCGCAGGCGGCGCAGGAGACCTTCGACGCCACCTGGCGCCGACGGTCCGTGACCTTCGGAAGGTCAGCCGGCGGAGGACGCTCCGGCAGGTGGCAGCTCGACGATGTCGGCGGCGTGCTCGTCGAGACGGCACTGGACGCGGTCGCGGGGACCGTCGCCGCGGACGACTCGCGCTCCCGGGAGCAGCGACACGCCGATGCCCTCGTCACCCTCGCGTCGAGGACGCTCCAGGTCGGTGCCGACCTCAACGGGGCCCAGGTCCGGCCGCACGTGGCGCTCGTGGTGGACGAGGAGACCTGGGCTGCCTCACGAGCCCATGGCGGGAAGGTCGACGACGCGACCGCCCGGAAGGTCGACGACGTGCAAGGGGCGGGTGCGGCCTTCGGCCTTCTGCCTGACGGCACGGCTGCGGACGTGCGTGCGGTCGAGGACTCGGCGGTATGCGGTGTCTCGGGCCGACCTGCTGGTGTGCCGAGGCTTCCCGATGTGGAGCCCGCCGAGCTGGAGGACGGAACGATCGTGCCGCTGCGCGAGCTGCTGCGCCTGCTCTGCGACTGCGAGGTCACGCGTGTCGTCATGACGGCCGAGTCAGTTCCGCTGGATGTCGGCCTGACCCAGCGGACCTACACCCGTGAGCTCCGCCGAGCCGTCACCACCCGCGACCGGACGTGCGTCTGGCCTGGTTGCACGATCCGGGCGGCCTGGTCAGAGGTTCACCACATCGTCTGGTACTCCCGTGGTGGTCCGACGTCGGTGGGGAACGCGGCTACGTTGTGCACCTACCACCACCACGTCGTCCACAACGACAACGTGAGGCTCGTCCCCCTCACCGACGGCTTCGCCTTCTACCGTGCTGACGGCTCGCTGATCGGGACACGACGTCGTCCGCCACGCGGGCCGCGCAAAGCCGCGGCGGACAAGGAAAGGCGATCACCCTCGCCGCCTCCTGGCGCCGCGGAACTTGTTGCCGCCTGGAACACGGTGGGTGCGAGCGAGGGCGCGACCAGCCCGGAGTTGCCGGACATGCGCCCCGCCGGACCACGAGCTGCTTCACCGACCGGTTCGTCGGATCCGCCGGGATCCTTGTCCCCGCCCGGCTCTTCAGCCGTGCCGGGGACGTCATCCCCGCCAGGTTCGTCAGCCGTGCCGGGGACGTCATCCCCGCCAGGCTCGTCGGCCGTGCCGGGGGCGTCCTGCCCAGCCGCGTCTTCGGCGGTCCAGAGCACGTCGCTGCCGCCAGACACCGGGACAGCCAAACTCGAGCCCCAGCAGCCACAGCGTCCGCGAGCAAGTGTCCCGGCCGGGCGGTCACACCACGAGCCGTTGTGGAACGACGGAGACCTGCCGGCTCAGTCGGCCGAGCCACCGTTCTGACGAGCCGGCGCACCGTCACCGGGCAGGAGGCCGAGCTCGACAAGGTCGGCACGCAGCTGTGCCGCGTCGGTGAAGACGAGTCCGCGGATGCCGATTGCTTCAGCGCCCGCCACGTTCGCCGGAGAGTCGTCGACGAACACCGTCGCCTCCGGCCGGAGCCCGTGACGGTCGACGAGGATCCGGAAGATCGCGGGGTCCGGCTTGACGACGCCCTCACGCCCAGACACCACCACGCCCTCCAGGCGCTCGATCACCGGTGACGACACGGCCGCATGGTGGAAGGTCTCGGCCGACCAGTTGGTCAGACCGACGAGCCGGGTCCCGGCGCTCGCGAGCTCCCCGACGATCTCGGTCGTCCCGTCGACGGGCCCGGTCAGCGTGGCGGCGAAGTTGCTGCAGTAGCGAGCGAGGGTCGCCGCGTGCTCGGGGTGGCTCGCCTCCACACGCGCGATGGCGTCGGCGTGCGGCAGACCGGCGTCCATCGCGTGGTTCACAGCCGGGAAGTCGACGGCCGCCGAGAAGGTCTCCCACTCGTCCCGGGTCATCCTGTCCGCCAGGGCGAGATAAGGCTCCCAGCCCACCAGCACCCGGCCGAGGTCGAAAACGACCGTGTCGTAGGCGACGACCGTGCCGGAGTCGGCTCGGTGCATCTCCAGGTTCGAAGGTTCAGCGGCCCCTGAGGAAGTCATCACTCCCCCATCTTGCACACGAGGTCGTCGTCGCACCGATCAACAGGCGGTGATGGGCACAGGTCACCAGAGGTCCGGCGGGTCCACCTGGATGCGCACAGACCCCTCCTCCTTGCGGGCGCTGCGCACGGCTGAGGCCTGCGCGAGCCGCCTGGCGAGCTCGGCACCGGACCGGCGGGGGGTGCGCAGCAACGCGCGGACCTCACCGTCCTCCGCCTCGACCGGCCCCAACAGTTCGAGTCCCTCGAAACGATCGAGATGGTCGAGCAACGACCGCACGGCCCGCGGGCTCCCCTGCAGCGAGGCCATCCGTACGGCGGGCGGGAAGGCGAGCTCGCTGCGCTCCCCCAGCTCACGGGTCGCGAAGCCCGCAGGGTCCCACCTGACCAGCGCCTGCGCCGGTATCGGGGCGGGACGGCCCAGGAGCATCACCGTTCCTCCGTCCGCCGCACCCCGGACGAGGGCCGCCGCCCCGAACCATCGGCGGAGCGCCTCCGCAGATGCCCACAGTTCGGGTCGAGAAGTCGTCGCCGCCGCGTCGAGGATGAGGGCCGCGGCGTACCCACCGGCCGCCGTCGGCTCGGCGCCGGGCGTGGCGACAACGACCCGCGGCCTGTCGTCGACAGTCTCGACGACGCCGTGGCTGCCGCTCGCGCCGGAGACGACGACCGGTACGGACGGGAACGCCCTGCCGAGCTCCTCGGCCGTGCGTGATGAGCCGACGCGTGCGGCGCGCAGTGCCCCGTGGCCGCACGTCGGGCAGTGCCAGTTGGTGGCGTGACGCCCGCACCAGGAGCACGTCGGGGCGACCCCTGGACGGTCGAGTCGCAGGGGGCCGTGGCAGGCGGCGCAGCGAGCGGGCTCCCGACAGCGTGCACAGGCCACGACCGGCAGGTACCCGGCGCGGGCCACCTGGACCAGCACGGGGCCACGCTCCAACGCCGAGCGGGCAACCTCCCAGGCGGGAGGAGGGATCCGTGCCGCGGCCGCCGGCCCTTCGCGGGCGAGGTCGACGTCGGACGGTGCAAGCACACGGGGGGCCGCCGCGCGGACGACAGTTCGCGGTGCCTGCACCGGGTGGGCCCACCCCTGCTCGACGAGGAGCTGCGCCTCCACGGTGCGCGCGAAGCCGCCGACGAGCAGGGCGGCCTCCTCGAGGTCGGCGCGCAGGGCAAGTACCTGGCGGGTGTGGGGATAGGGCGCGCGAGGCTCCTCCAGGCGGTCGTCCCCGTCGTCGAAGACGACGGCGAGGCCAAGGTTGGCTACGGGCGCGAACGCGGCGGCGCGCGTGCCCACCACCACACGGACGTCACCCAGCAGCACCCTCAGGAAGGCGCGGTACCGGCGGGCTGGACCGTCGTCCGCGACGAGCCGTGCGACGGGTTCGCCCGGCAGCGCATCCTTGAGTGCAGCGACGACGTCGTCCACCTGCCGGTTCGTCGGCAGGACGATCAGGACGCCCCGACCCGAGGCGAGCGTCGCTTGTGCCGCCTCAGCGATGGTGGCGGGCCAGGGAGCGGGCCTGGGGACCGAGGAGGCCTCGCGGGCGTCTACCGACGTATCCCTCACGCCGGTTGGGAGGACCGGGCCGGACGCAGGCGCCTCGCCCTGAGTTGATACCGATGGAGCGGCGGCGGACGCCTCGCTGGCACCAGAGGAAGCCTCAGGACCTGTGCCTGACGCCTCGCCGCCACCGGAGGCAGCCGCAGGACCTGTGCCTGACGCCTCGCCGCCACCGGAGACAGCCGCAGGACCTGTGCCTGAGGCCTCCCTGGCACCAGAGCGAGCCTCAGGGCCGGTGCCTGACGATAGGCCATCACGAGGCGGGGCTTCACGACCGTCGCCCGACGGCACGGTGGGAACGGGCGCCGGCTGACGATCGGCGGACCGTGCCTCCTCGCGGCCCGAGCGGCGCACGACTGGCTTCTCCCCTGACGACCCGGTAGAGGCAGCCTGTGCCGGCAGCGCAGACCAGACGGCACGGGGGCTCTCCCCCGCGGCGAGGTGCCGCAGGAAGGCAGGCCCCCCGGTGTAGCACGCCCAGGCGTCGCCGACCGGGGCGGGCACCGCAGCCGGCACAGCGAGGCCCGTGGCGCGCTTCTCGAGGACCGACTTCTCAGTCGTGGCATGGCGTGGCGGCACGGCAAGACGCACGACGTCCATGAGGGTCCCGGCGTAGCGGTCCGCCACTGCCCGGCACAGCCGCAGCACCGCGGGTGACAGCACCGGGACCGGGGAGGCAGCACGGCGCAGCGGGGCCAGAGTGCCGCGATGGTCGGTCTCGGCCCGACGCTCGACGACGTACGCCGGCCGGTCCTGCCCGGCGAAACGAACCTGCACGCGCGCACCCGGGACTGCGTTGTCGTCGAGCTCCGGAGGGACGAGGTAGTCGAAAGGATGGTCGAGGTGCGGCAGCGGCACGTCGACCACCACGCGAGCGACAGGATTCTCGACGCCGTTGCCGTCCACCGGCGTCGCGGTAGGCGCCGGGAGGTCCAGGAGCGACCCCTGCTCGGGACGGGCGCCGCTCGAGGTGATCATGAACCGATTCCATCACGGACTGCAGACACGCCGTCACGCCCCTGCGGGAGGTCCCGGGCCGATGGCCGCACGGCGGGAGGAAGGCGCGGGCTCCAGGATCGGCGAGCCGGCCCGCGACGAGTGCCGAGACGGGCACCACTGCGAACGGCGAGCACCCGACGGGACAGACCGGCGACCACCCAGCCGTCGGACGGGCGAGCACCCGACGGGACAGACCGGCGACCACCCAGCCGTCGGACGGGCGAGCACCCGACGGGACAGACCGGCGATCACCCAGCGGTCGGACAGGCGAGCACCCGACGGGACAGACCGGCGATCACCCAGCGGTCGGACAGGCGAGCTCCCAGCGTCAGACCGTCAGCCGATGGCGGTGCGCAGGTCCTCGACCCGGTCGGTGCGCTCCCAGGTGAACTCGGGCAGCTCCCGGCCGAAGTGACCGTAGGCCGAGGTGTGCCGGTAGATCGGGCGCAGCAGGTCCAGGTCCCGCACGATCGCGGCCGGTCGCAGGTCGAAGACCTCCCGCACCGCCGCGACGATCCGCTCCACCGGCACCGTCTCCGTGCCGAACGTCTCCACGAACAGCCCCACCGGGTGCGCCCGCCCGATCGCGTACGCCACCTGCACCTCGCACCGGCGCGCCAGCCCCGCCGCGACCACGTTCTTCGCCACCCACCGCATCGCGTACGACGCCGACCGGTCCACCTTCGAGGGGTCCTTCCCCGAGAACGCCCCACCCCCGTGGCGCGACATCCCCCCGTATGTGTCCACGATGATCTTCCGCCCCGTCAGCCCCGCGTCCCCCATCGGGCCCCCGATGACGAACTGCCCCGTCGGGTTCACCAGCAGGTCATAACCCGCCGTGTCCAGGTCCAGCCCCGCCGCCTGCAGCACCGGGGAGACCACGTGCCGGTCCACCGCCACCGCCAGCAGGTCCTGGCGCACCCACTCATCGTGCTGGGAGGAGACCACCACCGTGTCCAACGACACCGCCCGGTCCCCGTCATACCCGATCGTCACCTGCGTCTTGCCGTCCGGACGCAGCCCCGCCACCAGCCCCTCCTTGCGCACCAGCGCCAGCCGCTCCGCCAGGCGGTGCGCGAGGAAGATCGGCAACGGCATCAGCTCGGGCGTGTCGTCGCACGCGTACCCGAACATCAGCCCCTGGTCCCCCGCCCCCTGGACGTCCAGCTCGTCGAACACCCCGACGCCGGTGCGGCCCTCCAACGACTTCGACACCCCCGCCGAGATGTCCGCCGACTGCTGCCCGATCGAGACCGACACCCCGCACGAGGACCCGTCGAACCCGATCGCCGAGGACGTGTACCCGATCCGGCGCACCTCGTCCCGCACGATCTGCGGGATCTCCACGTACGCGTCCGTGGTCACCTCACCCACCACGTGCACCAGACCCGTGGTCACCACCGTCTCCACCGCCACCCGGGCCAGCGGATCCTGCTCCAGGATCGCGTCCAGAATGGTGTCCGAGATCCGGTCACACACCTTGTCCGGATGCCCCTCGGTCACCGACTCGGACGTGAACTGACGCAGAGAAGTCACCGCTCGATCGTAGTGGCAGCGCGCAGGCGGGCCGCGACGGCGTCCCAGACCGCGTCCGCGACGTCGTCCTTGCTGCCGCTCCCCCGCCCGACGACGGAGCCCTCGGCGTCGAGGATCGTCACCTCGTTCGGGACGTCGCCGAAGCCGCGGCCGACGCCGACCTCGTTGACGGCGAGCAGGTCGGCGCCCTTGCGGCGCGCCTTCGCCCGCCCGTGGGTGAGCACGTCGCCCGTCTCGTCGCCGGTCTCGGCGGCGAAGCCGACGACGACCTGCCCGTCACGGAGCCGGTCGGCGGCGAGCTCGGCGAGGATGTCGGGGTTCGTCTCCAGCTCGATCGGCGCGGGACCGGACGAGGTCTTCTTGATCTTGTGCGTCGTCGTCGTGGCCGGACGGAAGTCGGCGACGGCGGCCGCCATGACGACGACGTCGGCAGCGGACCCGGCCTCGCGGACCGCGTCGCGCAGCTCCAGCGTGGTCTCCACCTGCCGCACGTCGACGGCCGGGTGGTCCGGCAGGAGCGCGTCGTCGACGTTGGCGGCCACGAGGGTGACGGTGGCGCCCCGGCGGGCCGCGGCGTGGGCCAGGGCGACGCCCTGGCGGCCGGAGGACCGGTTGCCCAGGAAGCGCACCGGGTCGAGCGGCTCGCGGGTGCCGCCGGCCGAGACGACGACGGAGCGGCCGGCGAGGTCCTGCCCCGTGACGTCGTCGTCCAGGAGGGCGAGGGCCGCGGCGACGATCGCGGCCGGCTCGGGCAGGCGGCCGGGGCCGGAGTCGGCGCCGGTGAGGCGGCCGGAGTCGGGGTCGAGGACGTGCACGCCGCGCCCGCGCAGGGTGGCGACGTTCGCCTGCGTCGCGGGGTGCAGCCACATCTCGGTGTGCATGGCCGGGGCGAGCAGCACCGGGCACGTCACGGTGAGCAGCGTCGTGGAGAGCAGGTCGTCGGCCAGGCCGGTGGCCGCCTTGGCGAGCAGGTTCGCCGTCGCCGGGGCGACGATCACAAGGTCTGCGCCGCGTCCCAGGGCGACGTGGTCGACGTGCTCGGCGTCGTCGAAGACGGACGTGCGGACGGGCTCACCCGACAGGGCCTCCCACGTCGGGCGGCCGACCATCCTCAGCGCCGACTCGGTCGGGACGACGCGGACGCGGTGCCCGGCCTCCTTGAGCAGCCGGAGGACGAGGGCGGCCTTGTAGGCGGCGATGCCGCCCGTGACTCCCAGGACGATGCGCAACGCGCCGCCCGACGTGGTCGTGGCGGCGCGTCCGTGTGTGCTGCTCATGCGAGCGATTGTGCCTCAGTCAGCGGCGCGGGCGGCGCCGGCGACGAGGCGGGTGCTCACTCCTCGATGCGGGTGAGGGTCAGCATGCCCTCGTTGACCTCGCGCATGGCGATGGACAGCGGCTTGTCCTCCTGCGCGGCCGGGACGAGCGGGCCGACGAACTCCAGCAGGCCCTCCTGCAGCTGCGCGTTGTACGTGTTGATCTGGCGCGCGCGCTTGGCGGCGTAGATCACCAGGGCGTACTTGGAGTCGACCTTGTCGAGCAGCTCGTCGATCGGCGGGTCGGTGATGCCCTCGGGGGCGGCGACGGTTCCGTACATGGGTGACCCTCTCCAGGTTCGATTTCTGCGGGTTCGTGGGTGGCCGGGACGGCGCGACGGACGACCCGCACACATACAGCGCCCTACTCTACCCGTTCCGCCACGCCCATGAGGGTGAGGAGCTCGTCCGTGGCGCGTCCCACGTCGTCGTTGACGATGACGTGGTCGAACTCGCCGACGGCGGCCAGCTCCTCCCGCGCGGTGCTGAGGCGACGCTCGCGCTCCTCGGGGCCTTCCGTGCCGCGCCCGGTCAGGCGGCGCACGAGCTCCTCCCACGACGGCGGGGCGAGAAAGACGAACCGGGCGTCGGGCATCGCCTCGCGGACCTGGCGGGCGCCCTGGAGGTCCAGCTCGAGGAACACCGGCCGGCCGGCGGCGAGCTCACGCTCGACGGGTCCGCGGGGGGTGCCGTAGCGGTTGCGCCCGTGGACCACGGCCCACTCGAGCATCTGGCCGGTGCTGACGAGCTCGTCGAAGCGCTCCGACGTGAGAAAGAAGTAGTGGACCCCGTCGATCTCACCGGGGCGCGGGGCCCGCGTGGTCGCCGACACCGAGATCCAGACGTCAGGGGCGCGGCGCCGCATCTCCGCCATGATGGTCCCCTTGCCCACGGCCGTCGGTCCGGACAGGACGGTCAGGCGGGCGTGGGACGTCTCGAGCGGGGGTACGGCGTCGGTCATTCCGCCATCCTGCCAGGTCGCGGAGCGGGCTCCGAAGGGGCTCCGAGAAAGGTGACCGAGGTCGCGCCGGTGGGCTGACGACCTGCTGTGCCGGTGCTCACGGCGGCGGCGCTTCACCGGGGACGACGGGCGGTGCATCACCGCGGAAGGCAGCGGCAATTCACCCGGGAGGACGGCGGTGCGTCACCGCCGAACGCAGCGGCGGTTCACCTGGGACGACAGCGGTGCGTCACCGCCGAAGGCAGCGACGGTTCGCCTGGGACGACGGTACGGTGCGGCCGCGTCGAAGAATCTGGGGTCGCTCAGCCGAACCGCTCGACGAGGGCCGCGCTCTGGTGCGGCCCCAGCCCGCGCACGCGTCGCGCCTCGGAGATGCCGATCTCGGCCATGAGCGAGCGCGCGGTGGCCTTTCCCACACCGGGCAGCGACTCCAGCAAAGAGACGACCTTCAGCTTGCTGAGCGCCTCGTCCTGCTTCGCCGCCTCGAGGACCTCCGAGAGCGTGACCTGCGAGTACTTGAGCTTGTTCTTCACCTCGGCACGGGTCGCTCGGGCGGCGGCGGCCTTCGCCAGGGCGTCGGCTCGTTGCTCGGGGGTCAACGGCGGCAGTGCCACGATCGGTCACCTCGTCAGCTCACGGATGGTGCGATGTCAGGACGTTAGCGGTCCCCCGGACGACGGGCAACGGCGGGCCGTCCCGGGTGGACCTGCAGGTCACCGCTCCGGGCGGCCCGGGGCCGACGGCGGACGGGCGGGTCACGGTGGCCCGCCCGTCCCCACGGACCGGTCGGCGACCGCGGTGCTCCGGCTCAGCGGCCGAGCGCCTGCCGGGCGTCCTCCACGGCACGGGCGAGGGCGCCCGTGAGCCCGCCCGGGCCGGAGCCGAGCACGCCTCGCGAGGTGCTCGCCAGCACCTGTTCCCGCGCCGCGCCGAAGACCTCGGCGAGCTCCGCGGCCCCCGCTCCCTGCGCCCCCACGCCCGGCGCCAGAAGCGGCCCGCGCACCGCGGCGAGGTCCAGGCCGAGGTCGGCGACGGCGGTGCCCACCGTCGCGCCGACGACGAGCCCGACCGAGCCGAGTCGCCGGTGCGGGAGCGACGTGTTCTCCGCCGCGGCGCCGGCAGCGATGTCGCCGGCGACCGTCCCGCCCGCCGTCCGGGCGTGCTGGACGGACGAGCCCTCCGGGTTCGACGTCAGCGCCAGGACGAAGACGCCGCGCCCGTTCTGCCGTGCGAGGTCGAGGGCGGGCCGGAGCGAGCCGAAGCCGAGGTAGGGCGAGAGGGTGACGGAGTCCGCGGCGAGCGGACCGTCACCGAGGTACGCCTCGGCGTAGCCGGACATCGTCGAGCCGATGTCCCCGCGCTTGACGTCCAGGATCGTCAGGGTGCCGGCGGCCCGGACGGCCGCCAGCACGTCCTCGAGCACCGCGACGCCGGCCGACCCGTGCCGCTCGAAGAACGCCGACTGGGGTTTGAGCGCGGCCACGCGGCCACCCAGCTCCTCGACGACCCGCAGGCCGAAGGAGCGCAGGCCCGACGCGTCGTCAGGGAGACCCCACGCCTCCAGCAGGCCGGGATGGGGATCGATGCCGACGCACACGGGGCCGTGGGCCTCCATGGCGTCGGCGAGGCGGTCGCCGAACGGGAGGGTCGACGCGGGGCCGGTACCGAGCTCCCGAGGCTCCGCGGCTGGCGGTTGCCCCACGACCGCCGGGCGCTCGACGGGTGCGGATGCCCCGTTGTCCGTCATCCCACCCCCACGGCCGAGAGGTCGAGGCGCGCGGCACGGTCGGCGTCGTGCGCCTGCAGGCTGCGGACGGCGAACGGGCCGGCCTTGACGACCTCGATGGCCTGCACCGCCGCGCCGAACTCCTGCACGGTGGTGATGATCGGCTTGTCCGCGGCGGTCGTCGCGGCCCGGATCTCGTACCCGTCCGCGCGGGCGCCCTGGCCGCTCGGCGTGTTGACGACCATGTCGATCGCACCGTCGGAGATGAGGTCGATGATGGTCGGCTCACCCTCCGGGCCGCGCCCCTGGGACGCCTTGCGCACGAGCGTCGGACGGATCCCGTAGCGGCGCAGCACCCCGGCGGTGCCCTCGGTGGCGAGCACTTCGAAGCCCATCTCGACCAGCCGCGTCACCGGGAAGATGATCGAGCGCTTGTCCCGGTCGGCGACCGAGACGAACACGCGGCCCGTGGTGGGCAGACCCCCGTAGGCGGCGGACTGGGACTTCGCGAACGCCGTCGGGAAGTCGACGTCGAAGCCCATGACCTCGCCGGTGGAGCGCATCTCGGGGCCGAGCAGCGTGTCGACCACCGACCCGTTGCCCGTGGCGAAGCGCTTGAACGGCAGCACGGCCTCCTTGACCGCCATCGGGGCGTCGAGGTCGAGGACGCCGCCGTCCTGCTCGGGCAGCACGCCCCGCTCGCGCAGGGAGGCGATCGACTCGCCGGCCATGACGAGCGAGGCCGCCTTGGCCAGCGGCACCCCGGTGGCCTTGGCCACGAACGGGACCGTCCGGGAGGCCCGTGGGTTGGCCTCGATGACGTACAGCACGTCCGAGACGAGCGCGAACTGGATGTTGAGGAGCCCGCGCACGCCCACGCCCTCGGCGATGGCCAGGGTGGAGCGGCGGATCCGGTCCAGCTCGGTGGCCGACAGGGTCACCGGCGGCAGCACGCAGGCCGAGTCGCCGGAGTGGATGCCCGCCTCCTCGATGTGCTCCATGACACCGCCGAGGAAGAGCTCGGTGCCGTCGTAGAGGGCGTCGACGTCGATCTCGATGGCGTCGTCGAGGAAGCGGTCGAGCAGCAGCGGGGCGCTGCGGCGCGACGCCTCCCACCCGCCGCCGTCGGACGTGCGGGCGAGGTAGTCGCGCAGGCCCGGCTCGTCGTAGACAATCTCCATGCCCCGCCCGCCGAGCACGTAGCTCGGCCGGACGAGGACGGGGTAGCCGATGTCCTCCGCGACCTCGAGCGCCTGCTCGTCGGACGTGGCGGTCCCGAACGCGGGCGCCGGGAGGCCGGCGCGGCCCAGGACGGCACCGAAGGCGCCGCGGTCCTCCGCCAGGTCGATGGAGGCCGGCGAGGTGCCGAGGATGGGCACCCCGGCGTCGGCGAGGCGCTGGGCCAGGGACAGCGGGGTCTGCCCGCCGAGCTGGACCACCATGCCGGCCACGGGTCCGGCCGCGAGCTCGGCGTGGTAGACCTCGAGGACGTCCTCGAAGGTCAGCGGCTCGAAGTAGAGCCGGTCGGAGATGTCGTAGTCGGTCGAGACCGTCTCCGGGTTGCAGTTGACCATGACCGTCTCGTACTTCTCGGCCAGCGCCATCGTGGCGTGCACGCAGGAGTAGTCGAACTCGATGCCCTGGCCGATCCGGTTCGGGCCCGAGCCCAGGATGATCACGGCCTCGCGCTCACGCGGCGCGACCTCGGTCTCGAGGTCGTAGGCGGAGTAGTGGTACGGCGTGCGCGCGGCGAACTCCGCGGCGCAGGTGTCGACCGTCTTGTAGACCGGGCGCAGGCCGTAGGCGTGGCGCACCTCGCGGACGACCTCCTCGCCCAGGTCGCGCAGGCGCCCGATCTGCAGGTCGGAGAACCCGTGCCGCTTGGCCAGGCGCAGCACCTCCGGCGTGAGCGCGGGGGCGGTGCGGACCTCGCCGGCGACCTCCTCGAGAAGGAGAAGCTGGTCGAGGAACCACGGGTCGATCGCCGTCGCCTCGAAGAGCTCCTCCACGGTCGCCCCGCCGCGCAGCGCCTGCTGGACCTGCACGAGGCGGTCCTCGGTCGGCGTCCGCGCGGCCTCGACGAGCGCCCTCGTCTGCTCCGCGTCCGGCGCCGGGCCCTCCCAGTGGAACGTCATGCCCTTCTTGTCGATCGAGCGCATGGCCTTCTGCAGCGCCTCGGTGAAGTTGCGGCCGAGCGCCATGGCCTCGCCCACGGACTTCATCGTGGTCGTCAGCGTGGGGTCCGCGGCGGGGAACTTCTCGAACGCGAACCGCGGGACCTTCACGACGACGTAGTCGAGCGTCGGCTCGAAGCTCGCCGGGGTCGAGCCCGTGATGTCGTTGGGGATCTCGTCGAGGGTGTACCCGACGGCGAGACGGGCCGCGATCTTCGCGATCGGGAAGCCGGTCGCCTTCGACGCCAGCGCCGAGGAGCGCGAGACGCGCGGGTTCATCTCGATGACGATGACCCGCCCGGTGGCCGGGTCGACGGCGAACTGGACGTTGCAGCCGCCCGTGTCGACGCCGACCTCGCGGATGATCGCGATGCCGACGTCGCGCAGCTTCTGGTACTCGCGGTCGGTGAGCGTCAGGGCCGGCGCGACGGTGATGGAGTCACCGGTGTGGACGCCGACGGGGTCGACGTTCTCGATGGAGCAGACCACGACGACGTTGTCCGCCTTGTCGCGCATGAGCTCGAGCTCGTACTCCTTCCACCCGAGGATCGACTCCTCCAGGAGCACCTCCGTGGTGGGCGAGTAGTGCAGCCCCGCCCCGGCGATGCGGTCGAGGTCCTCGGGGGTGTGCGCGAAGCCGGAGCCCAGCCCGCCCATGGTGAACGACGGGCGCACGACCAGCGGGTAGCCCAGCTCGGCGGCGATCTCGTGGCACTCCTCCAGGGAGTGCGCGATCGCGGAGCGGGCGGACTCGGCGCCGCAGCGCTCGACGACGCCCTTGAACTTCTCGCGGTCCTCCGCCAGGTGGATGGCGTCGATGGAGGCGCCGATGAGCTCGACGCCGTACTCCTCGAGCACGCCGTTCTCCGCCAGCGCGATCGCGGTGTTCAGCGCGGTCTGGCCGCCGAGCGTCGGCAGGAGGGCGTCCGGGCGCTCCTTGGCGATGATCGTGGCGACGGCCTCGGGGGTGATCGGCTCGACGTAGGTGGCGTCGGCCAGCTCCGGGTCCGTCATGATCGTCGCCGGGTTGGAGTTGACGAGGATGACCCGCAGGCCCTCCTCGCGCAGGACGCGCACGGCCTGGGTGCCGGAGTAGTCGAACTCGGCCGCCTGGCCGATGACGATCGGCCCGGAGCCGATCACCATGACGGATGAGATGTCTGTGCGCCGCGGCATCAGCGGGCCTCGCCTTCCGTGGTGGTGGTGCGTTCGCGCATGAGCCTCACGAACCGGTCGAAGAGGTGCTCGGCGTCGTGCGGCCCGGAGGCGGCCTCCGGGTGGTACTGGACGGAGAACGCGGGGACGTCGAGCGCGCGCAGGCCCTCGACGACCTGGTCGTTGAGGTTGACGTGGGAGACCTCGACGCGGCCGTAGCGTCCGCCGTCGTAGGGGGCGACGGACGGGGCGTCGATCGGGGCGTCGACGGCGAAGCCGTGGTTGTGCGCGGTGATCTCCACCTTGCCGGTGGTGCGGTCGAGGATGGGCTGGTTGACCCCGCGGTGGCCGTAGGCCAGCTTGTAGGTGCCGTACCCGAGCGCCCGGCCGAGCAGCTGGTTGCCGAAGCAGATGCCGAAGAACGGCAGCCTGGCATCCAGGACGCCGCGCAGCAGCTCGACCTCGTGGGTCGCGGCGCCGGGGTCGCCCGGGCCGTTGGAGAAGAACACGCCGTCGGGCTCGAGGGCGAGGACGTCCGAGAGCGACGAGGACTGCGGGACGACGTGCACCCGGACGCCGCGGGCCGCGAGCTGCTCGGGCGTGCGGGCCTTGATGCCGAGGTCGACGGCCACGACGGTGGCGACCGGCTCCTTCCCGGCGAACTCCCCGGTCGGCTCGACGACGTACGCCTCGTCGGTGCTGACCTCGCGGGCGAGGTCGGCGCCGGTCATGTGCGGGGACTCGCGGACGACGTCGAGGAGCACCTCCACGGCCTGGTCGCCGAGGTTGGCCGCGCCGGCGGGCAGCGCGTCGCCGGAGAAGATGCCGGCGCGCATGACCCCGCGCTCGCGCAGGTGGCGGGTGAGTGCCCGGGTGTCGACGTCGCAGATGCCGACGACTCCCTGGTCGGCCAGCTCGTCCTCCAGCTCCCGCACCGAGCGCCAGTTCGAGGCGCGGCGGGCGGCGTCGCGGACGACGTACCCGGCCACCCAGATGCGGGAGGACTCCGGGTCCTCGTCGTTGACACCGGTGTTGCCGACGTGCGGGGCCGTCATGACCACGATCTGCCGGTGGTAGGAGGGGTCGGTCAGGGTCTCCTGGTAGCCGGTCATACCGGTGGAGAAGACGATCTCGCCGACGGTGCGGCCCGTCGCCGCGTAGGCGCTGCCGCGCAGGACGAAGCCGTCCTCGAGCACGATGAGCGCCGGCTGGCGGACCGCGCCGCGGGGGGCAGCGGGCCGGCGGGGCGCCTGCGTGGTGGCGCCGACGGACGTACCGGTTCCGGCGCGGGCGGACGCGCCGGCGACCGCTCCGGCGGAGACGCCGGACGTGACGGGAAGGCCTGGTTCGTTGGTGGAGGCACTCACGCGCCCACCTCCTCTCGCGCCACGGGGGCGCCGTCGAGCACGGTGGCCCGTCCCCGCAGGAACGTGGCCATGACACGGCCGGGCAGCTCTGTGCCGGCGAAGGGGCTGTTGGTGCTGCGGGTCAGCTGTGCGGCCGGGTCGACGACCCGGCGCACCGACGGGTCGACGAGGGTGAGGTTGGCCGGCTCCCCCACCGTGAGCGGCCTGCCCTGGTCGCTGACCCGTCCGATCCGGGCGGGCGCCGTCGACATGACCCGCGCGACGTCCGCCCAGGTGAGGCGCCCGGTCTCGACCATCGTCTCGATGACCACGGGCAGCGCCGTCTCCAGGCCCGTCATGCCGAACGCCCCCGCGGGCCACTCGCAGTCCTTGTCCTCGACGGGGTGCGGGGCGTGGTCGGTGGCGACGATGTCGATGGTGCCGTCCTCGAGCCCCGCGCGCACCGCCTCGACGTCCTCCGCCGTGCGCAGCGGCGGGTTCACCTTGTAGCGCGGGTCGTAGGAGCGGGCGAGCTCGTCGGTGAGGATGAGGTGGTGGGGGGTCACCTCGGCGGTGACGTCGATCCCCCGCGACTTCGCCCACCGGACGATGTCCACGCTGCCGGCGGTGGAGAGGTGGCACACGTGCAGGCGCGAGCCGACGTGCTCGGCGAGGAGCACGTCGCGGGCGATGATCGACTCCTCCGCCACGGCGGGCCAGCCGGTGAGGCCGAGCTCGGCGGAGACCGCGCCCTCGTGCATCTGGGCGCCCTCGGTGAGGCGAGGCTCCTGGGCGTGCTGGGCGACGACGCCGTCGAAGGCCTTGACGTACTCCAGGGCCCGGCGCATCAGGACGGGGTCGGCGACGCACTTCCCGTCGTCGGAGAAGACCCGGACGCGGGCGGCCGAGGTGGCCATGGCGCCGAGCTCGGCGAGCATCTCGCCGGCGAGGCCGACGGAGACGGCACCCACGGGGTGGACGTCGACCCAGCCCGCCTCGCGGCCGAGGTTCCACACCTGCTCGACGACGCCCGCGGTGTCCGCGACCGGCGTCGTGTTGGCCATGGCGTGCACGGCGGTGAAGCCGCCGGCCGCGGCCGCCCGGGTGCCGGTGAAGACGGTCTCGGCGTCCTCGCGGCCCGGCTCGCGCAGGTGGGTGTGCAGGTCGACGAGACCGGGCAGGGCGACCAGCCCGTCGGCGTCGACGACGACGGCGGAGCCGGCCTCGCGGGCTGCGTCGGCGCCCGTGGCGGCGATGACGCCGTCGCGCAGCAGCAGGTCGGTCGCCTCTCCCCCGAGGGGTCTGGCGGAGCGGACGAGGTAGTCGGTCATGAGATCCCTCCGGGGGTCTCCTCGCCGCCGGCGAGGAGCAGGTAGAGCACGGCCATGCGCACGGAGACGCCGTTGGCGACCTGCTGGACGATGGTGGAGCGTGAGGAGTCGGCGGCCTCGGCACTGATCTCCAGGCCGCGGTTCATGGGTCCGGGGTGCATGACGATCGCCCGCTCCGGCAGCCGGGCGAGCCGGGCGCCGTCGAGCCCGTAGAGGCGGTGGTACTCCTGCGGGGACGGGAAGAACCCGCCGCCCGCCGAGGACATCCGCTCACGCTGGACCCGCAGCATCATCACGGCGTCCGGGCGCGCCTCGTCGAGCGCGGCGTCGAGGTCGTAGCTCACCGTGCACGGCCAGGACTCCATGCCGACGGGCAGCAGGGTCGGTGGCGCGACGAGCGTGACCTTCGCGCCGAGGGTGTGCAGCAGCTGCACGTCGGAACGGGCGACCCGTGAGTGCAGGACGTCGCCGACGATGACCACGGACGCGCCCTCGAGGGAGGAGCCCTCCGGCGCGGGCGCGTCGCCGCCCGTGGTGAGGTGGCGACGCATGGTGAAGGCGTCGAGCAGAGCCTGGGTCGGGTGCTGGTGCGTGCCGTCACCGGCGTTGAGGACGGGCACGTCGATCCAGCCAGAGTGGGCGAGCCGGTGCGGCGCCCCGGAGTCGTGGTGGCGGATGACCACCCCGTCGACGCCCATCGCCTGGAGCGTCAGCGCGGTGTCCTTGAGGGACTCGCCCTTGGAGACCGACGAGCCCTTGGCGGAGAAGTTGATGACGTCCGCGCTCAGGCGCTTGGCCGCGGCCTCGAACGAGATCCGGGTGCGGGTGGAGTCCTCGAAGAAGAGGTTGACCACGGTGCGCCCGCGCAGCGTCGGGAGCTTCTTGATCATGCGGTGCTGGGTGGCCGCCATGGCCTCGGCGGTGTCGAGCACGCCGACCGCCTCGTCGAGGGTGAGGTCCGCGGCGGAGAGCAGATGCCTCATCGTGCGGTCCGCCCCGCCGCCGGGCCGGCCGCCGGGGTGGAGATCGTCACGGCGTCGGGACGTCCGTCGTCGGTCTCGGCGAGCTGGACCCGCACCCGCTCGGCGCGCGCCGTCGGCAGGTTCTTGCCGACGAAGTCGGCGCGGATGGGGAGCTGGCGGTGACCGCGGTCGACGAGCACGGCGAGCTGGACGGCGGCGGGCCGCCCCAGGTCGTTGAGCGCGTCCAGGGCGGCGCGGATCGTGCGGCCCGAGTACAGGACGTCGTCGACGAGGACCACGACCTTGTCGTCGATGCCGCCGTCCGGGACGGTGGTGCGGCCGAGGGTGCGGGTGGGCTGACCACGCAGGTCGTCCCGGTACATCGTGATGTCGAGGGAGCCGACCGGGACGGACGTTCCCTCCGTCTCGCCGATCCGCCGGGCGATGCGCTCGGCGAGCGGCACCCCGCGGGTGGGGATTCCCAGGAGGACGACGTCCTCGCCGCCCTGGTTGCGTTCCAGGATCTCGTGCGCGATGCGGACGAGGGAGCGGGAGATGTCGGAGTCGGTGAGCACCGCGCGCTCTGCGCCGGCGCTCGTGGGCGTGCTGGCCACGAGGACCTCCTTCCCCGCCTCACGGGACGGGCCTTAAAGGATGTCGGACGCGGCGATGCTACCGCGCACGGTGGGCGGGCCCCGCGGCGCCACCGCCTGGTGGGACGGGGTGTGACGCGTCCCTCAGTCGCTCTCGCGGCTCTGTGGGGCGGGACGCGATGACGCGCGTCCCTCAGTCGCTCTCGCGCAGGAGGGTGACGAGCATGCGGAGGGCGTGGAGCGTGGTCTCCTCGACCACCTGGGCCGGGTCGCCCTCGAGGCCGAGCTCCTCGGTGACCTTGCGGGAGCCGGCACGGCCGCTGAGGTAGACGGTGCCGGCATCCTTGCCCTCCTCGGGGCCGGGGCCGCCCACCCCCGTCACCGCGACGGCGACGTCGGCGCTCAGCAGCTCCGCCACGCCGTCGGCCATCTGCTCCGCGCAGGAGGCGGTCACGACCGGCCCCGGGTCGACGCCCAGCACGTGGTACTTGGTCTCGTTCGTGTAGGCGACGACGCCGCCCGCGAACCACGTGGAGGAGGCCTTGGCTGCGCCCAGGTGAGAGGCGATCTTGCCGGCCGTGAGCGACTCTGCGACGGCCACGGTCACGCCTGCCCCGCCGTCCTGGCCGTTGCCGTCACCGCCGAGCCGGGAGGCGATCTCGTCGAGAAGGGGTTGGGCGCCGTCGATGATGCCGTCAGTCATGAGGAGGATCCTCACCCCTCGGGCGGTCGTCGGCACGTCGAGTCGGTCGTCGGCACGTCGAGTCGGTCGTCGGCACGTCGAGTCGGTCGTCGGCACGTCGAGTCGGTCGTCGGCACGTCGAGGCGGCCGTCGGGCCGCGCCCGTCAGAGGGTCGGCTTGAGGTCCAGGAGCCGGCCGAGCAGGCCGTTGACGAATGCGGGCGAGTCGTCGGTGGAGAGCTCGGCCGCGAGGTGGACGGCCTCGTCGACCGCGACGGCGTCCGGGACGTCGTCGTTGTGGAGCAGTTCCCACGCGCCCAGGCGCAAGATGCAGCGGTCGACCGTGGGCATCCGGTCCAGGGTCCAGCCCTGCGAGTAGGTGCTCAGGAGCTCGTCGATCTCGTCGCGGTGCGCGACGACCCCCTCGACGATCTCGACCGCGTACTGCGGGAACGCGCCCTGGGCGACCGTGACGTGCAGCCGCTGCTCGAGCAGCGCGAGCATCGCGTCAGCCGACGTGATGCCCTTCTGGTCGGCCTCGAACAGGACGTCCAGCGCCCGCCGGCGGGCCTTGGTTCGTGCGGCCACGGGAGGTCCTCTTCTCTGTCTTCCGGTGGAGCGGTGTCTTGTCTGTCTCGGCTCACTGCACGCGGACAGTGCACCCGATGCCGGTGGCGGTGGCGGTTCGGCACCGTCGGCAGCTGCTGCGGGAGCGCGGCCGGAGGCCGCCTTCGCGAGGCGCCCGCGCCACGCGGTTGCCTGTCCGTCCCGCTGCTCACGGCCCGCCTTGTGCCGGCGCCCGGTACGCCGATCGACGCACCGGGACGGCCGGCCTTCGGTCCTGGCGAGCGCGACTGACGCGGCCGGACGGACTCAGTGACGGATCAGTTGACGCGGCCGAGGTAGTCACCCGTGCGGGTGTCCACCTTGACCTTGGTGCCGGTTTCGAGGAACAGGGGGACCTGGATCTCGTAGCCGGTGGCGATGGTGGCCGGCTTGGTGCCGGCGGAGGAACGGTCGCCCTGGAGGCCGGGCTCCGTGTACGTGATCTCCATGACGACGGACGCGGGCAGCTCGACGAAGAGCACCTGTCCCTCGTGCATGGCGACGACGGTGTCCTGGTTCTCGATGAGGAAGTTCGCCGCGTCGCCGACCGTCTCCGCGGAGATCGGGATCTGCTCGTAGGTGTCGGAGTCCATGAAGACGAAGTCGTCGCCGTCGCGGTACAGGTACTGCATGTCGCGGCGGTCGACGGTGGCGGTCTCGACCTTGACGCCGGCGTTGAAGGTCTTGTCGACCGTCTTGCCGGAGAGCACGTTCTTGATCTTCGTGCGGACGAAGGCGGGGCCCTTGCCGGGCTTGACGTGCTGGAACTCGACGACGGACCACAGCTGCCCGTCGATCACGAGCACCATGCCGTTCTTGAGGTCGTTGGTCGAAGCCATGCGTGGGCCGTCCTCTATGTCGATTTCGTGTGGGGAACGGCGGCCCGTTGACGCATCTGGTCACCCGGCCGCTCGGCGCCCGTCAGGATACCGTGCCGAGCAGCAGCATGCCGACGACGCCGCACAGGCCCGCCCAGGAGTAGCTGGCCAGCGTGCCGATGATGAACCGCTCGGCGGCCGGGCTGCGCCGGTCCGGGTGCGCCTCGCGCAGCTCCGGGTAGCGGCCGAGCCCCTTGACCGCCAGCACGACGGCGACCGCCTCGGGGAAGTTGACCAGCACGGAGCCGGTGATGGCGAGCCGCTCGAGCATGCCGATCCACGCGCCTCCGCGCAGCACCCCGGGCACGGCCGGTCCAGGCTCGACCCGGCTCAGCACCGCCCACACGAGCACGCGCCCGACCAGGACGGACGCGGCGAGCACCGCGAGCACGATCAGCACCGTGGCGGTGGTGGAACTCACACGTCCTCCTTCTCCCCCGCGGCGCGGCGCAGGAGCCTGGCTGCCAGCGGGCGGACCCGACGCTCCTCCTCCAGCAGGGCCGACCGTACCCGTTGGCTGACCGCCTGCTCGGATATCCCCAGCGTGGCGGCGACGTCCTTCTGGCGTACCCCCGGGCCGAGCAGGTCGGCGACCTCCCACCCCGCTGCGGAACGCCGGCGGACGACGGCGGCGAGGAGCTGGACGAGCGCAGACGCGTCGCCGGCCGCCTCTGGATGGTCGCCGACGACGACGACGGGCATCGGCTCCCCGCGGCCACGGGCCCGCTCGACCGCGGTGCGGGCCTGCACGAAGGCGGGGCCCGAGCTGGCGCGGGAGGACTCGGCGAGCGGCTCGTGCACGGCACCGGCGCCGATCCCCACGGCCCAGTCCTGCAGGCGGACGAGATGGAGGGCGAGGTCGAGCGCCGCCTCGGCGGTGCTGAGGACCGTCTGGACCTCGTCGCCGACGGTTCGCTCGAGGGGCAGCGCGACGCCGTCGCGGTGCGCCTCCTCCCAGGGAGCGAGTCGCTCGAGAAGATCCGGGACCTTGTCGCCGCGCCGCCTGCTGGCGTGCTGGTCGGCCGTCACGACGAACATTCCTGAAGGCTACAGCGTTGATGTCAGCACATCAAAGGCGCAGCCTTGAGGGGGCGGCGCGACGGAAGCATCCGACCCGGCGTCGGCGGGGCGACGCCGAACTACACAAGCTCCGCGGGCGGGGAGGCAAGGCACCCGCCTTGATCCAGCCGGATCAAGGCAGTCTCAGGAGTGCCCGATGGTGGCCAGGACCGCCGCCGCGACGTCGTCGACCGTCAGCGACGACGTGTCCACCACCGTCCCGGCGACCCGCTCGTAGGACGGGCGCCTCGCCGCCGCCATGGCGGCGAACTGGGCGCGGGCGCTGCCGAGAGCGACCGAGCGAGGCGCGTTCAGCCCCACCCGCGGCACCCCGGCCGCCATCGAGACGTCGAGCATGACGACCGTCCCGCCCGCGGAGGCGTAGCGCTGGAGGCTCTCGGTGGCGTCCTCGACGGCGCCGCTGCCGAGCGCCAGCACACCGTCGGACCTCAGCGCGTCCGCGACGACGTCTCGCTCGAGCGCGCGGAACGCCTCCTCCCCGAGGTCGACGATCAGCTCGCCGACCGGAGCCCCGCCGCGCTCGGCGACCATCTCGTCGGTGTCGAGGAAGGCGACACCGAGCCGCTGCGCCACGAGTGCCCCGACGGTCGACTTCCCGCCCCCCGGAGGTCCGACGAGCACGACCTGCGGTCCGGCGGTGCCGCCCGCGGAGGAGGAGGTCGACGAGAGATCTGGACTCGCTGGGCTGCTCACCGGATCACCGTAGCGGCTGCTCGTGCTCCTGCGGCTCTGCGCCTTGGGCGCTGGGGCCCGGGCCGGACCGGCGCGCACCGGTGACCGCCGCGTACGCCGCCTCCAGGTGCTCGGGCGCAGGGCCCCGCAGCACGGTGGGCCGGGCGACGTCCTCGAGGACGACGAAGCGCAGGACGTTGCCGCGGACCTTCTTGTCGTGGGCCATCGCGTCGTGGAGGTCGGCCCACCGGCCGCCGCGGTACGTCGTCGGCAGCTCGAGGAGCCCCAGGACGCTGCGGTGACGGTCAGCCACGTCGGCGGCGAGGATCCCTGCCGCGCGCGCGAGCTCGGCCGCGAAGACCATGCCGACGGCGACCGCGTCACCGTGGCGCCAGCGGTACCCCTCCGTCCGCTCGACGGCGTGACCGAAGGTGTGGCCGTAGTTGAGGATCTCCCGCAGGCCGGCCTCGCGGAGGTCCTCCCCCACCACGCGGGCCTTGACGGCGACGGCCCGCTCGACGAGCTCGCGCAGCACGTCCGAGCCCGGGTCCTGCGCGGCGAGCCCGCCGTCGGCCTCGACGAGGCTCAGGATCCGTTCGTCCGCGATGAACCCGGCCTTGACCACCTCCGCCAGCCCGGCCCGCAGGTCCGCGACCGGGAGCGTGGTCAGCGCGTCGAGGTCGCACACCACGCCGGCGGGCGGGTGGAACGCGCCGACGAGGTTCTTCCCGTGAGCGGTGTTGATGCCCGTCTTCCCGCCCACCGCGGCGTCGACCATGCCGAGCAACGTCGTCGGGACGTTGACCAGGCGGACGCCACGCAGCCAGCTGGCCGCGACGAACCCGGCGACGTCCGTCGTGGCCCCTCCCCCGACGGCGACGACGACGTCCTCCCGGCCGAAGCGTTCGTCACCGAGCAGGTCCCAGCACCGGGCGACGACCTCGAGGGTCTTGGCGTCCTCGGCGTCGGGCAGGGTGTGCAGCACGGCGGTCACACCTGCCGCCTCGAGAGCCGCGGCGTGACGGCGTGCGAGGGGCGCGGTGGCCCGCGCGTGAAGGAGCAGGGCGCGGGACGCCTCGCCGACGAGACGGACCACCTCGTCATCGAGTCCGCGCCCGACGACGACGTCGTAGCCGGCCGTGCCCGTGACCGGGATGCGGGTCGGCGTCGCAGCGAGGGCCGGCCCCGAGGCCGCCGCGTCGAGGCGGGCGAGAACGTCCGCCGGCAGGCTGGCGGCTGCGCCCCACACGGCGCGCAGCACCTCGGCGGCCACGTCCTGCGGCCGGCGGTCGCTCGTGCTCACGGTGAGGGTGGACACCCGCTCGTACACGGGAAGCCGGTCGCGGCGCAGGGTCTCGAACCGGCCGGCGGGGTCGCCGGCCAGGAGCGGACGCTCCCCGGAGAGCGAGACGCGGGCGAGCGCACGCTCGGCGGCCACGTCGAGCAGCACGACGGTGTGGCCGCGCAGGGCCTCCTGCGTGCCCGGGTGGAGGACGGCGCCGCCGCCCAGGGCAAGGACGCCGTCGTGCTGGGCAAGCATCCGGACGACGACGTCGTGCTCGAGCTCGCGGAAGCTGGCCTCGCCGTGGGTGCGGAAGTACTCGGGCACGCTGGTGCCGGCGGCCCGCTCGACCTCGAGGTCGGTGTCGACGAAGTCGACGTCGAGGGCGCCGGCGAGGAGGCGGCCGACCGTGGTCTTGCCCGCTCCGGGCAGTCCGACAAGGACGACGCGTGGGCGGGTGCCGCTCACCGCAGGTGCTCCGGGATGGCGTCGAGGTAGCTGCGCAGGTTGCGCGCCGACTCCCCGACCGAGTCACCGCCCACCTTCTCGAGCAGGGCCTGCGCGAGCACGAGGGCCACCATCGCCTCGGCGACGACGGCCGCCGGCGGTACCGCGCAGACGTCGGAGCGCTGGTGGATCGCGCGGGCCGGCTCGCCGGTGGTGACGTCCACGGTCGCGAGCGCCCTCGGGACCGTGGAGATGGGCTTCATCGCCGCGCGCACGCGCACGACCTCGCCGTTGCTCATGCCACCCTCGGTGCCGCCGGCCCGGTTGGTGGCCCGGCGCAGGCGCTCGTCGGGGCCCGGGACGATCTCGTCGTGGGCCGCGGACCCGCGGCGCGCGGCCGTGCGGAACCCGTCACCGATCTCGACGCCCTTGACGGCCTGGATGCCCATGACGGCACCGGCGAGGCGCGAGTCGAGCCGCCGGTCGCCGGAGACGTGCGACCCCAGGCCCGGGGGCACGCCGTAGGCGAGCACCTCGACGACGCCGCCGAGGGTGTCGCCGTCCTTCTGGCACTGGTCGATCTCGGCCACCATGGCGGCCGAGGTCGCGGGGTCGAAGCAGCGCACGGGGTCGGTGTCGAGCGCGGTCACGTCGTCGGGTCCGGGCACGGGGGCGTCGTCGGGCACGGCCACGGGACCGATGGCGACGACGTGGGAGACCAGCCGGATCCCGGCGACCTGCTCGAGGAACGCGGCGGCGACCGTCCCGAGGGCCACACGCGCGGCGGTCTCCCGCGCGCTCGCCCGCTCCAGCACGGGCCGGGCGTCCCGCAGGTCGTACTTCTGCATGCCGACGAGGTCGGCGTGGCCGGGCCGGGGGCGGGTCAGTGGCCGGTTGCGGGCGACCTCACGCTCGTCGCCGGTGCCGGCGTCCACGAGGAGCGCCTCCGGCGGGACGGGGTCGGCCGACATGACCGTCTCCCACTTGGGCCACTCGGTGTTGCCGATCTCGATCGCGACGGGTCCGCCCATGCTGACGCCGTGGCGCACCCCGCCGAGGATGCGCACCTCGTCCTTCTCGAACTTCATGCGCGAACCGCGCCCGTGACCGAGGCGCCGCCGGGCGAGCGCGCCCTGGATGTCCTCGGTGGTGACCTGCACACCGGCGGGCAGCCCCTCGAGCACGCCGACCAGCGCCGGGCCGTGGGACTCCCCTGCCGTCAACCATCTGAGCATGAGGCGATCCTGCCACGGCCGGGCGGGGGCACCGCGGCGGCGTCCAGCAGGTGCGACCGCGGCGGCGACCAGCGGGTACGACCGCGGCGGCGACCGGCGGGTGCGACCGCGGCGGCGACCCGCGGGTACGACCGCGGCGGCGACCGGCGGGTGCGACCGCGGCGGCGACCCGCGGGTACGACTACGGCGGCGACCGGGTACGACCGCGGCGGCGACCAGCAGGTGCGACCGCTCAGACGAGAAGGTTCCCGGTGAGCGCCCCGGCCGTGGCCAGAGCCGCCCCGAGGATCATCCACGGTCCGAAGGCGAACTCGGAGTTCCGCCCGGCCCGGCGCGCCAGCAGCAGGACGCACGCGAGGACCCCGCCGAGCAGGAACGCGGCCATCGGCCCGGCGAGCACCGCGGACCAGCCGAACCAGCCCAGCCAGAGGCCGAGCACGCCGCCCAGCTTCACGTCTCCGAGCCCGAGCCCGCCGGTGCGGACGAGCCCGAGCACGAGGTACCCGAGCGCGGAGACCACCCCGGCGAGGACCACGCGGCCGAGTGCCCAGAGGTCGCCCTCGACCACGGCGGCGAGGGTCAGCATGACGAGCAGCCACACCGCTCCGGGACCGACGAGCTTGTCCGGCAGACGGTGGGTGCGGACGTCGATCACCGTCAGCAGCAGTCCGAGCGCGGCAAGTCCGGCACCGGCGACGACGACGGGCCAGGGTTGCCCCACCAGCGCGGCGGCGGCGAGCACGGCGACGACGCCGGCCGCCGTGAGGAGTGCCGGTGTGAACGTCCCCGCGGGGATCCCGGAAGGTTCCTCCTCCGTGACGGCGGGGGCACTGTCGGCCTCGTCGAGAGGCAGGTCCGTCGGGGCTCCGTCCGCCCCCGCCCGCACCCCCGCTCCCGCTCCCGCTCCCGCCCGCGACTGGTCCGCCCGGACGCCGTCGACGGCGGACGGCAGCTTCTCAGCCGGGACGCTGTCGGCGTCCGGGCGCGAACGCTCAGCCACGGCGCGCGAGGTCGAAGACGACCGGTGAGTCCGACACGGCCCGGCCGGCGTGGCGGCGGTCGAGCTCGGCGAGCAGGGACGCCCTCATGACCGCGACGTCAGGATCACGGCCGGTGAACAGCCGCACCTGGGCCTCCGCCTGGTGGAGCAGCATCGCCCAGCCGGGCGCGATCGCCCCACCGGCCTCCCGCCAGGCGCGGGCGAGCGGCGTCGGCCACGGGTCGTAGACCACGTCCAGGAGCACCGCCCCGGCCAGGGCGTCCTCGCTGCCGTCCAGGCGGGCGGCGAGTGCGGCGGCGACGTCGTCCGCCACCCCGGAGGGCACGGTGGAGACGACGACGTCCGCCGCGAGCAGGGCGTCCACCGCGACCTCGGCGGAGGTCCACGGCCGGTGCGTGGTCGCGACGCCCATCCGGTGGGCGGCCACCGCGGCCGACCCGGGGCCGGCGACACTCCTCGCGACGAGCGTCGTGCTCGTGGCGCCGAGCTCGCCGAACGCGGCCAGCGCGGACGACGCCGTGGCACGGGCACCGAGGACGACCGGCCGCCGCGGCTGCCAGCCCTGGGGGGCGACCTCGCGCAGGGCCGCGACGATGCCCCGGACGTCGGTGTTGAAGCCGACGAACGGCCCCGCGCGCCCGTCCCTGCCCGGCTGCACCACGAGGGTGTTGACGGCGCCGGTGACCTCCGCGAGCGGGTCGACGACGTCGAGCAGCGGGATCACGGACTGCTTGAGCGGCATGGTGAGCGAGAGACCGCCCCAGGTGCCGTCGAGCTGCTCGAGCACCGCCGGCAGCTCCGCCGCCGTGACGTCCTGCAGCCCGTAGGCCCAGCCGGTCAGGCCGAGCTGGGCGTACGCGGCCCGGTGCAGCACGGGTGAGAGCGAGTGGCGCACCGGGTGCCCGAGCACCGCGGCTCGGCGCCGGACCTCCGGCGCCGTCAGGTCCTGCCCGACCACGGACATGTACGCCCCCTTCTCGCCGACCGACAGCACAGGTCTACCAGGAGCGACCGCGCGAGCGGTCCCCCGGTCCACAGGCACGCCGTCCCAGGTGGGCCGACAGCGATACGGAGGGACCAGCCGTCAGCCGTCGGACTGCGGGTTCTCCTGCATCCACTTGCGCAGCTCCGCGACGTTGGCGTTGTGCTCCTCCAGCGTCGCCGCGAACTTCGTCTCCCCCGTGTCCAGGTTCACCGTGGCGAAGTACAGCCAGTCCCCTGCCGGCGGCTTGAGCACCGCGTCGATCGCGGCGGTGCCGGGCGCACCGATCGCCGTCGGCGGCAGGCCGGGATGCTTGTACGTGTTGTACGGGGTGTCGCTCTCGAGGTCCTCCCGGGTCGGCACGCCGCCGACCTTGCCGACGCCGTAGAGCACCGTGGAGTCCATCTGCAGCCGGTGGTTGACGTCCCCGCTGTCCGCGAGCCGGTTCTCGATGACCCGCGCGACGTGGCCGTAGTACTCCGGCAGGTTCACCTCGCGCTCGACGATCGACGCCTTCGTCAGCACCGCCTGGCGCTGGTCCGCCGGAACACCGCGCTCGTCGAGACGGGACACCGTCTGCTCGACCATGGTCGACAGGATCGTCGCCGCGTCGTCGCTGGGCTGGAAGGAGTACGTCGCCGCCGCGAGCCAGCCCTCCGGCTTGCCGCCCGCCTCGGCCGGCAGACCGATGCCGGCGGGGTCCGCGGCGGCAGCCTCGACCTCCTCCAGCGGGATCTGGGCGACGTTGGCGATGCGCTCGTAGACCTGGTCGGCGTGGAAGCCCTCGGGGACGGTGATGGTGACCTCGGCCTTGTTGGCCGGGTCGAGGAGCGCGGCGACGGCGTCGGCCGCGGCCATCTCCTTGAGCAGGGTGTACGTGCCCGGCTGGATGCGTGAGGCGTTGACGTTCTCCCGGAACGCCTCCGTGAAGGCGCGCTGCGACGCCACGACCCCGTCCTCCTCGAGGATGAGGCCGATCTCGGCGCCCGACGCCCCGGACGGGATCTGGACCTCGACCTCGCCCTGGCCCGGCCCGGGGAAGTCGGTCGCCGCGGCGGTGGGGCGGTCCGCGATCATCTGCCGCACCTGGGGCAGGGCCCAGACGGTCAGGGCGGTGACGAGGGCCACCGCGACGGCGAGCACGATGAACGATCGACGGCGGCGCCGGCGTCGGCGGGCCTCGGCGGCGCGTCGCTGCTCCCGCCGTTCCCGCCGGGGCTCGACGCGCTCGTCCTGCATCTGCGACCCCTCGAAGAGGTAGTTCACGCGTTCTCCTCGTCCTGCGCCGGGTCCTGGGGGTGGACGAGCTCACCCGCGGGGTTCCCCGAGCGTCGTTCGACCTCGAGCGCCTGCTCCACGATCATCACCGCCGCCACCTGGTCGACCACCTCTCGGTGCCTCCGGCCGGGACGGCCCGAGGCGTGCAGCGCCTGGTGCGCGCTGACCGTGGTCAGCCGCTCGTCGACGAGTCGTACCGGAACGTCGACGGCGGCCGCAACCCGGACAGCGTAGCCGCGTGCGGCCTGGGCAGATCTGCCCTCCCCGCCGGAGAGGCTGCGCGGGAGGCCGACGAGGACCTCGACGGCCTCGTGCTCGCGGACGATCTGGGCGATCTCGGCGACGTCCTTGCCGTCCTTGCGCCGCGCGACCGTGCGCACCGGGGTGGCGAGGATCCCGGACGCGTCGCACCGCGCGACGCCGACGCGGACCGTGCCGACGTCGATGCCCACCCGCACGCCGCGCCGGAAGGCCGGGGGCGCGCCGCCCGGGTCCGGCTCGCCGTGCGTCGGCGGGGGGCCGCCGGACGGCCCTGCGCTCACGAGCCCACCAGGGCCGCGACCTCGCCCCGGACCGCGTCCAGGGCCTCCTTCAGCGCGGCGGGGTTCGTGCCGCCGCCCTGCGCGAGGTCGTCCTTGCCGCCGCCGCCCCCGCCGAGCGTGGTGGCGGCCAGCTTCACGAGGGCGCCGGCGCGTACGCCGGCCTCGCGGGCCGTCGGGTTCGTGGCGACGACGACGGCGGGGCGGCCCTTGGCCACACCGCCGACCGCGACGACCGCGGGCGCGGCGTCTCCCAGCCGGGAGCGGACGTCGAGCGCGAGCGTGCGCAGGTCGTCGCCCGAGGCGACCTCACCGGCGTCGTGCGTGACGACGCGCGCGGTCCCGACAGCGGCCGCCCCGTCGGCGATCCGGCCGGCGCCGGCGAGCAGCTGGCCCTGCCTGAGCGTCGCGAGCTCCTTCTCGGCCGCCTTCAGGCGGTTCATCAGGGCGTCGATGCGCTCGGGCAGCTCGTCCGGGCGTCCGCCGACGAGGTTGGTGACCTGGCTGACCAGGGCGTGCTCCTTGGCCTGGAAGCCGTACGCCCCCTCGCCCACGAGGGCGTCGACGCGCCGCACGCCGGAGCCGATGGAGGCCTCGCCGAGCAGGGTGACGAGCCCGAGGGAGCCGGTCGCCGGCACGTGGGTGCCCCCGCACAGCTCCTTCGACCAGTCGCCGCCGATGGAGACCACGCGCACCCGCCGGCCGTACTTCTCGCCGAACAGCGCCATGGCGCCGGCGGCGCGGGCCTCGTCGATGTCCATGATCTCGTCGGTGACGTCGAGGTTCTCGGCGAGCTGGGCGTTGACCCGCTCCTCGATCTCGCCCAGGACGTTCGCCGGCACCGCCGAGCCGTGACGGAAGTCGAAGCGCAGCCGCGACGGCGCGTTCTCCGAGCCGGCCTGCGTCGCCTGGTCACCGAGGTGCTCGTGGAGCGCCTTGTGCACCATGTGGGTGGCCGTGTGCGCACGGGCGATCGCCTTGCGGCGCGCGGTGTCGATGGACGCGACGCCCTTCTCGTCGAGGGTCAGGGTGCCCTCGGTGAGCCGTCCGCGGTGCACCGACAGGCCCCGGACCGGCGCCTGGACGTCCGCGACGTCCACGATGGCGCCGCCCTCGAAGGCGATGGTGCCCTGGTCGGCGAGCTGCCCGCCGGCCTCGGCGTAGAACGGGGTCCGGTCGAGGACGACCTCGACGTCCGCGGGCGCGGTGGCGGCCGGGGCGGGGCGACCGTCCACCAGCAGGCCGACGAGGCGGGCCTCCGCCGTCGCGTCGGTGTAGCCGAGGAACTGCACGTTCCCGCCGAGGCGCTCCTGCAGCTCCGTGTAGAGCGAGGTGTCGACGTGGCCGGTCTTCTTCGCGAGGGCGTCCGCGCGGGCGCGCTGACGCTGCTCGTCCATCAGCTGCCGGAAGCCGGTCTCGTCGACGTCGACGCCGTGCTCGGCCGCCATCTCGAGGGTGAGGTCGATCGGGAACCCGTAGGTGTCGTGAAGGGCGAACGCCTCCTTGCCGCCGAGGACGGGCGCCTTCGGGGAGGCCTGCTTGGCCTTGGCGACGGCGGTGTCGAGGATCGTCGTGCCCGAGGTGAGCGTGCGCCGGAACGCCTCCTCCTCCTCGTAGGCGACCTGGGAGATGCGGTCGAAGTCCTGCTCGACGTTCGGGTAGGACGCCTTCATCGCGTCCTTGGACACGGGCAGGAGCACCGGCAGGCTGGGCTCGTCGACGCCCAGGAGGCGCATCGAGCGCACGGCGCGGCGGATGAGGCGGCGCAGCACGTAGCCGCGCCCGTCGTTGGCGGGGCGCACGCCGTCGCCGATGAGCATGAGGGAGGAGCGGACGTGGTCGGCGACCACGCGCAGCCGCACGTCGTCCGGGTCCTGGCTGTTCGTGCCGAGGGTGTAGGTCTTGCCGGACATCTCCTCGGCGGCCGAGATGACGGGGAAGACCTCGTCGATCTCGTACATGTTCTCCTTGCCCTGGAGCAGGTAGGCGACGCGCTCCAGGCCGAGCCCGGTGTCGATCGCCTTGTGCTCCAGCTCGCCCAGGAGCGGGTAGTCCTTGCCCCGGCCCTCGCCGCGCAGGTACTGGTCGAAGACGAGGTTCCACACCTCGAGGTAGCGGTCGCCGCCCGGGTCGACGGTGCCGCCCTCGGCGTCGGGGCCGTACTTCGGGCCGCGGTCGTAGTGGAACTCGGCGCACGGACCCGCCGGGCCGGGCTGACCGGTGTCCCAGAAGTTCTCCTCCCGGGGCAGGCGCACGATGTGCGCCGGGTCGACACCGACCCTCTTCAGCGCGTCGAGCGCCTCGGCGTCCTGGTCCCAGACCGTCACCCAGAGCCGGTCGCCCTCGAGGCCGTAGCCACCCTCGGCGTGCGAGCTGGTGAGCAGCTCCCAGGCGTAGCTGACCGCCCCCTCCTTGAAGTAGTCACCGAAGGAGAAGTTGCCGCACATCTGGAAGAAGGTGCCGTGCCGCGTGGTCCGGCCGACGTTCTCGATGTCGTTGGTGCGGATGCACTTCTGCACGCTGGCGGCCCGCGGCCAGGGTGCCTTCTCGGTGCCGACGATGTAGGGGATGAACGGGACCATGCCGGCGATCGTGAACAGGATCGAGGGGTCCGGCGAGACCAGCGACGTGGAAGGCGCGATGTGGTGGTCGTTCTTGGCGAAGTAGTCCAGCCAGCGGGTGCGGATCTCGGCGGTGCGCATGGTTCCTCGGGTCGGTGGGGCTTGGCGTGAAGAGTCAGAACTCGTAGGGCAGGTCGTCCGCGTCGTCGGGGCTGACGGCTCCGGACGGCCCGGACCCCGCCGCGCGGGGCCCCGCGGGGGCGGCCTGCCAGGTGGCGGGGACGGCGCCGAACCCGCGCCCGGAGGCGCGCCGGGCGGCGACGTCGGCACGGGCGGCCGCGGCGGCGTCGTCGTCGGGCAGGAGCGCGGCGCGCAGCTCCGCCTCACGCTCGCGGTAGGCGGCGGTGAAGTCCTGCGGGAGAGCACGAAGTCGCTCCAGGACCGACGGCGCACGGCCCGCCGCGAGGAGGATCGCGGTTCCGGCGAGCGTCACGCCGAGGAGGCCGACGCCGATGAGCACACGGGGGTTCATCGCTGCCGCCCGTTCCCGCCGAGCACGCTGCGCACCGCGTAGGAGAAGGCGGAGAGCTTGATGAGGGGCCCGCCGACGGTGGCGGAGACCAGCGTGGTCAGCGCGGAGACGTCCTCGGTGACCTGCGCGGCCGAGGTGGTGATGGTGTCGACCTTCTCCAGCTGGCCGTTGGTGGCCCGGATGGTCTGGGCGGCCTCGTCGATCGCGGGGAGCGTGTGCTCGGTGAGCTGACGCACGGTGCCGCGTGCCTCGTCCAGGACCTTGCCCAGCTTGAGCAGGGGCACGGCGAGGAAGATCACCAGCGCCACGAACGCGATCGCGGCGATGAGACCGGCGATGTCACCGACGGACATGTGGGCTCCTTGGAACGAGGGTCAGAGAGTCCGGCGTGCGGTTCCACCTGGGCCGACGCCGCCGGAAGGAATCTACCCTCCAACGGCGGCGGCGCGGGAACCGGGCCTCCGACGGCGGCGGCCACGGACCGGCTCTCCGACGGCAGCGGCCCGCGGACGGGGCCTCCAACGGCAGCGCCCCGGGAACCGGCATGGTGGGCCGGCTGCCCGGGGCGTCGCGTACGAGGGGTGCGGATCAGCGCGAGTAGTACTCGACGACCAGCTGCTCGTTGCAGGTCACGGGGACCTCGACACGCTTCGGGCGGCGGACCAGCTCGGCGCGTAGCTTCTCGACCTGGACGTCGAGGTAGGCCGGGACGTTGGGCAGCACGTCGCGGTGCGCGCCGGCGGCGGCGACCTGGAACGGCACCATCGTCTGGGAGCGCGGCTTGACCTGGATGACCTGGCCGGGCTTCACGCGGAAGGACGGACGGTCGACGAGCTTGCCGTCCACCAGGATGTGGCGGTGCACGACGGCCTGGCGCGCCTGGGCGATGGTGCGGGCGAAGCCGGAGCGCAGGACGAGCGCGTCCAGGCGCATCTCGAGCAGCTCGACGAGGGACTCACCGGTCAGGAACTGCTCGCGGCGGGCCTCCTCGAAGACGCGCTGCAGCTGCGCCTCGCGGATGCCGTACTGGGCGCGCAGACGCTGCTTCTCCTTCAGACGCACCGCGTAGTCGGACTCGGTGCGGCGACGGGCGCGCCCGTGCTCACCGGGGCCGTACGGGCGCTTCTCGAAGTACTTGACGGCCTTGGGGGTCAGCGGGATGCCCAGGGCGCGGGAAAGGCGCACCTGACGGCGCGTGCGGCTCACTGCCATGAATGAACTTCCTGTCGTTGTTGACGTCACACCGGCGACGGCGGATGCCGTGCGGCGCGGGGTCGACCCGATGGCCATGACCCCAGGGTGGCTACCTGCGCACCGGGCGCGGGCAACCGGAAAAGCCTAGCATCACCGGCCGGCCAGCAGCTGCCTGATCCTGTCGAGGCGGGCTGTGATCTCCCGCTCGTGGCCGTGCGTGGTGGGCTGGTAGTAGCGCGCGTCGACGAGGTCGTCCGGGGCGTACTGCTGGGCGGCGATGCCGTGCGGCGCGTCGTGGGAGTACTGGTAGCCGGCGCCGTGCCCGTGCCCCTTCGCGCCGGCGTAGTGGGCGTCGCGCAGGTGCGCCGGGACGGGGCCCATCTTGCCGGCCCGCACGTCGGCGATCGCCGCGTCGACCGCCTTGTAGGCGGCGTTGGACTTCGGGGCCGTGGCCACGTGGACCACGGCCTCCGCGAGGATGATGCGCGCCTCGGGCATGCCGATGAGCTGGACCGCCTGCGCGGCGGCCACGGCTGTCTGCAGGGCCGACGGGTCAGCCATCCCGACGTCCTCGGACGCGGCGATGACGATGCGCCGGGCGATGAACCGCGGGTCCTCCCCCGCCACCACCATCCGCGCGAGGTAGTGCAGGGCGGCGTCGACGTCGGAGCCCCGCATGGACTTGATGAAGGCGGAGATGACGTCGTAGTGCTGGTCGCCCGCGCGGTCGTAGCGCACGGCCGCGACGTCGATGGCCCGCTCCACGGACCCCAGGGTGATGGAGTCCTCCCCCGCGGCCTCGGCCGAGCCGGCGGCGGCCTCGAGGATCGTCAGCGCCTTGCGCGCGTCGGCGCCGGCGAGGCGGATCAGGTGGTCGGCGGCGTCGTCGTCGAGGGTCACGGCGCCGCCGAGGCCGCGCTCGTCGGTGAGCGCCCGGTCGACCAGGGCGCGCACGTGCTCCTCCGCGAGCGGGCGCAGGGTGAGCAGCAGCGAGCGTGAGAGCAGCGGGGAGATGACGGAGAAGCTCGGGTTCTCCGTGGTGGCGGCGACCAGGGTGACCCACCGGTTCTCCACCGACGGCAGGAGCGCGTCCTGCTGGGTCTTGGAGAAGCGGTGGACCTCGTCGATGAACAGGACGGTCTCCTCGCCGGAGGTGACGAGGCGCCGGCGCGCGTCCTCGACGACGGCGCGCACGTCCTTCACCCCCGCCGTGACGGCGGAGAGCTCGGTGAAGCGCCGGCCAGACCCGTGCGCGACCAGGTAGGCCAGCGTGGTCTTGCCCGTTCCCGGCGGACCCCACAGCACCACGGACGACGGCGCGATCCGCCGTCGGCCCTCGGGTGCGGGCTCCACCAGGCGGCGCAGCGGCGACCCCGGCTCGAGCAGGTGGCCCTGGCCGAGCACCTCGTCGAGGGTGGCCGGCCGCATGCGTACGGCCAGCGGGGCGCCCAGCCCGACGGCGGGCACGCCGACGTCGTCCGCGCCGGCCGCCTCGAAGAGATCCACCGCTCCAGGCTAGCCCGGTGCACCCGCTGGTCCGGGCGGTGGGGTGCACGTGGGACGTGTGCACGGGTGGTCCGAGCGGGATGGGAAACTGGCCCGTGTGTTCGCCCTGATCGGCCGGCTCGTCGCCCGGCGCCCGCGCACCGTGATCGCCGTCTGGGCCGCGGTCGCCCTCCTCGCCGGCCTCGCGGCCCTCACCGGGTTCGCCGGCCCGGGCCTGTTCGACCGGCTCCAGACCGGCGCACCGGTGGTGCCGGGCTCCGAGAGCCAGCAGGCGCAGGAGATCCTCGACGAGGAGGGCAGGGGCGGCGACCAGGTCTCGCTCCTCGTCCAGGGCACCGACCTGACCGACGAGCAGGTCGTGGAAGGGGTCGCCGCCGCCCTCGGCCCGGCCCGCGAGGACCTCGCCGCGATCGACGGCGTCGCGTCCGTCGTCGACCCGTTCGCCCTCCCGGAAGGACTGGCGAACCCCGCCGCCGCCGGTCTGGTCTCGACCGCGCAGGACGGGTTCCTCATGGCCGTCGTGCTGGAGGAGAACCTCGACGACGACACGGCCGACGCCGCGCACAGCGCCGTCGTCGAACGGCTCCGCGAGGTGCCCGGGGACCTGTCGGACGTCGCGCCCGACGCGACGGGCACCGTCAGCTCCGTCACGCTCTTCGCCGACGCCATCGTCAGCCAGGTCGAGCAGGACCTCGTCAGCGGCGAGGTGTTCGCCCTCCCGGTGGCGCTGCTCATCATGGTCGTGGTGTTCGGCGGCTTCCTCGCCGCTGGCCTGCCGATCATCGGCGCGCTCGTGTCCATCGTCGGCGGCCTCGGCATCCTGCTGGCGCTGACCTACACCGTCGACGTCGACTCGTTCGTGGTGAACGTCATCACCGTCATGTCGATGGCGCTGTCCATCGACTACGGCCTGCTGGTCGTCTCCCGCTACCGCGAGGAGCTGCACCGGCTCGACGCCGCGGACCCGGCCGACGTCCCCCCGCCCCCGGTACGGCGTCGTCGCCGCGGCCACCGGGACCCCGCCCTCCTCGAGGCGGTGCGCACGACCGTGGCGACGGCGGGCCGCACGGTGGTGTTCTCGGCGCTGACGGTGGCCTTCGCCATCGCCGGGCTGCTGCTCATGCGCCCCGAGGTGCTCCGCGCCATCGCCGCGGCGGGCATCGCCTCGGTGCTGCTCGCCGTCGCCTGCGCCGTCACGCTCGTGCCGGCGATCCTGCTGCTGCTCGGCGACCGCATGCGCCGGCCGTCCATGCTCTCCCGCGTGCCGGGGCTGCGCGTCCTGGTCCGCGGCCTCGGCGACGTCGCCCCGGCCGAGGGCATGTTCTCCCGTCTGGCCCGGCGCGTCCACGCGCACCCGTGGTTCTTCATGCTGGGCTCGCTCGGCGTGCTGCTGCTGCTCGCCTCCCCGGTCCTCGGGCTGTCGATGCGCAGCTCGACCACCGACCTGCTCCCCCGGGACTCCGACCAGCGCGACTACATCTCCGTGCTGGCCGAGGACTACCCCGGGGCCCGGACGCCGGAGATGACGGTGGTGGCCGACGCCGCCCCGGCCGACGTGGGCGGGCTGCGGGACGAGATCTCCGCCGTCGAGAACGTGGAGATGGTGGGCGAGCCGGCCGCCTCCGGCGGGCACACGGTCCTGCCCGTCTTCCTCGACGTGGCCGACGCCGCCGGCGAGGAGGCGACGCGCGCCGTCGAGGACGTCCGCGCGATCGACCCCGGCTACGAGACCTGGGTGACCGGCCAGGCCGCCGTGCAGCTGGACTTCAACGAGTCCCTCGTCGCCGGGCTGCCCGTCGCGGGCGCCGTCGTCGTCGTCGCGATCTTCGTGCTGCTGTTCCTCATGACCGGGTCGGTGCTCGTCCCGCTCAAGGCGCTGGTGGTCAACCTGCTCTCCCTCACCGCGTCCCTCGGCGTGACGGTGTGGGTCTTCCAGCAGGGCCACCTGACCGGCCTGCTGGACTTCACCCCGGTGGCCGGGCTGGAGGCCTACGTGGTGGCGATCGCGATCGCCTTCGGCTTCGGGCTCGCCATGGACTACGAGGTCTTCCTCCTCGCCCGCATCAAGGAGTACTGGGACGTCGGGCACGACAACGACGCCGCGGTCGAGCGGGGCCTGCAGCGCTCCGGGCGCATCATCACCTCCGCGGCGCTCATCATGGTCGCCGTCTTCGCCGGCTTCGTCACCGGCGAGCTCATCGTCATCAAGCAGGCGGGCGTGGCCCTGGCGGTGACCGTGCTCGTGGACGCCACGCTCGTGCGCATGCTGCTCGTGCCCGCGACGATGACCCTGCTCGGGAAGTGGAACTGGTGGGCGCCGGCGCCGATGCGAAGGCTGTACGAGAAGTTCCGGATCGTCCACTGACGAAGAGCCTGGATGCCGGCCCGACGGTCGGGCCGTGCCCGGTGGATCCGGACCGCATGGTGAGATTTCACCCACGGCGCCTTGGCCGCGCCGCCGCGGCCCCCGGATCGTGAGCACCCCGGACGGGCACGCCAGCGTGAGCGGGCCCGCCGGAACCACGCCCAGCCGGAGGAACAGCCATGACGTCCAGCACCGCCCACCCCGCAGGCGGTCCGGCCGGCACCGCCGCCGGGGACGTCGCGTGAGCACCCACGACCTGGTGGTGGTCGGCGGCGGCCCGCGCGGGGTCGCCGTCGTCGAGCGGCTGACCGCCCGCCACGACGGCACCGCTCCGGTCCGGGTGGCGCTCGTGGACGCCTTCGAGGTCGGCGCCGGGGCGACGTGGCGGACCGACCAGACCCCGCACTTCCTCAACAACACCTACGCGGCCCACACCACGATCTACCCCGACGCCTCCACGCCGATGGACGGCCCGGTCACGTCCGGTCCCGACCTGGTGGCCTGGGCGGCGTCGCCCGACGCACCGCCGGACCGGCCCGCCTGGGTGGCCGAGGAGGTCGCCGGGCTGCGGCCGTGGTCGTACCCGACCCGCCGGCTCCAGGGGGTGTACTACCGCGAGCAGCTGGCGGCGGTCGTGGCCCGCGGCGGTGTCGACGTGGACGAGGTGGTCGGGACGGTCGTGGACCTCACCGCCGACGACGGGACGCGCCGGGTCCACCTTGCCGACGGGACGACCCTGACGGCCCCGGTGGTCGTCCTCGCCCAGGGCATGGTCCAGGCGCGCCGCAGCCGGACGACCGAGGCGTTCGTGGACGCCGCGGCCCGGCACGGGCTCACGTACGTCGAGCCCGGGATGCCGGCGGAACGTGACTGGACCGTCCTCCCCGCCGGCGAGGACGTGCTCGTGGCGGGCCTGGGGGCGAACTTCTTCGACGTGGTCGCGCAGCTGACCGCCGGCCGCGGCGGCCGCTTCGTCGCCGGCGACTCACCGTTCGACCTGTCCTACGTGCCGTCCGGGCGTGAGCCCCACCTGCTGGTCGGCTCCCGGCGGGGACTGCCCTATCGCAGCAAGTCCTTCTACGGCGCACTGCCCCCGGCGTACGTGCCGCTGCTGGCCACCCGCGAGTGGTTCGACGCCGTGGCGCAGGTGCCGGGCCAGGACTTCGTCCGGGACGTCTGGCCGCAGATCGCCCGCGAGCTCGTCCTCGCCCACCTGCGCACGCTGCTCGACGTCCGCCCCGGCGTGGTCCGGGCCGGCGACGTCGACGAGCTCGTGGCCCGGCTCGCCGTGGTGCCCGCCGACGGGCTGGGGCAGACCGTCCGGGAGCTCGTCACCGATCCCGCCTGGTGGGTCGACGTCACCAGGCTCGACCGGCCCGAGGTGGCCCGGCCCGACGGCGCCGCCTGGGACGCCTGGGTCGAGCGCTGGCGGGCGGCCGAGCTGGAGTCGATCACGCAGCCGCTGCGCAGCCCGCGGGCGGCGGTCAACCGCGCCCTGGCCGCCGTGCGGGGGCAGGTGGGCCGGCTCGTGGCGGTGGGTGCGATCGACGCCCGGTCCGCCGTCGCCGACGTCCACGGGTGGTTCGACCCGCTGGGCCTGGCGCTCGCCTCCGGGCCTCCGCCGGAGCGCACCGCGCAGCTGCTCGCCCTCGTCGGCGCCGGCGTGGTCGAGCTCGTCGGCGAGGGCATGGCCGTGACCGTCGAGGATGGTGCGTTCGTCGCGCGGTCGCACGTGCAGGGGCGGGTCCACCGGGCCCGGGCGTTCGCCGAGACCCGCATGTCGAAGGGACAGGTGGACACCACCGAGGACCCGCTGCTGCGGCGTCTGCTCGACACCGGCCGCGCCCGGCTGCACGAGCGCCGGGCGTCCGACGGCACCGCCGTGACCACCCGCACGCTGGACGTGACGGCGGACCGGTACCTGCTGCTGGATGCCCGCGGCGACGCCGACGAGCGCGTCGTCGTGCTCGGCATCCCCGCCAACGACGTGCAGCCCGGCTCGGCCATCGGCGCGACGCCCGGCACGCCGTCGCCGCTCCTCGCCGGCGCCGACCGCGCCGCGGCGCACGTGCTGCAGCTCGTCCGCCCGCGCGTCCCGGCCGCCTGACCCGCACGCGAGTCGTCACGAGCTCCCCGAGTCGTCACGAACTCCCTGAGTCGTCACGAACTCCCCGAGTCGTCACGAGCTCCCCGAGTCGTCACGAGCTCCCTGAGTCGTCACGAAATCGCCGAGTCGTCACTGACCACCTGAACCCGCCCCACCGGTACGTCGCGGAGAAAGTGACTTCTCAGGGAGAAGATGACGTCTCGCGGAGAAGAGGGGGCGGGGGCGGGGGCGGCGAGTTCGTGGCTACTCGAAGCGGGAGGGGTCGCCGGCGCCGGCGCGCAGCACCTCAGGCGCCCCGGACGTCAGGTCGACGACCGTCGTCGGCTCGGCCGAGTCGACGTCGGAGTCGACGATCACGTCGAGCAGTCCCTCCAGCTCGTCCTTGACCATCCACCCCTCAGTCATGGGGGCGTCCTGGCCCGGCATGATCAGCGTGCTGGACAGCAGCGGTTCGCCGAGCTCCGCGAGCAGGGCCTGGGTGGCGCGGTGGTCCGGGATCCGCACCCCGACCGTGTGCTTCTTCGGGTGGAGCAGCCGGCGGGGCACCTCCTGGGTGCCGCGCAGGATGAAGGTGTAGGGCCCCGGGGTCACGGACTTCACGAGCCGGAAGACCGCGTTGTCGACGATGACGAACTGGCCGAGCTGCGCGAAGTCCCGGCACACGAGCGTGAAGTGGTGCTTGTCGTCCAGCCGGCGCAGCAGCTTGATCCGGTCCAGGCCGTCCTTGTTGCCCAGCGCGCAGCCGACGGCGTAACCGGAGTCCGTCGGGTAGGCGATCAGGCCGCCTCGGCGCACCACCTCGACCGCCTGCGCGACGAGCCGCGGCTGTGGGTCCTGCGGGTGGATCTCGAGGTAGCGCGCCATGCCGACATTGAAGCGGGAAGTGCCGCGGCCGGCCACCGCGGTCGTCGCGGCGGCGGCTCAGCCGGTCGCGTCCCGACGGCGGGTCAGCCTCCCGCGTGCTGCAGCGCCTGCGCGGCCCGGGCGCCGTCGCCGACCTCCCCGGGCGGCCCCGCCTCCTCGGCGAGCCGTGCCTGGTACCTCATCATCGCGATGACCCGTCCCGCGGACTGCTCGAGCCGCTCCCGGTCCAGCGTGCCGTCCTGGAGCGCCTCCACGACCCCGGCGTGCGCGACGGCGTTGTCCGCCGGGTTGAGCAGCAGGTCGGCGCCCGCGCCGAGGGCGGCCACGGCGACGTCGCCCGCGTCACCGACGGCGGCCAGCGCGCCCATGCCGAGGCTGTCCGTGACGGTCACGCCGGCGAAGTCGAGGTCCTCGCGCAGGATCCGGTACGCCTCCCGCGAGAGCGACGCGGGGACGCCGGGGTCCCAGGCGCGGACGTCGACGTGGGCCACCATGACCATCGGCACACCGGCCTCGACGGCCTCCGCGAACGGCGGCAGCTCCCTGCGGGCGATCTCGTCGGCGGTGCCGTCGTGGACGGGCAGCGCCAGGTGGGAGTCGGTGGTCAGCGACCCGTGGCCGGGGAAGTGCTTGACCGACGCCAGCACCCCGCCGCCCAGCAGCCCCTGCACCGCCGGGACGATGGCGGCCCCCACCGTCCCCGGGTCCTCGCCCGCGGCGCGGGAGCCGATCGTGACGTCCTGGTCGGGCACGGTCACGTCGGCGACCGGGGCCCAGTTGACGGTCACGCCGGAGGCCCGCAGCTCCCGGGCCATCGCCTCGTGGGCTTCCCGCACGAGCCGCGTCTCCCCCGCGGCCGCGGCCCGGCCGGCGGTGGCGAAGGACGGGAACGTCGTCCAGGGACCGACCCGCCCGGACATGCGCTGCACGGTGCCGCCCTCGTTGTCGGTGCTGACGACGCCGGGCCAGTCGCGTCCGTCGGCGGCGACGGCGTCGTGCACCCCCTCGCTGAGCGCGCGGACCTGCTCGAGCGAGGCGACCGAGTCCCCGGTGACCATGACACCGGCGAGGTGCAGCTCGGTGACGAGGTCCTCGGCGGTGGCGGGGTCGGTGCCGTGCAGCCGCCCGACGATCAGCTGGCCGGCGAGCTCGGCGTCGCTCAGCTCCGCCGCGTCGGCGGTGGCCTCGGCGACGTCGGCGGCGCCCGGGCCCCAGGCGTTCGCCGGCTCCTGGGGGACGGTGGCCGTCGGCCCGGGCGGCGGGCTCGTTCCCGCACCCTCGCCCGCGGGCGTGACGGAGGCCGAGCACGCCGCGAGGAGCGCGGCCGCGGCCAGGCCGGCCGCACCGGTGACCAGCGCGCGGCGCCGGGTGACGGCGGGACGCTGGTTCGAGGCGGCACGGCGGCTGACGGAGAGGCCGCGGCTCACGGCACCGGCCGGAGGTTCTCGACCCGGTGCTGGGTGGCGAACCCCAGCCGGGTGTACAGGCGCCGGGCGTCGTCGTTGTCGGACCAGATGCCGAGGTGGACGACCGGTCCGAGGCCGAGCCCCCACCGGGTCGCGGCGGAGGTCATCGCGGCGGCGACCCCGCGCCGGCGCCGTCCGGGCAGGACGGTCACCGCCTCGAGGTGGACGCCGGCACCGCGCGCCCGGGCCGGAGCCGGCGGCACGTCGGCTCCGAGCACACCGGCGAGGTCGCCGTCGTCGTCGACGTGGCCGAACCACGTCAGGTCAACGTCGTGGGCCCGCCGCCCCCGCTCCGGGTACCCCGCGTCGAGGCAGCGGTAGACCCGTTCGAGGCGCTCCTCTCCGGTCAGCTCGACCACGCGGTCCTCGCCAGGCACCGGCTGCGGGGCGGCCGCCGTGGCGAGCCAGTCCCAGGGCCGCGTCGGCTCGAGCAGCACCTGCCTGTCGGCCGGCAGGTGCTGCCAGGTGCCGCGCGTCAGCATGACGTGGCCGGCACCAGCCGGCAGCGCCGGCCTGCCGAGCGGCCCCGGCCGGAGGGGACCACCGGCGAGGAGCTCGGCGAGCCGGGCGGGGTCCCCCACGCCGACGAGCATGCACCCGTCCTGCCGGGGCAGCAGGACGGCGGCAGCGCCGTCGCCCTGCCAGACCTCCTGCGGCACCCAGTGGTGCCGGCGCACGCGCAGGAACGGCCAGCCGTCGATGACGTCCCCGGGCGCCGCGGGTGCGGACCTGGAGCGACAGGCGGACCGCCCGGCGTCGGCCGTGGTGGCAGGCCGCCCGACGTCGGCCGCCGTGACGGGCCGCAGCGCGGTCGGCTCGCCCGTCACCGTGCGGGTGCGGCCTGCTTCGCCGCGGCGTCCTGGTTCTCCTCCTGCTTCGGACGCGCGTCCACCCCCGCCTCCTTGCGCTGCTGCGCGGTGATCGGCGCCGGCGCCTGGGTCAGCGGGTCGTAGCCGCCGCCGGACTTGGGGAAGGCGATGACGTCGCGGATGGACTCCGCCTTCGTCAGCAGCGCGACGATGCGGTCCCAGCCGAACGCGATGCCGCCGTGGGGCGGGGCGCCGAACTTGAACGCGTCGAGGAGGAAGCCGAACTTCTCCTGCGCCTCCGCCTCGCCGATCCCCATGACGGCGAACACGCGCTCCTGCACGTCCCGGCGGTGGATACGGATGGAGCCGCCGCCGATCTCGTTGCCGTTGCAGACGATGTCGTACGCGTAGGCGAGGGCCTCGCCCGGCGACTCCTCGAAGCGGTCGATCCACTCCGGCGTCGGGGAGGTGAAGGCGTGGTGGACGGCCGTCCACGCGCTGTGGCCGACGGCCACGTCGTCGTCCTCGCCCGTGGGCTTGAACAGCGGGGCGTCGACGACCCAGACGAACGACCACGCGTCCTCGTCGATCAGCCCGACCCGGCGGCCGATCTCGAGGCGGGCGGCGCCGAGCAGGGCGCGCGCGTCCGAGGCGCGGCCGGCGGCGAAGAACACGCAGTCGCCCGGCTTCGCGCCGACGGCGGCTGCCAGGCCCTCGCGCTCGGCGTCCGAGATGTTCTTGGCGACGGGGCCGCCGAGGGTGCCGTCGTCGGCGATCGTGACGTACGCGAGGCCCTTGGCGCCGCGCTGCTTGGCCCACTCCTGCCACGCGTCGAAGGTGCGCCGCGGCTGGGCGGCGCCGCCCGGCATGACGACGGCACCGACGTACGGGTTCTGGAACACCCGGAAGGGGGTGTCCTTGAAGAACTCGGTGAGGTCCGTCAGCTCGAGTCCGAAGCGCAGGTCCGGCTTGTCCGTGCCGTACTTCTCCATGGCCTCGCGGTACGTCATGCGGGCGATGGGGCGCGGGATCTCGTGGTCGATCAGCTTCCAGAGCTCGGCGAGCACCTCCTCGGCGACGGCGATGACGTCGTCCTGGTCCACGAAGCTCATCTCGACGTCGAGCTGGGTGAACTCCGGCTGGCGGTCGGCGCGGAAGTCCTCGTCGCGGTAGCAGCGGGCGATCTGGTAGTACCGCTCCATCCCGGCGACCATGAGCAGCTGCTTGAACAGCTGGGGCGACTGCGGCAGCGCGTACCAGTTCCCCGGCGACAGGCGCGCGGGCACGAGGAAGTCGCGCGCGCCCTCGGGGGTGGAGCGTGTGAGGGTGGGCGTCTCGATCTCGACGAAGTCCTGGTTGTCGAGCACCCGGCGGGCGGCCTGGTTGACCTTCGCGCGCAGGCGCAGCGCGTGCGACGGGGCCTTGCGGCGCAGGTCGAGGTAGCGGTGCTTCAGCCGCGCCTCCTCGCCCACCTGGCCGGAGTCCTCGGCGTGCTCGGACACCTGGAACGGCAGCGGGGCCGCCGCGTTGAGGACGACGACGTCGCTCGCGATGACCTCGATCTCGCCGGTCGGGAGGTTGGGGTTCGCGTTGCCCTCGGGCCGCTTGGCGACCTCGCCGGTGACCTGGAGGACGAACTCGGCGCGCAGCTCGTGCGCGACCTCCTCGTCGCGGATGACGACCTGGGCGATGCCGGAGGCGTCACGCAGGTCGATGAAGGCGACGCCGCCGTGGTCACGGCGGCGGTCCACCCAGCCGGTGAGGGTGACGGTCTGTCCGATGTCACCGGCGCGCAGGGAGCCGGCGGTGTGTGTGCGGAGCACGAGGGTCCTTCCGATCGACGTCGCGCACCGCGAGACGGGCGGGCGCGGAGTCGATCCTAGTTCCCGTACCGACCGGCGCCGCCCCCACGGGCCTTCTGGCGCGCGGGCGTCGGTCACGGGTCGCGCGCGGACGACGGTCTGGTTCGCGCGCGGGCGCCGGTCGCCGGCCGCCCGCGTGCGCCGGCCCGGTTCGCACGGAGCGCGGGCGGTCGGCGATGATTCAGCGCGTGAGCGCCCAGGACAGCCCCGGTGCGGCGGCGTCGTCCGCCGGCGCTGCCCAGGACGCCGGCAGCGCCCGCGCCGAGGACGGGCAGTCCGCGCAGCTGGTCCGCCTGCTGCTGATCGCGTCGGTCGCGCTCATCACCCTCGCCGCGTTCGAGGCGCTCGCCGTGGCCACCGTCATGCCGGTGGTGGTGGAGGAGCTGGGTGGCCTCCACCTCTACACGGTGGCCGCGGGTGCACCGCTCGCGGCCCAGCTGGTGGCCACCGCCGTGAGCGGCGCGTGGTCCGACGCCCGTGGGCCGCGCGGCTCCCTCCTGCTGGGCATCCTCCTCTTCTGCGCCGGGCTCCTGGTGGCCGGCCTGGCACCGACCATGGCGGTCCTCGCGGTCGGGCGCGCCGTCCAGGGCTTCGGCGCCGGGCTGCTGATGGTCCCGCTGTACGTGCTGGTGGGCTCGATGGTGCCGGCCGCGCGCCAGCCCCGGTTCTTCGCCGCCTTCGCCGCCGCGTGGGTGGTGCCCGGCCTCGTGGGTCCGGCGATCGCCGGGACGGTGGCGGAGGCCGCGAGCTGGCGCTGGGTCTTCCTCGCGGTCCCCGTGCTCACCCTGGCGGCCTCCACGGTCCTGCTGCCGCTGCTGCATCACGTGCGGTCCGTCCCCCGTGGCCCGGCGGACGCCGACGGACGACGGCGGACCCGCACCCTCCTCCTGGCCGCCACCGGTGCCGGACTCGCAGCCGCCGCCCTGCAGGTGGCGGGGTCCGACGGCGGGACGACGGGGGTGGTGCTGGCGGTCGCCGGGGTGGCGGGCCTGGCGGTGACCGTGCGGCAGCTGCTCCCCGCCGGGACGCTGCGGCTGCGTGCCGGGGTGCCCTCGGCGGTGGCGTGCCGCGGGCTCCTCAACGCCGCCTTCATCACCGCCGAGACGTTCCTGCCCCTCCTGCTCGTCCGCGCCCACGACTGGTCCGCGCGGGACGCCGGTCTCGTGCTGACCGTCAGCTCGATCACCTGGGCCGCGGGCTCGGCCGTGCAGGGCAGGGTCCGCACGCCACTCCGGCGCGCCCTGCTGCTCTGGCTGGGACCGCTGCTGCTGGCCGTGGGCACGTTCGTCTCGGCAGCGGCTGCGCTGCCCGGCGCGGCCCCCTGGTGGGTGGTGGCCGGCTGGACCGTGGCGGGCGCCGGCATGGGGCTGATCTTCCCCGCACTGTCCGTCCTCGTGCTGCAGGCCACGCCCCGGGCCGAGCACGGCACGGTGAGCTCCGCGCTCCAGATCTCCGACGGCCTCGGCGCCGCCCTCGGGCTCGCCCTGGCCGGTGCCGTCTTCACGGCCCTGGTGGGGACCGGCGGCCGGGAGGCCTACCTGGCCGGGCTCGTGCTGGCCGGCGGCCTCGGGCTGCTCGCCCTGTGGGCCGGCGCCCGGGCGACGCCGCCCGAGCTGGAGTGAGCGCCCACCACCGGTGAGCCTCGTCACCGGGACGAGGACGGTGCTCCCCCGTCGCCAAACCGGGCGTCTCCGGCCGATATACCGGCTGGCCTGCAGGCATGGCGGCAACCGGTCCGGAAGGGCCGGCAGACCGCCGTTTTCGGACGGTAGGAGGTGTAGCGGGCGCCTCACCGTCCCAGGTTGGACGTGACCGTTCCGTTACCTACGGTCGAACGCTGACGCCCCGCGGACGGCCGCGGGTGAGCCAGTTAAGGAACGTATGCCAGCGAACAGCCCGCACCTCGCCGACCTCCGCCGCAGCCCCGCCTGGCGGCCCGTCGAGCCGGCCGCCGCCGCGCCCGCGCGCGTCGACGAGACGGCCGCCCCTCTCCCCCGTCGCGTGCTGCGCGAGCGGCACCGCGCCGAGCAGCTCGCCACCCTCGAGGTGGGGTCGCCGGTCCGCCGCGACTGGGAGGAGCGCCTGCGCGGCGTCGGCCAGGGGCAGCGGAACCTCGAGTCGCCGTCGCTGACGATGCTCGTGCTGCTCGCCACGATCGGGGTGCTCCTCTACGCCTCGTTCCTCATGCGCCCCGAGAACTCCGGCGACCTCCTGCCCTGGCTGATCGTCATCGTGTGCGAGTCGATCATGATGGGCCAGGTCCTCATCTCGCTGTGGACCCAGCTGTCCTCCACGCACAACCCGCGTGACTTCACCTTCAACGAGGCCAGCCGGAACCTGTTCGTGCCGGTCGACTGGGACCTCAACGCCCCGCTCGCCACGGACCAGATGCAGCTCGACGGTGTCCCGGTCACCGTCGACGTCTTCATCACCACCTACGGCGAGCCCGTCGAGACCATCCGCGCCACGGCCGCCGCGGCGCGAGCCATGCGGGGCCGGCACGAGACGTGGATCCTCGACGACGGCCGCTCCCCCGAGGTCGAGGCGCTCGCCGCCGAGCTCGGGGTCAGCTACCTCACGCGGCCGGACAACAAGGGAGCCAAGGCCGGCAACATCAACCACGCGCTCGGCCGGACCTCCGGGGACTACTTCGTCATCCTCGACGCCGACTTCGTCCCCTCCCCCGACCTGCTCGTCGAGACGATCCCGTTCTTCGCCCAGGAGAAGGTCGCCTTCGTCCAGACCCCGCAGGTCTACGGCAACATCCACAACTTCATCACCCGCGGCGCCGGGTACCTGCAGACGGTGTTCTACTCACTGATCCAGCCCGGCAAGAACCGGTTCAACTCCGCGTTCTGCGTCGGCACGAACGTCGTCTTCGCGCGGGCGGCGATCGCCGAGATCGGCGGCATGTACACGAGGTCGAAGTCCGAGGACGTGTGGACGTCGATGAAGCTCCACGAGCTCGGCTGGCGCTCGGTCTACATTCCCGACGTCCTCGCCGTCGGCGACACCCCGGAGACCATCGAGGCCTACACCAAGCAGCAGACCCGCTGGGCCACCGGCGCCTTCGAGATCCTCTTCCGAGCAAACCCGCTGCGGAACCGACGCCTGTCCGTGGACCAGCGCCTGCAGTACTTCGGCACCGCCACCTTCTACCTCGGCGGGCTGGTCACGTTCGCGCTGCTCCTGCTCCCGCCACTGCAGATCTTCCTCGACCTGACCCCGATCGCCACGGACCTGCCGCTGTGGGAGTGGGCGCTGTACTACTCGGGGTTCTACGTCATGCAGATCGTGGTGGCGACGTACACGATCGGCTCGTTCCGGTGGGAGACGCTGCTCCTGTCCACGGTGTCGTTCCCGATGTACATCCGCGCGATGGCCGGGGCCCTGCTCGGCCGGGACCGCGCCTGGCACGTCACCGGCCGGGCGGGCCGGGCGGCGTCCCCGTTCAACTACATCGTCCCCCAGATGCTGATGTTCCTCGCGCTCGTCGTCACGTCCGTCGTCGGCCTCTGGAAGGCGGAGTGGAGCTCGACGATCACGCTCGCGCTCGTGTGGAACACGGTCAACGCCCTCGCGCTCGCCGCCTTCCTCGGCATCGCCGTGCGTGAGGCCCTCGCCCTGCGCCGCACCGAGCGCCCCGTGCCGCCGACCCACGCCGCCACCCCTTCCCCCGCCACCCGACAGGAGCTCCTGTGAGTCTTCGCCGTTTCGCCTCCCTGCTGCTGGGCACCCTTCTCATCCTCGGCATCGGGGCGGTAGGCCTGGTGTACACCTACGGCCGCGCGCACACCCTGGACGCCGTCGAGGCGACCGTCGAGACCGACCTGTCCACGGTCGGCACGCCGTTCGCCGGCCACATCCAGTCCCTCGGCGTCCACGCAGGTGACCGGGTCACGGCCGGCCAGGAGGTCGCCCGCGTGCAGAGCCCGAGCCTCTCGCAGTCACTCGAGACGGGCTTCCCGGAGGAGGGCCTCGGCTACCGCGTCGACGGCGACGACGTCATCGTCCTCACGGCCACGGCGGACGGCGTGGTCGGCAGCGCCGAGCACGCAGCCGGCTCCTTCGTCACCGCGAACACCCAGATCGCGAGCATCGAGGTGCAGGGCACCTCGCGCGTCCGGGCCGAGGTGCCGATGAGCGCGGCGGACTACGCGCGGCTCCCCGCGGGGTCGGCGATGACGGCCAGGCTGCCCGACAGCACCGAGGTCGCCACCGAGGTCTACGAGGTCCAGTTCGAGGAGGCCGAGGACGGCGAGTCGGTCGCCGTCGTCCGGGGCCGCAGCCCCGAGCTGGCCGAGGCAGGCACGTTCACCAACGGTGCCCCCGTCACCGCGCAGGTCCACCTGGACGACGCCGAGGGCCTCGGCTCGTGGGCCGCACGGCAGCTCGCCGAGCTCATCACGCCCAGCGGAGCGTCGATCTGACGCCCGCCGACCACCGCGGCACCCACCGCCGCACCCGACAACCACTCAGGAGTCATGTGCCCCTCCGCCGTGTGACCGCCCTGCTCGCCTCCGCCGTCGTGCTCACCGGGTGCGCCCGGTCCACCGACGACGCCGCCCGGCCCGAGGAGACCGCCGACGCGTCCGCCGTCGACGCCACGGCCGCGGGCCTGCCGACGACGACCGGTCCCTTCACCGGCGAGATCGCGGTGGCCGACGGCGTCAGGCCGCCGACCAACTCCTGGCTCGCGCCGGCAGTCTTCGCACCCGCGGACCGGCCGGTCTTCACCGGCACCCTCAGCGTGCGCCTGCGGGCCGACGGTCTGAGCCTCGGGCTCCCGGCGCCGCAGGCGTCCGAGGGCATCCTCATGGGCGCCCACCCGGACCACGTCGACCTGGCGCTCGGCGCCGACGACTACGTGCTCGAGCGGGTCGACGAGCTCTCCGGCACGTTCGCCTACCGCCGGGACGGGCGGACCACCGGCCGGGTCACGATGGCGGAGGGCTGGCCGTACGTCGCGTACGAGGCGGCCGCCGCACAGAAGGTCGACCTGCCCGCGTCCACCGTGGCCGCCGACGGCGGAGCGAGCGCCGAGGTCGGCGGGATCACCTACCGCTTCGTCACCGACGGCTCCTTCTCCGGCACCACGCTCGAGCTCGCCGAGGGCGGCTCGCTCGTCGTCTACGCCGAGCCCGCCGGCGCCTCCGACGCCGACCGCCAAGCCCTGCGCGCGGGCGCCGTCCCGCTCACGGGGACGGACGTCGCCCACGCCGTCGAGGACGGACGGGCCAGCACGACCTTCACCTACGACACCGCCGGCGCCTCCACCGTGCTCGCCTCCCTCCCGCACCAGGAGACGACGACCGACGGCGAGCCGCTCGCCGCCACCGTCCCGTCCGTCTACGGCGAGCTCGCTCTGGCCTCCGGCAACGAGGCCACGTTCTCCGTGGCCGCCCGGGAGCCCGTGCCCGAGCTCGACCTCGCCAACCTCGACGACGCCGAGCGGTCCCGGGTGGCCGGGCGGGTGCGCGCGGACGCGGTCGCAGTGACGTTCGACGCCGCCGACAGCTACTACGCCGGCAAGCAGCTCCAGCGCGCCGCCCAGCTCTACCAGCTCGCGACCGGTCTCGGCCTGACCGACGAGGCCGCCGCGCTGAAGGAGAGGATGACCGGCGAGCTCGACAGCTGGTTCGACCCCGAGGGGTGCGCCACGCGCGAGGAGCGCTGCTTCGCCTACGACGAGAAGCTGGGCGGGCTGGTGGGCCAGGAGCCCTCGTACGGGTCCGACGAGTTCAACGACCACCACTTCCACTACGGCCACATGCTGTACGCGCTGGGCGTGCTCGCCGCCGACGACCCGGCGCTCGCCGAGCGGTACGCCGCGGTGGCGGACGCCGTCGCCCACGACATCGCCGCCCCCGAGCAGACCGCGGCGTTCCCGCAGCGGCGCTCGTTCGACGACTGGTGGGGCCACTCCTGGGCGTCCGGCACCGCACCGTTCGGGGACGGCAACAACCAGGAGTCTCCCTCCGAGGCCGTCAACGCCTGGGCCGGCCTCGCCCTGTGGGCGGACGCGTCGGGCGACACGGCCATGGGCGAGCAGGCCCGCTGGATGCTCGCGAACGAGACGGCCACGGCCCTGGAGTACTGGGTCGCGCCCGAGCTGCCCGAGGAGTTCGGGCACAGCAGCGTCGGCATCAACTGGCAGGGCAAGCGCGACTTCGCGACCTTCTTCGACGCGGCCCCCTCCGCCGTCGTCGGTATCCAGCTCATCCCGATGAGCCCGACCCACGCCGCGTACCTCGCCGAGGAGCCGGAGGCGGTCCAGGCCATGGTCGACGCCGCGGTCCCCGACGGCGACCCGGCCGGGCGGCCGCTCGTCGACTACGTGATCATGGCCCAGGCACTGACGGACCCGGACCGGGCGACAGCGATGCTCGAGCAGCTCCCCGCGGAGCAGGTCGACAACGGCAACTCCCTGTCCTACCTGACGGCGTTCGTCCTCAGCCAGGACTGAGTCGTCCGGGCGGGGGCGGGCGCCGTGCGGTGACGCAGCGGGCCCTCGCGACGGGCGGGACGGGTGCTGTGCGTGAGGTCACCGGGCCCCGACCTGCCCTTCCGGACGCGGGACCGATACGCTGGGGACTCCTGGAGTGCACTCACCGCCCAGGCCCGCTGCGGAAGTTCTCGCGTTCGTCCGGGCCTCACGAGCGGCCGGTGCTTCGCCGCCCCGGCGTCGCCATCCACACTCCGCCCTCGTGAGACAGGTTTTCTGTGAGCACCCCTGTGACTGACCTCGCCCCCGCACGCCCGGCCACCGACGACACGCCGGAGACCCCGGCCGCCGCCGTCGCGCTCGAGATCCCCGCCGACGCCGCGCCGGAGGCTGCCGGCCGCACCTTTGCCGACCTCGGGCTCCCCGCGGACCTCCTCGCCGCCGTCGAGGACCTCGGCTTCACCACCCCCACCGACATCCAGGCCGAGGCCATCCCGGTGCTGCTCTCCGGGCGCGACGTCGTCGGCATCGCCCAGACCGGCACCGGCAAGACGGCGGCGTTCGGCCTGCCGCTGCTCGAGGCCGTCGACGCCGCGGACCGGTCGGTCCAGGCGCTGGTGCTCACCCCGACCCGCGAGCTCGCCATGCAGGTGGCCGACGCCGTCGCCTCCTTCGCGCACCGCACCAAGAACCTCACCGTCCTGCCCGTCTACGGCGGCTCGAGCTACGTGCCCCAGCTGCGTGCGCTGAAGGACGGCGCCCAGGTCGTCGTGGGCACGCCGGGCCGCGTCATGGACCTCATCGAGCGCGGCAGCCTCAAGCTCGGCGGCGTCAAGTTCCTCGTCCTGGACGAGGCCGACGAGATGCTGCGGATGGGCTTCGCCGAGGACGTCGAGGAGATCGCCTCGCACGTGCCTGCCGACCGTCGCACCGCGCTGTTCTCCGCCACCATGCCGGCCGCCATCAAGCGGGTCGCCGCCACGCACCTGACCGACCCGGTGCGCGTGGCGGTCACCCGACCCGCGTCGACCGTGGCCACGGTGCGCCAGACCTACGCCGTCGTGCCGTTCAAGCACAAGACCGGCGCGCTCGCCCGCGTCCTGGCGACGACCGACGCCGAGGCAGCCATCGTCTTCGTGCGCACCAAGGGCACGGTCGAGGACGTCTCCCTCGAGCTCTCCTCGCGCGGCATCTCCGCCGCGGGCCTGTCCGGCGACGTGCCCCAGAAGGAGCGCGAGAAGCTCGTCGAGCGCCTGCGCGCCGGCAGCCTCGACGTCCTCGTGGCCACCGACGTCGCCGCCCGTGGCCTCGACGTCGAGCGGATCGGCCTCGTCGTCAACTTCGACGTGCCCCGCGAGAACGACGCCTACGTGCACCGCATCGGCCGGACCGGCCGTGCGGGACGGACCGGCACCGCACTGACGTTCCTCACCCCGCGCGAGCGCTCCCGCCTGCACCAGATCGAGAAGGCCACCGGCTCCTCTCTCGAGGAGATCGCCATCCCGACGCCGGCGGACGTCTCCGCCCACAAGGCGCAGCAGCTCTTCACCCAGATCTCCGCACGACGCGAGGCCGGTCGGCTGCACATGTACCGCGACGTCATCACCGCCCATCTCGAGGAGACCGGGACCGACCTGCTCGAGGTGGCCGCCACCCTGGTCGCTCTCGCCGTCGGGGACGAGGGGCCGCGCCGCCGCGAGGACGACGGCGAGACCTACCCCCGGATCCGGCGCGAGGAGCAGGTGGACGAGGACGGCACGTTCCTCGGCGCCAGCTTCGACGAGGGCTTCGCACCGCGCGCCTCCCGCGGGGGCGAGCGCGGTGCGGCCGAGCGCGGCGGACGTCGCCCGCGCGTGGCCGGCGCCCGCTACCGCGTCGAGGTCGGCCACAAGGACGGCGTGCAGCCCGGCGCCATCGTCGGTGCGATCACCGGCGAGGGCGGCCTGCGCGGCTCCGACCTGGGCAAGATCGACATCTTCCCCAGCTTCTCCCTCGTGGAGATCTCCGGTGAGATGACGCCCGAGACGAGCCGCCGCATCGGCGCCGCTCGAGTGGCGGGCCGTCCGCTGAAGATCCGCCCGGACGAGGGCCCCCGCTCCGGTGGTGACCGCGGTGACCGCCGTGGCACCGACCGCAAGCCGTTCAAGGCCAAGCGCCACGGCGCCGGCCAGGGCGACCACGGCGAGCGTCCCTTCCGCTCGTCCCGCCCGGTGGGTGCGCGTCGGGCGTACTGACGCACCGCCGTCGCCGGCGGCGGGCACGTCTGCGCGCCCTGACGCGCCGGTAGCCCGTCGGCTCGGGCGGAGCGTCCGCTCCACCTGACTGCTCTGCCAGAACGCCCCCTCCACTGGCTGCACTGCACGAGGTTGTCGATCTGGTCGTGGACCACGACCAGATCGACAACCTCGTCGCCGTCTCCGGGCCAAGGGGGCGTGAGCCGGCAGAGGCCGGCGCCCAGAGCGTCATCGGGCGGTGGGCAGGCGGGCGAAGTGTCAGCGGGCCGGAGCGCGAGCGCCAGTGGGCCGGGACGGGAGCCCTCAGCGCGCCAGTGCGGTGACGGTGCGGTGGAAGGTCGCGAACTCGGCGAGCTGCTCCTCCAGCGGCGTGACGACCTGCGCCTGCACCGTCTCCTGGACCACGGCGCGCAGGCGCTCGTCCACCCGCCGCGCGCGTCGGCGCGCCCCGAGGCGCGCGAGCACGGCGCCGACCACGGCGAGCACCAGCCCGACGGCGACCCCGCCGACCAGGAGGGCCGTCGGCCAGGGCACCGGCCCCGCCATCGGGGTGACCGGCTCGGGCAGGCGCAGGTAGGCGACCCCGGCCAGGACGCCCAGCCACCCCGCCCCCACGACCGCCGCCGCCAGGAAGAGCCACTGCAGGAGGCCCAGCACGCCCCACCACGCGGGACGCCGGGTCTGCTCGAGCTCCGCACCGGCGATCCGCTGGTCGAGGGAGTCGACCAGGGAGGGGATACGCGCCTCGACGTCCTGCAGCACGTCGTCACGCCAGGAGCCGGGGAGGTGCGTCGTCGACGACGCGACCAGGGCGTGCGCGGCCGAGCGGACGGCCGCCTCCTGCACCGGGGTGGGTGCGGGCAGCGACGTGCGGGTCAGGCTGCCGTCCTCACGAGCGGTGTCCAGGTGCAGGCGGCGCAGCGGGTCCGGCCGCAGCCGCGCGACCCAGCGCACCGGCGGCCAGCCCACGCGCCTGCGCGCGGCGCGCACGTACGAGCCCCGGACCGCCTCCCGGACCGCGTCGACGCCCGCTGCCTGCGCGGCCGCGGCGCTCAGCCGGGCGGCCGGCCGCTCCCCCACGTGCACCGGGGGTTCGCCGTCGATCCCGTCGAGCTCGGCCGCGCGGGCCAGCTCGGCGGCGCTGGTGCGTACGTCGGCCGCCAGGCGCAGCCGGGCAGCCCGGGTGGTCGCGACGACCGTCGCCACGCGGTCTCGCAGCTCGGCCACCCCCTCGCCCGTGCGCGCGGAGACCGGCAGCACCTCCACCCCGGTGAGGCCGTCCCGCGCCAGGATCGCGCCGAGGTCGCGCAGGACGCCCTCCCGCTCCCCGGCCGCGAGGGTGTCGATCTGGTTGAGCACCACGAGCGTCACGTCCGCGTGCGCGGCCATGGGGGCGAGGTAGTCGCGGTGGACGATCACGTCCGCGTACTTCTGGGGGTCGAGGACCCACACGAGCACGTCCACGGTTCCGGCCATGCGGGTGGCGATCCGGCGGTGCTCCCGAGCGGTGGAGTCGATGTCGGGCAGGTCCAGCAGCACGAGCCCGTCGAGCTCCTCCGGGCCGGTGGCGCCGGTGCGCTCGGGCACGTCGAGCCAGTCGAGCAGCTCTGCGGCGTCGTCGTCGCCCCACACCGCGGCGAGCGGGCGCGTGGTGGTGGGCCGGCGGGCGGCCGCCCGGGCGACCTCGCGCCCGACGAGGGCGTTGAAGAGGGTCGACTTCCCCGAGCCGGTGGCGCCGAGCAGCGCGACCACGGTCCGGCCGGTCGCGAGGTTCTGCCGCTGCTCGGCGCGCTGCACGAGGGCCTTCGCCCGTTCGACGGTGACGGCGGGAAGGTGGTCGGCGGCGACGTCGACGGCCTCGCGCAGCTTGTCGAGGTCCTCGGGCAGGCTGGCGGTCGGGTCCGCGCGGTGGCGGTGCAGGAGCCTCACAGGCCGGCCTCCGCCCGGCGGGCGGCACGCACGGCGGTGATCGCCCCGGCGATGCGTTCGGTGGCGGCAGGGTCGACACCGAGGTCCGCCAGCGCGTGCCGGTAGCTGTCGGCCTGCGCAGCGAGCAGCTTCCCCGCCCGTGCGTGCAGGTCCTTGCGGGCCGCGGTGGTCATCTTCCGCACCGCCTCGTCGCCGAAGACGGCCTCGAGGAGCTTCTGGGCGACTACGGCGGTCCCGCCCGCGATGGCGATCTCCGCCCCGGTCAGGCCGGCCGTCGAGGCGAACATGACCACCATGAGTGCGATCCCCAACCCGTTGACACCGAAGGAGAGCATCCGCGCGGTCAGCCGCTTGTCGGCGCCCTCGCGGCGGACCATGCCCAGCAGCTCGTCCTGCCAACCACGGACCTCGGCCGCGGCGTCCTCCGTGAGACGTTCCTCGCTCGGCAACGCCGCGGTGGCGGCCGCCAGCACGTCACGGGCGCCGGGCTCCCGCCGCCACAGGTGGTCCACCTCGGCCGCGGCCCGCTCGGCCTCCGCGACGAGCAGCGTCTGCAGCCCCGTCTCGATGGCGACCTCGACCTGCTCGGTGGGGGCCGGCCGCCCCCGGAGGAAGTTCCCGATGCGGTCCCGGACGCGCCCCACCTGCGCCTCGACGGACCGGAAGAAGTCCCCGGTCCCGACGAACTCCTGCCAGCGGGAGAGGACCTCCCCGCGCAGCATCGCGCCGTCGGCCGTCGCGGTCATGATCCGGTGGTGGGCCTGGGCGTAGGCCTCGTCCACGTGCGCGGCCAGGCGCACGAGGGCCTGGGTCTGGTGCTGGGTGCCCTCGGCGACGAGGGAGGCGCGGGCGAGGGCGGCGTCGACCGCGCCGCCGAGTGTCTGCCGGGCCACGGAGGCTCGGGAGCCGGCGTCGGCCGCGATGCCGCGCAGCCAGCCCTGGAGCGGGGCGACGTCGTCGGCGGGCAGGAGGCCGTCCTCCCCCATGGTGGTCTCGCTGATGACGAAGAGCGGGGCTCGGCCGAGCCCCTCGTCCTCCAGCCGCGACGCGAGGTCGTGCCGGACCTCGGCGCTGACGCCGTGCGGAACGCGGTCGAGGACGACGGCGACGACGATCCGCCGGTCCGCCGCCTCGGTCAGCAGCGCCCACGGGATGGCGTCGCCGTAGCGGGCGGCCGTGGTGACGAAGACCCACAGGTCGGCCGCGGCCAGCAGCTGGTTGGCGAGCTGGCGGTTCTCCGTGACGACGGAGTCGATGTCTGGCGCGTCGAGCAGCGCCAGGCCGCGCGGCAGGGCTCCGGAGGCGCGCAGCTCGAGCTCCCGGTGCACGCCGGCCTCGCCCGCCGTGCCGGGGGTGGGCGGCGAGCCGGGGGCGACGGTGACGCGGGCGAGCCCCGGGAAGATGCGGTCGTCCGCGAACCAGGCGGCGTCGTCGGGATGATGGACCAGGAGCGGCCGACGGGTGGTGGGCCGGATGGCCGAGGCCGTCGTGACGTGCTCGCGCACCAGCGCGTTGACGAGGGTCGACTTCCCCGCCCCGGTCGAGCCGCCGACGACGGCGAGCAGGGGCGCCTCCAGCTGCTCGTACCGGGGGATGACGTAGTCGGCGAGCTGGTCCAGGACCTCCTGACGGTCCGCGCGCGACATGGCGGCGTCCTCGATGTCGAGCGGGAAGGTCACGTCCTCGAGCACCTGGCGCAGCTCGCCCAGCGCTCCCAGGACCGCACGGGCGCCGTCGCCCGTGCCCGCCGGGATGGACGTGGTCATCGCGCCCCCGCGCCCTCGCCGGTCACCACGCGGGGCCACCGGTCCTCCGCCGGGGGTTCCCAGGCTCCGGCGTCGGCGGGGACCTGCTCGCCCGACCGGATGTCCTTGACCTCGTCGCCCTCCTCGCCGGGGAACCAGACGAAGGGGATCCCGCGCCGGTCCGCGTACCGGATCTGCTTGCCGAACTTCGCCGCCGCCGGCGCGACGTCGGCGGGGATGCCGCGGGCGCGCAGCGCCTGGGCGACGCGGTCGGACGTGCGCCGGTGCTCCTCGTCGGTGACGGCCACGAGCACTGCGGTCGGCACGGCGCGGGTGGCGCCGGCGAGCCCGTCGCCGAGCACACGGGCGAGCAGGCGGGAGACGCCGATCGACAGCCCGACGCCCGGGAAGGTGCGCCGCCCGTCCGAGGCGAGGGAGTCGTACCGGCCGCCGGAGCAGATCGACCCCAGGTTCTCGTGCCCCACGAGCGTCGTCTCGTAGACGGAGCCGGTGTAGTAGTCGAGGCCGCGGGCGATCTTGAGGTCGGCGACGACGGTGCCGGGCGAGCGCTCGTGGGCCGCCTCGACCAGGGTGACGAGCTCCTGCAGGCCGGTCTCGAGCAGCTCGGAGCGGGCTCCGAGGGCGAGGACCTGGTCGGCCACCGAGGCGTCCGTGCCGCTGATGGAGGCGAGCTCGAGCGCGAGGCCGGCCTGGTCGGGGGTCGCGCCCGCCTCGTCCATCAGCGACCGGGCGACCCCCTCGGGGCCGATCTTGTCGAGCTTGTCGATGACTCGCAGCGCCGACTCGACGTCCTCGAGGCCGATCGCCTCGTAGAACCCCTGCGCCACCTTGCGGTTGTTGACGCTGATGCGCACCGGCGGGATGGGCAGGGCGGCGAGGGCCTCGGCCATGACGAGCGGCAGCTCGACCTCGAAGTGGAAGGGCAGCGTGTCGGCACCGACGACGTCGATGTCCGCCTGGGTGAACTCCCGGAAGCGCCCGTCCTGGGGCCGCTCGCCGCGCCAGACCTTCTGGATCTGGTAGCGCTTGAACGGGAAGGCGAGCTGCCCCGCGTGCTCGAGGACCCAGCGGGCGAACGGCACCGTGAGGTCGAAGTGGAGCCCGAGCTGCTTGTCGGGGTCGGTCTCCTCGTCGACGTCCTCCTGGAGGCGACGCAGCAGGTAGACCTCCTTGGAGGTCTCCCCCTTCCGCAGCAGCTGGGAGAGCGGCTCCACCGCCCGCGTCTCGATCCCGGCGAACCCGTGCAGCTCGAAGGTGCGGCGCAGCGAGTCGAGGACATGCTGCTCGACCACGCGGCCGTCGGGGAGCCACTCGGGAAAACCGGACAGTGAGGACGCTCGTGCCATGGCGCCGATCTTTCCATCCTCCCGGCGCAGCGAGCGATTCGGCCCGCCGTACGGGTGCTCTCAGCGTGCGGAGAACGCCGCCCGCACGTGCGGGTTCGCGGCCAGCTCGCGGGACAGGACGGTCGAGGGTCCGTGGCCCGGCAGGAGCACCGTGGTCGGCGCGAGGGAGGAGGAGAGCGTGCGCAGCGTGGCGATCATCTCGCGCTCGTCTCCGCCGGGCAGGTCGGTGCGGCCGACGGACCCGGCGAAGATGACGTCCCCGCACAGCGCGACGAGGTACCGGCCGGTCGCGTCCGGGTGGACGTCCGGACCGGTCGGGATGGCGCCCGCGGTGACGGGCGCGCCGCTCAGGAGCAGGACCGTAGAGCCCTCGGTGTGGCCGGGCGCAGGCACGGCGCGCACCGTCACACCGGGCACGATCTCGGCGCCTCCGCCGGAGAACAGCTCGCCGGGCAGCGGCCGCACGTCCGTGGGGCGCCGCCACGGGTCGACGGCGAGGTCCTGGAACAACGTGGCGAGCGGCTCGCCGAGGGCGCCGGCCGGGTCGTCCAGCCGGTACAGGTCCGGAGGCGCCACGTAGACGGGCGCGTCACCGGCCACGGCCGCCGCGTCCCAGAGGTGGTCGGCGTGGGCGTGCGTCAGGGCGACAGCGCCCACCTGCAGCCCGTGCTCGGCGAGCAGCCGCCTGACCTCGGGGGCGGACCCGGCCCCGGGGTCGACGACGAGCGCCGCGGCGCCGTCGTGCGGCGCCACCACGTAGCAGTGGGCCTCCAGCACGGTGGTGGTCGTCCTCAGCAGAAGCATGGCGCCAGGCTATCCGGCGGGCGAGCCGGGCCGGCGCGGGACCGCCCGGGCCGTCGTGTTGTCCCGGAGGCTTGCGCGATTCCCTAGACTGAGAGCCGCGTCACGTGCCCGTACCGGCCCCTGCCGGCCCGGGAGACCCGCAGCCTCACGGCTGCGTCACGTGGACGGCCCGGTACGGACGTGCCGGGGAGTACCGAGAACGGTGTGGCAACCGCCTACCCCGTCATCCCGAAGGAGTGACCCGTGACCGAGCAGCCGACCTCGCGCGACAGCCAGGAGCCCACCACCGAACAGCCCTCGTCGCCGGGGGACGACCAGCCTCAGGACGTCCAGCCGCAGGACGTGGGCGCTGCTGCCGACGGTACCGCGGGCGCCGAGGACGGCGGCACGGCTGCCGAGGCGTCTGCCGACCAGGCGTCCTCCGCGACCGACGTCACCGGCAGTTCCGGGTCTCCGCTCGGCGCCGGGGACTCCGGTCCGGCGGAGGAGTCCGCGCCGGCCGCGACCGACGGCGTGCCGGCTACGGCGTCGGACGAGCAGTCCTCCTCGAGCGGGGACGTGCCGCCGAGCGGCGGTGAGGAGGTTCCCCCGACCGCGGGCGAGGACGTGCCGCCGACCACCGGCGAGGAGATTCCCCCGACCGCGGGTGCGGAGGCGCCTCAGGCAGCCGAAGCGGCGGCCGGCACGCCGGTCGACACGTCCGGCACCCCCGAAGCATCTAGTGCCACCGAGGCGCCGGCTGAGGGCGCCGGCGCTCCGGAGTCCCCGACCGGTTCGGAGCCGGCGGCTCCGGCCCCGTCGGCTTCGGCCCCGTCCGTCCCGAGCCCGTCCGCCATGCCGCGCCCGCGCCCGGTCCCACGTCCCGTGCCCACCCCGGCGGCGGTGGCGCCTGTGGCGTCGCAGCCCGCGGTGGTGCCGCCGGTCGACCCGCACGACGCTGCCGAGGCGGCTGCCTGGGGACGCGTCGACGACGACGGGACCGTGTGGGTGCGCGAGGCCAGCGGCGAGCGGTCGGTGGGCCAGTACACCGGTGCAGACACCGAGGAGGCGCTCGGCTTCTACGTCCGTCGCTTCCTCGACCTCCAGGCCCAGGTGGCGCTGTTCGAGGCTCGGCTCCCCCAGCTCGCCCCCAAGGAGATCGACCAGACCCTCGCCACCCTGTCCGAGTCGCTGGAGGCGCCGGCCGCCGTCGGGGACGTCGACGGGCTGCGCCAGCGGCTCGAGCGGCTGCGCGAGGGCGCCGAGGAGCGGCGCAAGCAGGCGGCCGCCGAGCGTGAGGCGGCCAAGGCCCAGGCCGTCGCGGAGCGCACCGCCATCGTGGAGAAGGCGGAGCAGATCGCCGAGCAGGACCCGGCCCGCACCCAGTGGAAGCAGTCCGGTCAGCGGCTCCGCGATCTGCTCGAGGAGTGGAAGAACGCGCAGCGCAACGGCCCGCGCCTCGACCGCGCGACCGAGGACAAGCTGTGGAAGCGCTTCTCGCACGCGCGCACGGCCTTCGACCGCCACCGTCGCCAGTACTTCTCCGAGCTTGACGCCGCCCAGAGCTCCGTCAAGGACACGAAGGAGCGGCTCATCGCCCGTGCGGAGGAGCTCTCGTCCTCGACCGACTGGGGCCGGACGGCCGCGGCCTACCGCCAGCTGATGGACGAGTGGAAGGCGGCCGGCCGCGCGTCCCGCAAGGACGACGACGCGCTGTGGGCACGCTTCCGGGCCGCGCAGCAGCGGTTCTTCGACGCCCGCAGCGCCCAGAACGCCGAGATCGACGCGGAGTACGGCGAGAACCTCAAGGTGAAGCTCGCGTTGCTGGAGCAGGCGGAGGCCCTGCTGCCGGTGACGGACCCGCGCGCCGCCCGTGCCGCGCTGCGGCCCATCCAGGACCAGTGGGACGAGGCCGGCAAGGTGCCCCGCGCCGAGGTTCAGCGCGTCGAGGGCCGCATGCGCGCCGTCGAGCAGGCGGTGCGCGACGCCGAGCAGGCCGAGTGGGACCGCTCGAACCCGGAGACCCGGGCGCGCGTCGAGGGTGCTGCCGCGCAGCTGCACTCGGCGATCGAGCAGCTCGAGGCCGAGCTGGAGAAGGCGCGCGCCGGCGGTGACGCCAAGCAGGTGGCGGACGCCGAGGCGGCGCTCGAGGCCCGCCGGGCCTGGCTCGACCAGATCCAGCGCGCCGCACAGGGCTGAGGCCGCACAGGGCTGGGAAAGGGCGTGCGGCGGAGCACCCGCTCCGCCGCACGCCGGACCCGGCAGGGGGCCAGCGCTGCACGCGCTGTCGGTCAGCGGCTGGTCGGCCTGCACGCGATCACGGGCGCGACCGATCAGCACCCGGTCGGGGCGGGGACCGATCAGGCCAGCGCCGATCGGCCAGCACCCGTCAGCGCACGGTCAGGCTTGCGCCCGTCGGGCAAGCACCAGGTCGGGTCAGCGGCCCAGGTCCGGCGCCGGGGTCCGCGCGCTGCGCGTACCGGTGACGCGGTAGGCGTCGAACACGCCGTCGATCTTTCGCACGGCGGCGAGGACGTGCCCGAGGTGCGACGGCTCGGCCATCTCGAAGACGAACTTGCTCAGCGCGACGCGGTCCCGCGAGGTGCTCACCGAGGCCGACAGGATGTTCACGTGGTTCTCGGACAGCACCCGCGTGACGTCCGAGAGCAGGCCGTTGCGGTCCAGCGCCTCCACCTGGATCTGCACGAGGAAGGAGCTCTGGGCGCTCTTCGCCCAGCTCACCCCGACCATGCGCTCCGGCTGCGACCGCAGGCCCTCGAGGTTGCCGCAGTCCGCCCGGTGCACCGACACCCCGGACCCGCGTGTGATGAAGCCGACGATGGGGTCGCCGGGCACCGGCGTGCAGCACCGGGCGAGCTTGACCCAGATGTCCGTGTCGGACATGCCCTCGACGACGACGCTCGTGTCTCCCGTGCGGGCACGCGGCCGGTGCTCCCCCGGCATGGTGGCCTCGGCGAGGGTCTCCTCCGCCCCGGACTCCCCGCCCATGGACTGCACGAGCTTCTGGACGACGTTCGTGGCTGAGATGTGGTTCTCGCCGATCGCCGCGTACAGCGCCGAGACGTCCGCGTAGCGCATCTCCGTGGCGAGGGCCGAGAGCGAGTCGTGGCTCATCAGGCGCTGGATCGGCAGGTTCTGCTTCCGCATCGCCTTGCCGAGCTGGTTCTTCCCGGCCTCGATGGCCTCCTCGCGCCGCTCCTTGGTGAACCACGCCTTGATCTTGTTGCGGGCACGCGGGCTCTTGACGAACGTCAGCCAGTCCTGGCTGGGGCCGGCGCCCTCGGACCGGGAGGTGAAGATCTCGACCGTGTCGCCGTTCTCCAGCATCGAGTCCAGCGGGACGAGCTTCCCGTTGACCCGGGCACCGACGGTCCGGTGGCCGACCTCCGTGTGCACCGCGTAGGCGAAGTCCACCGGGGTCGCACCGGACGGCAGCGCCATCACGTCGCCCTTCGGCGTGAAGACGTACACCTGGGCGCCCGACATCTCGAAGCGCAGCGAGTCGAGGAACTCCCCCGGGTCGGCGGTCTCGCGCTGCCAGTCGACGAGCTGGCGCAGCCAGCCCATCTCCTCCGTCGCGAGCGGCGTCTCGGCCTTGCCGCCCTTGGTGTTGGGGTTCTCCTTGTACTTCCAGTGCGCCGCGACACCGTACTCGGCGCGCCGGTGCATGTCGTGGGTGCGGATCTGGATCTCGACGGGTTTGCCGCCCGGGCCGACCACGGTGGTGTGGAGGGACTGGTAGAGGTTGAACTTCGGCATCGCGATGTAGTCCTTGAACCGCCCCGGGAGGGGGGTCCAGCGGGCGTGCATCGCGCCCAGGGCCGCGTAGCAGTCACGGACCGTGTCCACCAGCACGCGGACACCGACGAGGTCGAAGATGTCGTCGAAGTCGCGGCCCCGCACGATCATCTTCTGGTAGATCGAGTAGTAGTGCTTGGGCCGCCCGGTGACGATGCCCTTGATCCGTGCCGTCCGGAGATCGTCCTCGATCTGGAGCCGCACGGTGCGCAGGTACTCGTCCCGGGCCGGTGCCCGCTCGGCGACGAGATGGACGATCTCCTCGTACACCTTCGGGTAGAGGGTGGCGAAGGAGAGGTCCTCGAGCTCCCACTTGATGGTGTTCATCCCGAGACGATGGGCCAGCGGGGCGTAGATCTCGAGGGTCTCGCGGGCCTTGCGCTCAGCCGAGGCGGCCGGGACGTACTTCCAGGTACGGGCGTTGTGGAGCCGGTCGGCGAGCTTGATGACCAGCACGCGGATGTCCTTGGCCATCGCCACGACCATCTTGCGCACGGTCTCCGCCTGCGCGGCGTCGCCGTAGGTGACCTTGTCCAGCTTCGTCACGCCGTCGACCAGCAGGGCGATCTCGTCGCCGAACTCGCTGCGCAGCTGCTCGAGCGGGTAGTCGGTGTCCTCGACGGTGTCGTGCAGCAACGCCGCGGCGAGCGTCGACGGCGTCATCCCCAGCTCGGCGAGGATGGTCGCGACGGCGACGGGGTGGGTGATGTACGGGTCGCCGCTCTTGCGCATCTGGCCGCGGTGGGCCTTCTCCGCCACCTCGTACGCCCGGACGATCAGCTGCGTGTCGGCCTTGGGGTGGTTCGCCCGCACGGCACGCAGCAACGGCTCGATCGCGGGCGGGCTGGAGTGCCCGCGCGAGCCGAGCCACACCAGGCGGGACCGCACGCGGGAGCCGGGCACCACCGTGTCGGTGCCGCTCCCCTCGCCCGCCGCCGGGACCCGATCACCTGCCATTGGTCGATCCTACGGCGTACCCGCTCGCGGGCACGCATTCGTTTCCTGCGGGCGAAGGGCCGGCGGTACGTCCGGGCCCGGCACGGACGTCAGGAGCCCTCACCCCGCGCCCGGGCGGCGCGAAGGCACCGCCCGCGCGAGGAGCCCCGGAGATCCGGGCCGACGGGCAGACGAGCGGTCAGGAGATCGAGGCCAGGCGGTCAGTAGACCAGGACGGAGTCGACCTGGTAGCCGTCCAGCTTGCTCCGCCCGCCGAGCGCCGCGAGCTCCAGCAGCATCGCAAGGGCGACGACCTCGCCCCCGCTGCGCTCGACGAGCTCGATCGCCGCCGCGCCCGTGCCACCCGTGGCGAGCACGTCGTCGATCACGAGGACGCGCTGGCCCCGCTCGATGGTGTCCGGCCGCAGCTCCATGCGGGCGGTGCCGTACTCGAGGGCGTAGTCCACACCGATGACCGGGCCGGGCAGACGACCGGCCTTGCGGACGGTGATCATGCCGACGCCGAGCTCGATCGCGAGCGGCGCGGCGAGGATGAAGCCGCGCGACTCCAGTCCCGCGACGGCGTCCACCCGGCCCCGGTAGCTGTCCGCCAGGCCGCGGACGAGCCCCTCGAAGGCCGGACCGTCGGCGAGCAGGGGCGTGATGTCGCGGAAGAGCACGCCGGGTGCCGGGAAGTCCGGGATCTCCCGCACGTGCTCGCGCACGAGGTCCGTCAGCTCCGGCGAGAAGCTCGGCGCAGGTGCAGTCATCATCGTCCCTTCTTGCGGCGGCGCGGCTGGGCCGCGTTGCCGAGGTGGTGCCCGGCGACGATGCCGACGCCGGTCAGGTCCTCCGTGCGGGCGACGAGGTCCACCGAGCCGCCCTCGCCCGACTCGCCGGCGGCGGCGCGGCGCCGCTCACGGCGTTCGAGCACCATCTTGGTGTGCTTGACGACGGCCTCGTTCCGCTCCCTCAGCTCTACCTCGAGCGGGGCGGCGAGGAAGACCGACGAGAGCGAGGACAGCGTCATGCCGACGAAGAGGGCCAGCGCGATGTCGCGCAGGGTCCCGGCGCCGAGGAGGAACGCACCCACGAAGAGGATCGAGGCGACCGGGAGCAGTCCCGTGACGGAGGTGTTGATCGAGCGCACGAGCGTCTGGTTCACGGCGAGGTTGGCGCCCTCGGCGTACGTGCGCTTGTCCTGCGTGTACAGGTCGGCGTTGTTCTCCCGGACCTTGTCGAACACCACGACGGTGTCGTACAGGGAGTAGCCGAGGATCGTGAGGAACCCGATCACCGAGGCCGGGGTGACCTCGAAGCCGACGGCGGCGTAGACGCCGACCGTCACGACGAGGTCGTGCAGCAGCGCCCCCACGGCTCCGAGCGCCATCGTCCAGGTCCGGAAGTACAGCGACATCCCGACCGTGATGAGGACGAGGAAGATGACCAGGCCCTGCAGGGCCTTCTGGGTCACGTCCGCGCCCCACGTCGGGCCGACGAACGTCGCAGCGACGTCCTCCGGCGGCACCTGGTACGCCTCGGCGAGGGCGCCCTGGACCTGGGTGGTCTGGTCGTTCGTCAGGCGCTCGGTCTGCACGCGCACCGAGCTGCTGCCGACGGCGGAGACGCGCGGCGGCTCGCCGGCGCCGAGGTCCGCGAGCACCTTGTTCGCGGGCTCCTCGCTCGTGGTGGCGGCGCCGGAGACCGTGAACTGGGACCCGCCGCGGAACTCGATGCCCGGGTTGATGCCCTTGACGGCCAGGATGAGCACCGAGGCGATCATCAGCACGGCCGCGGCGATGAACCACGTCCGGCGGCGGCCGATGAAGTCGAAGGACCGTCGGCCCGTGTAGAGCTCGTTGCCGATCTGCGCGAACGACGCCATCACCGCTCACCTCCCGTCGTCGAGGAACCGTCGTCGTCACCGTTGGCCCGGCCCTCGTTCCCGGCCGGCGGGACCTCGTCCCCGGCCGAGGACGAGTCGTGCGCCGTCCCGGGCACGCCCTCCGCCGCCCTTGCCGCGTCGCCTGCCGGCGCGCCGTCGTCCGCGGGCGGTCCCGGCTCCTGGGCGGCCTCCTGCTCGGCGAGGCGGCGTGCCTCGGCCCGCTCGGCGGCGCGTCGCTCCGCGATCGTCATCCGGCGGCCCTCCTCGTCCACCCGTGGTGCGGGCAGCGGCGCCGCCGGGGCGCTCGCGCGGCGCCGGGTGCTCCCCGTAGCGGTGGAGTCGTCCGACGGGGTCTCCGACGCCGAGCTGCCGGTCGTCGTGCTGCCCCGGGTCGTCGACGCGGCGGAGGCGCCCGCCGAGGCGGCGACCCCTGCGCCGACGAGCTCGCGCTCGGGAGCCTTCTCGGTCGCGGGCGTGGACGAGCCCGGCGCCCGGAACTGTCCGCGGCCGCGGTAGGTCATGGACGTGGCGCCGAGGCTCTCGGGCGAGAGCCCGGAGAGCCTGTGGCCCTGGCCGAAGAACTTCGTCCGCACCAGCAGCTGCATGACGGGGTGCGTGAAGAGGAACACGACGATGACGTCCACGATCGTCGTCAGCCCGAGCGTGAACGCGAAGCCCTGAACGCCACCGACGGCGAGGAAGTACAGCACGGCCGCCGCGGTGAAGTTCACGGCGTCCGAGGCGAGCACCGTCCGCCGCGCGCGCGGCCAGGCGTGCTCGACCGCGGAAGCGAGGGTGCGGCCCTCGCGGACCTCGTCACGTATGCGTTCGAAGTACACGATGAAGGAGTCGGCGGTGATACCCACCGCCACGATGAGGCCGACCACGCCGGGCAGGGAGAGGCGGTAGCCGATCAGCCAGGACATCAGGGCGATGACGCCGTAGGTGATGATCCCGGCGAGGACCAGGCTCGCCACCGAGAGCAGGCCGAGGCCGCGGTACTGCCACAGCATGTACACCACGACGAGGGCCGCGCCGATGAGCCCGGCCAGAATGCCCTTCGAGAGCTGCTCGGACCCGAGGGTCGCGGAGATCTCCTCCTGCGACTGCACCTGGAAGTCCAGCGGGAGCGAGCCGAAGTTCAGCTGGTTGGCCAGGTTCGCAGCGGTCTCCGGCGTGAAATTGCCGCTGATCTGCGCACGGCCGTCGTAGATCGCGCTCTCCATCGTCGCGTTCGAGATGACGAGACCGTCGAGGACGATCGCGAACTGGTTCTGCGGAGGCTGCATGTTCAGCAGCCGCTCGCTGAAGTCGCCGAACGTCTTGGTGCCCGCGCGGTCCATCTCCAGGCTGACGACCCACTTACCGGTCGCGCCTCCCTGGCTGTTCACGCCCATGCCGGAGGACGCGGACGCCACGTTGGTCCCCTCGAGCGCGGTCGGGCCGAGGATGAACTTGGCACTGCCGTCCTCGGAGCACGTCACCAGGGGCGCGGCGGGGTTGTCCTGCACGCCGCCGACGAGGTTCTTCGGGTCGGTGCAGTCGAGGGTGTAGAAGTCGTAGCTGACCTTCTCGGTGATCCAGTTCAGGTCCGAGCTGTTGGCCGGCTCGGTGGCCGGCTTGTCCGAGAGCTTCCCGTCGCCGTCGGTGTCGGCGGCCTTCATCGCCGCGGCGTCGATCTCCTCCTTGGTGGGCGGCGTCGTCGACCCCTCTGTCGGCGCGGCGCTGGGCTCACCGGTGGCGCCGTCGGTGGGCGTCTCCTCGGACTGCGCCAGGGCCGCGGGGTCGATCGTGCCCGGGCCGGCGACGGTCAGCACCGGCCGGAACCGCAGCTGCGCCGAGCGGCGCACCAGGTCCAGCGTCTCCTGGTCGGGGTTGCCGGGCAGGGAGACGACGATGTTCGAGCCGCCCTGGCTCGTGATCTCCGCCTCGGCCACGCCGGAGGCGTCGACACGCTGGCGGATGATCGAGATCGCCTGCTGGACGTCCTCCTGGGTGACCTCCGAGCCGTCGGTCGTCTTCGGGGTGAGGATCAGCTGCGTCCCGCCCTCGAGGTCGAGCGCGAGCTTCGGCGTCATCGCCGCGTCCTCGGTCAGCTTCGTGCCCGCGAGCAGCGAGCCGAACAGCGCGATGACGAGGACGGCGAGGAAGCCGAGCGTGCGGCGAGGGCGTTCTCTCTTCTGGCGTTGCGCCACCGGATTCTTCTCTCGTGCAGGCGCGCCGAAGAGCGCGCGCGATGGTGGGCCGGGTCAGGCTCGGGGCGTCGCGCCCGGCTCGCCGCTCTCGTCGTCACGGGTGAGGCGGCCGCTGCCGTCGACCTCGGGGCCGCCCGGGCGGAACTGCGTGCCGGTTCCCGCGCCCGGGTCGAGGGAGGAGGCGTCGTCAGGGACGACGGCGGAGGCGCCGGTCACGCCCTCGTCCTCGTCGACCACGGCGAACGGCGGCTCCTTGACCTCCTTGATGGCGCTCTTGAGCCAGATCGTCTCCACCCCGGACGGGCTCTCGAGGGTGACCACGTCGCCGTCGATGTCCACCACGCGGCCGAAGAACCCGCCGATGGTCATCACGGAGGCACCCGGGACGACCGTCTTGGCCAGCATGTCGCGCTGGGCGGCCGCCTGCTTCTTCCCGCGGCTCGTGACGAACCACATCATGCCGATCATGAGGGCCAGGAAGATGATGATTGTGGGGTCCATCGGGAAAGGCTCCGGTAACGGTCGAGGGCTCGAACCACATGAGTCTAGGCGCAACCGCAACAGGGCCGGTACCAGCGTCCACGCCGCGTGGCGCGGGAGGGGTCAGCCGAAGAGGGTCGCGTCGCCGGGGCGCTCCATCCCGAGGTGCTCGTACGCGGCGGCGGTGGCCATCCGTCCGCGCGGCGTGCGCACCACGAGGCCCTCGCGCACGAGGAACGGCTCGGCGACCGTCTCGACGGTCTCGGGCTCCTCGCCCACGCTGACGGCGAGCGTGGTCAGCCCGACCGGTCCGCCGCCGAACCGGGCGCACAGGGCGTGCAGCACCGCCCGGTCGAGCCGGTCGAGGCCCAGCCGGTCCACCTCGAAGACGTCGAGCGCGCCGTGCGCGGCGGCGAGGTCCAGCACGCCGGTCCCCCGCACCTGGGCGAAGTCCTGGACCCGGCGCAGCAGCCGGTTGGCGATGCGGGGCGTGCCCCGGGAGCGGGACGCCAGCTCGTGCGCGGCGTCCTCGTGCAGCGTCGCGCCGAGCAGACCGGCGCTGCGGTGCAGCACCCGCTCGAGCTCCTCGGGCGAGTAGAACTCCAGGTGCCCGGTGAAGCCGAACCGGTCGCGCAGCGGCGCCGGCAGCAGGCCGGCCCTCGTCGTCGCCCCGACGACGGTGAACGGCGGCAGGGACAGCGGGATGGACGTGGCCCCGGGCCCCTTGCCGACGACGACGTCGACCCGGAAGTCCTCCATCGCCAGGTAGAGCATCTCCTCCGCGGGCCGGGCGAGCCGGTGGATCTCGTCGATGAAGAGCACGTCCCGGTCCTGCAGCGAGGACAGGATCGCGGCGAGGTCGCCGGCGTGCTGGATCGCGGGGCCGGAGGTGAGCCGGAGCGCACCCTCGACCTCGGCCGCGATGATCATCGCCAGCGTGGTCTTGCCGAGCCCGGGCGGACCGGAGAGGAGGACGTGGTCGGGCGGCGTGTCGCGGGCCTTGGCGGCGTCCAGGACGAGCGAGAGCTGGTCGCGCACCACCTCCTGCCCCACGAAGTCGGCGAGCCGGCGTGGTCGCAGGGCGGCCTCGGCGGCGCGCTCGATGTCGTCCGCGCCGGTGTCCATGACCTCCTGCTCCTCAGACACGCGCGTGCCCGCCCAGGTGCTGCAGCGCGGCCCGCAGGATCGCCGGGACGTCGGACGGTGCCTCGTCCCGGCCCATGACCGACGCGACGGCTCCGGAGGCGATCTTCTCGCTCCAGCCGAGCTGGACCAGGGCGTCGACCACCTCGGGCGCATCCCCCGCTCCCTGCTCCACCACCGGGGCGGCGGCCGCGCCGTCACCGGGGGCACCGAGCTTGTCCCCGATCTCCAGGACGATGCGCTGAGCCCCCTTGCGCCCGATCCCCGGGACGCGCTGCAGTGCCGCGAGGTCCTCGCCGGCGACGGCGCGGCGCAGTCCGTCCGGCGTGTGCACCGCCAGCATGGCCAGGGCCAGGCGCGGCCCCACGCCCGAGACCGTCTGGAGAGTCTCGAAGACGCCGCGCTCGTCGTCGTCCGCGAAGCCGAAGAGGGTGAGCGAGTCCTCGCGCACGACGAGGGAGGTGGCGAGCCGGGCCTCGCGGCCCACGGTCAGTCCGGCGAGCGTCGTCGGGGTCGCCCGCACGAGCATGCCGACACCGCCGACACCGACGACGGCATGGTCGAGGCCGACGGCCTCGACCGTCCCGGTCACAGACGCGATCATTCAGGTCCTTCCTCGGCCGCGACTGTCGCGGCCCCTCTCCGACCGGCACCGACGGCCGCGAACACGTGTACGACTGCGGACCAAACTACCCCTTGGGGGCGACGGCCCCGGCCCGGCGCGCCGAGCGCTCGGCCTCCGCCCACATGCGCTGGGCGGGGGTCAGCCCCGGGCCGGCGGCGCGCGGCAGGGTGTCCGCGCCGCCGTACTGCGCGCGCACCGCGCTGCCCACGCCGCCCCCTCTCCACGCGTGGCAGATGGCCAGCGCGAGCGAGTCCGCGGCGTCCGCCGGCCGGGGCTTCTCCTCGAGACCGAGGATGCGGCGGACCATCTCCTGCACCTGCGGCTTCTCGGCGCGACCGTTCCCGGTCACGGCGGCCTTGACCTCGCTCGGGGTGTGCAGGGCGAGGGGCAGGTGCGCCCGTGCGGCGGCGAGCATCGCGACGCCGGCCACCTGCGAGGTGCCGGTGATGCTTCGGACGTTGGCCTGTGCGAAGACGCGCTCCACGGCGACGACGTCGGGACGGTGCCGGTCGATCCACTGGTCGATCTCCTCCGCCACCGCGAGGAGGCGCAGGTGCGGTGAGAGCTCCGCCGGGGTGCGGACGACACCGACGTCGACGAGGCGGACCCGCCGTCCGGTCCCGGTCGTCTCCACGACGCCGAGGCCGCAGCGGGTCAGTCCGGGGTCGACTCCGAGGATGCGCACGGCCCTACTCTCGCACCCGCCACCGACGCACCGGGGCAGCGCCCCGCCCGCGGCGGGCGGTGTCGCTCACGCGGCAGGCGGTGATGGGACGGTGCCGCCGGGTCAGTCCTCCTCGTCGAGGGCGGCCATGACCTCGTCGGAGGCGTCGAAGTTGGCAAAGACGTTCTGCACGTCGTCGCAGTCCTCGAGCGCGTCGATGAGCCGCAGGACCTTGCGCGCACCCTCGACGTCGACCTCGACCTCCATCGAGGGGACGAACTGCGCCTCCGCGGAGTCGTAGTCGAGCCCGGCCTCCTGCACCGCCGTGCGCACCGCCACGACGTCGGCCGCCTCGGAGATCACCTCGAAGCTCTCCCCGAGGTCGTTGACCTCCTCGGCACCGGCGTCGAGCACGGCGGTGAGGACGTCGTCCTCGGTGAGGCCGTCGGTCTTGGGGACGATGACCACGCCGCGCCGGGTGAACAGGTAGGACACCGAGCCCGGGTCGGCGAGGTTGCCGCCGTTGCGGGTGAATGCCACGCGCACGTCGGAGGCGGCGCGGTTGCGGTTGTCCGTGAGGCACTCGACGAGCACGGCGACGCCGCCGGGGGCGTACCCCTCGTACATGATGGTCTCGTAGTCGGCACCGCCGCTCTCGGCCCCGGACCCGCGCTTGACGGCGCGGTCGATGTTGTCGGCCGGGACCGAGGCCTTCTTGGCCTTCTGGATGGCGTCGAAGAGGGTCGGGTTGCCGGCCGGGTCACCGCCGCCGGTGCGGGCCGCCACCTCGACGTTCTTGATGAGGCGGGCGAACAGCTTGCCGCGCTTGGCGTCGATCGCCGCCTTCTTGTGCTTGGTGGTGGCCCACTTGGAGTGACCGGCCAATGTGTGCTCCTCAGATGCTCGAGTGCTGCGTGGCGGCCACGGCGTTCTCGCGGACCAGCTCGACAAAGTACTGGTGCACGCGCGTGTCGTCACCGATCTCCGGGTGGAAGGCGGTCGCGAGCAGGCTGCCGTGGCGGACTGCGACGATCCTACCCGTGCCCTCGCCCGGCCCGCGGCCCGGCGGCGTGGCGGGGGTGTCGGTGGTGGCGAGGACCTCGACCCCGGGACCCGCCTCCTCCACCCACGGCGCCCGGATGAACACGGCGTGGAGAAGGCCGCCACCGGCCTCGAGCGCGGGGGCGTGCAGCGGCCGCTCGAAGGAGTCGACCTGCCGGCCGAACGCGTTGCGCCGCACCGTCATGTCGATCCCGCCGAGCGTCTGCTGGTCGGCCGGGCGGTCCAGCACCCGGTCCGCGAGCAGGATCATCCCGGCGCACGAGCCGAACACCGGCATGCCGGCCGCGATGCGCTCTCGCAGCGGGGCGAAGAGGCCGAACGCGCGCAGGAGCTTGTCCATCGTCGTCGACTCCCCGCCGGGCAGGACGAGCCCGTCGACGGTCGCGAGCTCCTCAGGTCGTCGGACCGGGACGGCGGCGGCGCCCGAACGGGTGAGTGCGGAAAGGTGCTCACGCACGTCGCCCTGCAGGGCGAGCACGCCGACGGTGGGGCGGACTGTCACGAACGGCCAGTCTAGTGCGGTCCGGCGCCCGCTCCTTCCACCCCGTCCTGGCGAGACGTCACTCCCTCCCCGAGATGTCACGAGCTCCCCCGCGAGACATCAGGCGTGACGAGGCCTCACCACGGTCCGAGGGACGAGTTGACGCCTCGCGGAGAACTTGACGCCTCGCGGAGGAGATGACCTCTCGCCGGGGGCTAGACCGAGAACTCGTCGAGGTGCTCGACGCTGCCGTCCCAACCCTCCAGCAGGCGGCGCACGAGCCGTGGCAGCGCTCCGGGGTAGACCACGGCACCGGCGGCGACGGCGGCCTCGAGCTCGTCGAGGTGCCACCAGCGCATCTCGTCGAGCACGTCACGCTCGAGCAGCGTCCAGCCCTCGTCGGTGACGGCGTCCGCGGAGTCCACGCGGGCGAGGAAGAACTCCTCGTCCTGCCGGCACGTCACCCGGGCGAAGTCGAAGAGCGCGCTGCGGGTCAGGACCGGCCCGACGAGCTCCTCGTGGGCGACGGCGAGGCCCGTCTCCTCGCGGACCTCCCGGACGGCGCCGTCGTGGGCGCTCTCCCCCGCGTCCAGCCCGCCGCCGACGGTGAACCACCAGCTGCGGGTGACCTCCCCGGCGTCGTGGCCGCGCACGAGCAGCACGCGGTCGTCGTCGTCGAGGAGGATCACCCGGGCAGCCCGGCGGAACGGCACGCCGTCGGGTCCCGGCTCCCACTCGGGGCCGAGGCCGTAGGTGGGAGCCTTCGTCACCAGCCGCGCTCGGCGAGGCGGTGCGGGACGGGGATGTCGTCGACGTTGATCCCGACCATGGCCTCGCCGAGGCCGCGCGAGACGTCCGCGACGACGGACGGGTCGTCGTAGAACGTCGTCGCCTTGACGATGGCGGCGGCACGCTCGGCCGGGTTGCCCGACTTGAAGATGCCGGAGCCGACGAAGACGCCCTCCGCGCCGAGCTGCATCATCATCGCCGCGTCGGCCGGGGTGGCGATGCCCCCGGCGGTGAAGAGCACGACGGGGAGCTTGCCGGCCTCGGCGACCTCCTTGACGAGGTCGTACGGGGCCTGCAGCTCCTTGGCGGCCAGGTAGAGCTCGTCCTCGGGCAGGGTCTGCAGGCGGCGGATCTCGTCGCGGATCTCGCGCATGTGCGTGGTGGCGTTGGAGACGTCACCGGTGCCGGCCTCGCCCTTGGAGCGGATCATGGCGGCGCCCTCGGTGATCCGGCGCAGCGCCTCGCCCAGGTTGGTGGCCCCGCAGACGAAGGGGACGGTGAACTTCCACTTGTCGATGTGGTGGGCGTAGTCGGCCGGCGTGAGCACCTCGGACTCGTCGACGTAGTCGACGCCGAGGGCCTGGAGGACCTGGGCCTCGACGAAGTGGCCGATGCGCGCCTTCGCCATCACGGGGATCGAGACGGCCTCGATGATGCCGTCGATCATGTCGGGGTCGCTCATGCGGGCGACGCCGCCCTGGGCCCGGATGTCGGCGGGCACCCGCTCGAGCGCCATCACGGCCACCGCGCCCGCGTCCTCGGCGATGCGCGCCTGCTCGGGGGTGACGACGTCCATGATGACGCCGCCCTTGAGCATCTCCGCCATCCCGCGCTTGACCCGGGCGGTGCCCTGCTGCGGGGCGGAAATCTCGTTGGCGAACTCGTTCTCAGACACGGTGACCTCGGTGTGGGGCGGCGGAAGGGCCGTGGTGCAGGCCCGCGTCCGAGTCTAGTCGGGCTCCGCGGACGCCCCGTCCGGGCGTTCACCTGCTGGCCAGGGCGGGCGGGCGAGCAGGCGTCAGCGCACCGGTGCCGTGTACCCGGCCCGGGCGCGCACGACGCGGTCCAGGAGCTCCTGCTCGTCGAGGCGGGCGCCGACGTCGTACCTGCCGGTCAGAGCCCGCTGGCGGGTGAAGGCCAGCGACGTCGACGCACGCTGGAAGTCCGTCATCGCCCGCGCCGCGCCGGCCCCGCGGGAGGCGGCCCAGCGCCGGGCCGCGCGCCGGCCGCCGAGCGAGGTGAGCATGTGGATCTCGTAGGGCGCGAACCAGCCGGCCTGGGCGTACTCGGTCAGGCGGTGCCCGATGGTGGCCTTCTCGTCGTTGCGCAGCCACACCACCAGGACGATGCCGGCGGCGAAGAGCGGGACCTGGAAGAGCCAGTAGAGGACGTCGTAGAGCGCCAGCGCCGCGGAGCCGTTCCACACGGCGTGCAGCATCACCGCCCCCAGCCAGCCGAGCGGGAAGAGCCAGAGCCACGAGTACCGGCCGGCGGTGCGGGAGGCGAAGCCGAGCGCGATGCCGATGACGGCGGTGAAGGTGACGTGGGCGAACGGCGACTGGATCGCCCGGGCGAGAAACACCTCGCTGAGGACGTCGCTGTACTGGACGAAGTACAGGATGTTCTCCGTGAAGGCGAACCCGGCCGCCACGACGGCGGCGTAGACGATGCCGTCGACCGGCCCGTCGAAGAACCGGCGGCGCAGCAGGAAGATCAGCAGGACGCCGAGGCCCTTCGCGCTCTCCTCCACCAGCGGGGCGCCCACCACCGTGCCGAGCACGGAGGCGGCTAGCGAGCTGCCCGTCGTGCCCATCACGTAGAAGGCGAAGGCCTCGTTGAGGATGAGCGAGACCGCGGTCGAGACCCCGACGCCCCACAGGAGGGCGGTCAGCAGCAGCCACCGAGGCTCAGGCTCCCACCGGTCCACCCACATGATCGCGGCGAGCACGCCGACGAGCGGGAGGAAGGCCAGGAACCCGGCGAGCACGGTCCCGCCCACACCGCCGCCCTGGCCGGCGACCACGGAGAGCAGCCACAGCGCCCCGACGAGTCCGAGGGCGATGCCGACGATCTCGAAGACGAGGGTGGAGGTCCGGCGCGGGCGGCGGTGCGGCCACTGCGGCGCGGCGGGGATCTGAGGGGCGCTCTGCCCGGCCGGCGTGACGAGCGGGGCGTAGGGCGACCCGGGCGCCGGCGACTGCCCGTACCGCGACCCGGGCGCCGGTGCGCGCCCGTACGAGCTCGCGCGGGGCTCGCCCCTCCGGCCGGGACCGCCCTGCGGATCCCGGGGCGCGAACGGTGACCGACCGTTTGACGACATGGGCCCAAGACTAGGGCCGGTGCGCCGCACCGTCGTGGCTCAGTCCGCGGGGAGGGCGTCGTCCATGTCGAACGGCTCGGGCAGCGGCGCGCGGCCGGCGAGGTGGAACGCCCGCACCAGCGAGTTGGCGCGGAGCCGGCGCACCTGCTCCACGTGCGAGTTGTGGAAGCGCCGGGCCAGCTGCAGCCGGTACCAGGCCTGGTGCAGCTGCGTCATGACGCCGGCGGCGCGCGGGTCTGCCGCGAGCTCGTCGCGCTCCTCGCGGGGCCCGAGCACGGTGCGCAGGGTCCGGCTCAGCTCGCTCTCCAGGAGCCCGCGGTCCGCGGCGCCGGCGGCGCCGTTGTCGACACCGGCCAGCGGCCCGGTCTCCGGGCTGCCCTCGAGGCCGTCACGCACGAGCTCACCGGCCGCGGCGTCGCAGGCCCGCAGGGCGACGTCGGCCACGACCATCGCCTCGGCCGGGTCGAGCGCGCCGCACGCCGCGAGCTCTGTCGCCGCGGTGGCGCGGCGCGCCAGCTGGGCCTCGAGGGTGGCACGGGAGCGCAGCACCGTGCGGTGCAGCCGGTCGACCCGCACCGCCTGCCGCCACAGCACCACCAGCACCACGGCGAGGGCGGCGACCACGACCAGCGTCCACTCCGTCAGGCCCATGTGCGCTCCGTGGCGGCCGCCCGCAGCCGGCCGAACATCGTGCGCGAGCGCGGGTCCTCCCGGACCCGGGCGTGGGCCGTGGACAGCACCATGTCGTAGACGGCTAGCACCTGGCTGGTGACCGTGGACCAGTCGTAGCGGCGCACGGCGGTGGCGGCCCGCTCACGCACCGGCGCGGTCTCGGCCCGGTGGGACAGGACGTCGACCAGCGTGCGGGCGAGGCTGGAGGAGTCGCCGCGCCGGAACAGCCGCCCGACGGCGCCGTCCTCGAGCACCGCCTGGAAGGCGGGGATGTCGGCCGCGACGGTCAGGGCCCCGCCGCTCATCGCCTCCACCAGCACGATGCCGAAGCTCTCGCCGCCGGTCTGCGGGGCGACGTAGACGTCGACGGACGCGAACAGGCTCGCCTTCTCCTCGTCGCTGACGCCGCCGAGGAACTCGACCGCGTCCCCGAAGGGAGCCAGCTGGGCCCGTTCCGCGGCGGCCTCGCCGCGCCCGGCGACGAGGAAGCGGGCGCCCGGCACCTGGTCGAGGACCGGTCCGACGGCGTCGGCCAGGATGGGCAGCCCCTTCCGCGGCTCGTCGAGGCGTCCGAGGAACGCCACGGTGGGACGCTCGTCCGCGCCGACCCACCGGGGGTCGCGCGGCGCGCGGGCAAACCGGTCGACGTAGACCCCGTTGGGGACGATGACCGCGTCGCCGCCGAGGTGCTGGACCAGCGTGCGGCGGGCCTCGGCGGAGACGGCGATGCGCCCGGTGATCTTCTCCAGCATGGGCACGACGACCGGTGAGATGGCCTGCAGGCCGCGGGAGCGCTCCATCGAGGTGTGGAACGTCCCGACCACGGGCCCGTCCGCCGCCCACAGCGCCAGCATGCTCAGCGAGGGGAGGAACGGCTCGTGGATGTGGAGGAGGTCGAAGTCTCCCTCGCTGACCCAGCGCCGCACCCGCGCCCCGACGACGGGGCCGAAGTTCAGGCGGGCCACCGACCCGTTGTACGGGATCGCCACCGTCCTGCCGGAGGGCACCACGTAGTCGGGCACCGGGGTGGAGTCGTCGGCGGGGGCGAGCACGCTCACCTCGTGCCCGAGGCGGATGAGCTCCTCGGCAAGGTCACGGACGTGGAACTGCACCCCTCCGGGCGCGTCGAAGGAGTACGGGCAGACGATGCCGATGCGCATCAGCTCTCCTCCCCCGCCCGGCCCGCCGGGCCGGCCGTGGCCGCGGCGCGGGCCAGCCGGGCCGGGTCGAGGTCGGCGAGGAACACGCGCTGCAGCATGTGCCAGTCGGCGGGGTGCTCCCGGACCCGCGCGGCGAGTGCGTCGACCCAGCGTTGCGTGAGCGTCGCGACGTCGGGGGCTGCGCCGTCGTCCCCCGGCAGGTCGACCCGGGGGAGGAACTCGATGACGATCCCCCACCGGGACCCGGCGGCGCGGCGGCGGGGGCCGCTGATGCGCTCGTGGCGGATCATCGTCGGGTGCAGCGGCAGCCCGGTGGCCAGGGCGAGCGCCGCCGGACCGGGTGCGACGCGGGCGCGGTGACCGAACAGGTCGACCTCGACTCCGGTGGCGGTGAGGTCCCTGTCGGCCAGGAGCGGGATCATGCTGGCGGAGGTCCGCGCGTGGCGGATGAGCTGACGGAAGACGCCGCCGTTCTTCTCGAACGGGATGATCGTCATGCCCAGGCCGGTGCGGAAGTCGAGGAAGCCCTGGAAGATCTCCTCCGGCTCGAGGTGCTCGGCGACCGTGACCACGGGGGCGAGATTCTTCGCCCCCCAGGCGCCGGCGAGGTCCCAGTTGCCGAGGTGGCCGAGGGCACACACCACGGAGCGGCCGCCGGCGAGGGTCTCGCGGACCGCCGCGTCGCCGACCACGCGGACGCGGGCCCGGACCTGGTCCTCGGTAAGACGCGGCAGCTGGAAGACCTCGCAGTAGTACCGCAGGTAGGCGCGCAGCCCGTCGCGGGAGAGGCGCCGGAGCCCACGCCGGCCGAGGTGGGGACGGACCCTCTGGAGGTTCCGCTCGAGCTGGGTCGTGCCGCCGAGCCGGAGCGCCCACGCGACGTCGGCGGCGGCGGTGAACAGGGCGCGGGCGGCCGGCTCGGGCAGGTGCTCGACGCCGGCCTTCGCCAGGGAGAAGACCTTGACGACGTCGAGCCTCACCGAGCCTCCTCCGTGCCCGTCCCGGCGCGGCGGGGGCCGCCGGACTGGACGTAGACGGCCCGCATGCGCTGCAGGACGGTCCAGGCGCTCGCCAGTGCGAGCAGCCCGAGCGCGACGGTGAGCACGGGGGCGGGGAGCCCGAGGCCGACCAGGAGGACGGCCGCGAGCACGACGACGACCCGGTCGGCCCGCTCGGCCAGGCCCACGTTCGCGGTCATGCCGAGCGACTCCGCCCGGGCCTTGGCGTAGGGGACCACCGCTCCGAGCACGAGGCAGACGAGGGCGAGGCCGGCCGTGAGGTTCCCCAGGGTGCCGTCGAGGTGGCGCAGCGCCCAGACGGCGACGCCGGAGAAGATCGCGGCGTCGGCGAACCGGTCCATCGTGGAGTCGAGGAACGCGCCCCACCGCGACTCGGTGCCGGTCAGGCGCGCCATCTGCCCGTCGAGGTTGTCCGCGACGACGAGCGCGCCGAGGACGAGGGCGCCGACGGTGAGATGGCCCATGGGCAGGAGCGTCAGGGCCGCCACCGAGGTGAGCACCGTGCCGGTGACCGTGACGACGTCGGGGCTGACGCCGAGACGCACGAGCAGGCGTGCCGCGGGGCCGAAGACGGCGCGCGCGAACCCGCGCGCGTTGGTGCTGAGCACTAGATCCCCTCCGGCGCGGCGGCTGACGCCCACTCCGCGGCGAGGAGGTCGCGCGTCTCGCCGAGCACCTGCGGCAGGGCCTTCGTGCTGGCGACCACGGGCAGGAAGTTGGTGTCGCCGCCCCAGCGGGGCACCACGTGCTGGTGGAGGTGGGCGGCGATGCCGGCGCCCGCGACAGACCCCTGGTTCATGCCGAGGTTGAACCCGTGCGGGGCCGAGACCGCCCGCAGCACCCGCATCGCGGCGGCGCTCAGCGCGCCGATCTCGTCGCGCTCGTCGTCGGTGAGGTCGGTGAGGTCGGCGACGTGCCGGTAGGGGCAGACCAGGAGGTGACCGGGGTTGTACGGGTAGAGGTTGAGGACCACGTACGCGGTCTCCCCGCGGTGGACCACCAGCCCGTCCTCGTCGGTGCGCGCGGGGGTGCGGCAGAAGGGGCAGGCGCCCTCGCCGTCGTCCTCCGGCTTGTCCTGGCCGCCGACGTAGACCATGCGGTGCGGCGTCCACAGGCGCCCGAAGGCGTCGGGCACGCCGGGGTGGCCGCCGGCCGCCTCAGCGGCCCGCGGGTCCAGGTGGTCCCCCGTCACACCTGCTCCCGGGCGGCGATCTTCCCGACGATCTCCTCGATCGCCTCGGCGACGGGCACCTGGTTGCGCTGCGAGCCGTCGCGGTAGCGGAACGAGACGGCGCCCGCCTCGACGTCCTCGCCGCCGGCGATGAGCACGAACGGCGCCTTCTCCTTGGCGGCGTTGCGGATCTTCTTGCCGAACCGGTCGTCGGAGTCGTCCAGCTGGACGCGGACCCCGCGGGCGCGGAGCTGGTCGAGAACGTCCCGCAGGTAGTCGTCGAAGACGTCGGCGACCGGCACGCCGATCACCTGAACCGGGGAGAGCCAGGCCGGGAAGGCACCGGCGTAGTGCTCGAGGAGCACACCGAAGAACCGCTCGATGGAGCCGAACAGGGCGCGGTGGATCATCACCGGGCGCTGCCGGGACCCGTCGGGGGCGGTGTACTCGAGCTCGAACAGCTCCGGCTCGAAGAAGTCGAGCTGGATGGTGGAGAGCTGCCAGGTGCGCCCGATGGCGTCCTTGGCCTGCACCGAGATCTTGGGCCCGTAGAAGGCGGCGCCGCCCGGGTCCGGCACGAGCTCGAGGCCGGAGGCGGTGGCCACCTCCTCCAGGGTGCGGGTGGCCTCCTCCCAGGTGGCCTCGTCGCCCACGGACTTCTCCGGGTCGCGGGTGGACAGCTCGAGGTAGAACTCCTCCAGCCCGTAGTCCTTGAGCAGGTCGAGGACGAAGGTCAGCAGGCTCGAGAGCTCGTCCTTCATCTGCTCGCGGGTGCAGTAGATGTGGGCGTCGTCCTGGGTGAAGCCGCGGGCGCGGGTCAGGCCGTGCACCACCCCGGACTTCTCGTACCGGTACACGTGCCCGAACTCGAAGAGCCGCAGCGGCAGCTCGCGGTAGGAACGCCCCCGGGAGTTGAAGACGAGGTTGTGCATCGGGCAGTTCATGGGCTTGAGGTAGTAGTCCTGGCCCTGCCGGGTGACGTTGCCCTCGGCGTCGCGCGCCTCGTCCAGGTGCATCGGGGGGTACATCCCGTCGGCGTACCACTCCAGGTGCCGGGAGGTCTCGAAGAGCTGCGCCTTGGTGATGTGCGGAGTGTTGACGAAGGAGTAGCCGGCCTCGACGTGGCGGCGGCGGGAGTACTCCTCCATCTCCATCCGGATCATGGCGCCCTTGGGGTGGAAGACCGGCAGGCCCGACCCGATCTCGTCGGGGAAGGAGAACAGGTCCAGCTCGGCGCCCAGGCGGCGGTGGTCACGCCGTTCCGCCTCGGCGAGGCGCTCGGTGTAGGCCTTGAGCTCGTCCTTGGTGGGCCAGGCGGTGCCGTAGACGCGCTGGAGCTGCGGGTTCTTCTCGCTGCCGCGCCAGTAGGCGGCGGCGCTGCGCATGAGCTGGAACCCGTTCCCGATGAGCTTCGTCGAGGGCAGGTGCGGGCCGCGGCACAGGTCCTTCCACGCCACCTCGCCCCCGCGCCGGACGTTGTCGTAGATCGTCAGCTCGCCGCCGCCCACCTCGACGGAGGCGCCCTCGGCCACCTCGCCCTCGGCGTCCCCGCCGGGGCCCTTCAGGCCGATGAGCTCGAGCTTGTACGGCTCCCCCGCGAGCTCGGCGCGCGCCTCCTCCTCGGTGACGACCCGACGGCGGAAGGTCTGCCCCTCCTTGACGATGCGGCCCATGACCTTCTCGAGGTTCTTCAGGTCCTCGGGGGTGAACGGGGTCTCGACTTCGAAGTCGTAGTAGAAGCCATTCTCGATGGGCGGCCCGATGCCGAGCTTCGCGTCCGGGTTGACCTGCTGCACCGCCTGGGCGAGCACGTGGGCCGCGGAGTGACGCAGGATCTGCAGCCCGGCGGGGCTGTCGATGGTGACGGGCTCGACCTTCGCGCCGACCGGCAGCTCGGCGAGGTCCACGGACAGGTCCTTCAGCTCCCCGTCCACGGCCAGCGCGACCACGTCGCGCCGGTCGGCGAAGAGCTCGGTCCCGGTCGTGCTCTCGGTGACCGTCTGCTCGACACCGTCGATGGTCAGGAAGTGGTCGATGGTCACCGGGAAAGCTCCTCGCAGGTGCGGACAGGACCTCACGATCGTACCGACGCACCACCCTCCTGCCGCGCACCACCACCGTGGGCACGGCGGCAGCACCTTGCGCCCCGATCCTGCGGAGCTGTGCGGGAGATCGTGCACACCTGGACGCGAGATCGCGCAGAGGCGGACCTGAGATCCTCGGTCCGGCCGAGAGACGGAAGAGGCCCCGGAGCCGGCTGGTGAGCCGGCCCGGGGCCTCGTTCGGTGGGCGATACTGGGATCGAACCAGTGACCTCTTCCGTGTCAGGGAAGCGCGCTACCGCTGCGCCAATCGCCCAGGTCGTGCACCGCAGAGAGGTGGCGACGGGATTCGAACCCGTGTATACGGCTTTGCAGGCCGCTGCCTCGCCTCTCGGCCACGCCACCCTGAGGGATGCCCACCGGGTGGTGGTGCCTCCGAGCGGATGACGGGACTCGAACCCGCGACCCTCACCTTGGCAAGGTGATGCTCTACCAACTGAGCCACATCCGCGTGTGCCATCCGGCTCGTTTCCGATCCGGTGGAACGTCCAGAACTTTAACCACCGTGCCGGGGAAAGTCCAAACCACGAGGTGGTGAAATCCTGGTGATCAGTGACACAGTGCCCCCATGACACCCGAGAACCGCGTGATCGTCTGGTTCGACGGCCGCCTGCGCGGACACGCCGAGCCGCTGGTGCTTGCCACCGACCACGGCCTGACGGTAGGCGACGGCGTCTTCGAGGCGTGCGAGCTCCTCGGCGGGCGCCCGTTCGCGCTCACCCGGCACCTGGAGAGACTGGAGCGCTCGGCGGCGGGGCTGGGGCTGCCGCTTCCCGACCGGGACCTGGTGCGCCGGGCGGTCACCGAGGTGGCCCAGGCCTGGGGAGACACGCTCGGACGGGTCCGGATCGTGTGGACGGCGGGGCCGGGCCCTCTCGGTTCCGACGCCGCCTGGGGCCCGGGCACGCTGCTCGTCGCCGCCTCCGCGGTCGGCGCCCCCCGCGCGGTCTCCGTGTCGGTGGTGCCGTTCACCCGCAACGAGCGCTCGGCGATCGCCGGCCTGAAGACGATCTCCTACGCCGAGAACGTGCGCGCCCTCGCGTGGGCGCACGAGCGGGGCGGGGACGAGGCGATCTTCGGCAACACCCGCGGGGAGCTGTGCGAGGGCACCGGCACGAACGTCTTCCTGGAGGTCGACGGCGCGCTGGTCACCCCGCCGCTGGAGTCCGGGTGTCTGGCGGGGGTCACTCGGGCCGTCGTCATCGAGTGGGCACGGGAGGCCGGCGTCGAGGTCCGGGAGGAGACGCTGCCGCTCGACGCCATCCACCGGGCGGAGCACGTGGCACTGACCTCCTCGACGCGCGGGGTGGTGCCCGTCGTCGCCGTCGACGGTCGTGAGCTGCGCCCGGGACCGGTGACCGAGCAGGTCTCGGAGATCTACACGCGGCGCCACCTCGAGACGCCCTACCCGTAGATGCCGGACCCGGAGGAGCCGGATCCGGAGGAGCCGGGCCCTGAGGAGCCGGGCCCTGAGGCGGTGTGGCCTTCCTCTCACCGCTCCGGGGGCCCGCCGGTTTCACGATCCGGCACCGCGTTCGCTAACATCACTTCTCGCACCCGAAGCGCCGGTCACGGCAGGCGCCGACGGACGCGGGCGATTGGCTCAGTGGTAGAGCGCCTCGTTCACACCGAGGAGGTCACTGGTTCGAACCCAGTATCGCCCACCGGCACAAGGCCGCCCCGGATCATCCGGGGCGGCCTTCGTCGTCCCCGGGCTCCTGAGCGCGCCCGACCCGGGTTCTCAGCGGGGCCGCACCGGGCGCTGAGCCTGCTCGTCCGCGGCTCTCAGCGCGCCCCGACCAGGTCCAGCTCGTAGGCACCGCCCACCTCGGTGAACCCGATCCGGTCGTAGTAGGGCTCGCGGACGCCGGGAGCGGTGCGCACGCGCCGGTACCCGTCCTCGACGAGGATGTCGCTGGAGTTGAAGACGAACTCGCCGGGCGTGAGGTCGCGGTACTTCTCGACCACGTGGTCCAGGTCGATCTGGGCGACGCCGTCCCCGGTGTCGTGGAGCAGCACGTAGCCCACCGTCTCCTCCCCCTTGACGATGAGGTAGGCGGCGCCGCCGGGGACGGGCCCGCGGAACCCTGGCGTGAACCTCTCGATGTCACCGCGGTGCCGCGCGAGGAGGTGGTGGAGGTACTCACCCTGGGGGTCCACCCGGAGCACCTCGTAGGCCTCCTCGGAGTGCCGGCGGCCGAGCAGCCGGTAGAGGTTGACGAGCTGGACCGCCGCGAGCACCACGTTCAGCCCCACGACCGGCCAGACGCCGAGCACGCTGTTGTAGACGATCTGCAGTAGGCAGCCGACCAGGTTGATGAACCGCAGCCGGAGGATGCGTTGCTGCATCATCGACCAGACCACGACGGCGGAGCCGACCCACCCCACGACCTCCAGCACCGGCATCTGCTTCCCCCACGCCTCGCACGTGCGGCACGAGCTGCCGCGCCGCCGGGATCCTCCCACGGCGCCCCCGCGAAGGTGCGGGACCATCTGCTCTCACCGGCACCTCGGCCGGCGGCGCGTGACCCATCTCACCCGCACCGTCCGAGAGATCCTCCCGGAGCGCCGTACGGCGGTCTGCGTGTCAAGGTATGCCTCATGCAGATCTGGCCCGGCCGCCCCTACCCCCTCGGAGCCACGTTCGACGGTTCCGGAACCAACTTCGCGCTCTACTCCAGCGTCGCCGAGCGCGTGGAGCTGTGCCTCCTGGACGACGACGGGACGGAGGAGCGCGTCGAGCTCACCGAGGTCGACGCCCACGTCTGGCACGGCTACCTGCCCTCGGTGCAGCCGGGGCAGCGGTACGGCTACCGCGTCCACGGCCCCTACGACCCGCCCGCCGGCCACCGGTGCGACCCGTCCAAGCTCCTGCTCGACCCGTACGCCAAGGCCATCGACGGGCAGATCGACGGCGACCGCTCCCTGTACTCGTACTCCTTCGACGACCCGGAGGAGCGCAACGAGGAGGACTCGGCCGCCCACACGATGACCTCCGTCGTCGTCAACCCGTACTTCGACTGGGGCTACGACCGGCCGCCGAACCGCGAGTACCACGAGAGCGTCATCTACGAGGCGCACGTCAAGGGCATGACGAAGCTCCACCCGGAGGTGCCCGAGGAGCTGCGCGGCACCTACTCGGGCATGTCCCACCCGGCGGTGATCCAGCACCTCGTCGAGCTCGGCGTCACCGCCGTCGAGCTCATGCCGGTGCACCAGTTCGTCAACGACCCGCACCTGCAGGAGAAGGGCCTGAGCAACTACTGGGGCTACAACTCCATCGGGTTCTTCGCGCCGCACAACGGCTACGCCGCCTTCGGCACCCGCGGCGAGCAGGTCCAGGAGTTCAAGACCCTGGTCAAGGCGCTGCACGAGGCGGGCATCGAGGTCATCCTCGACGTCGTCTACAACCACACCGCCGAGGGCAACCACCTGGGGCCGACCCTGTCCTTCCGCGGCATCGACAACGCCTCGTACTACCGCCTGGTGGACGGCGACGAGGCGCACTACTTCGACACCACCGGCACGGGCAACTCCCTGCTGATGCGCTCCCCGCACACGCTGCAGATGATCATGGACTCGCTGCGCTACTGGATCGAGGAGATGCACGTCGACGGCTTCCGCTTCGACCTCGCCTCGACCCTGGCCCGCGAGCTGCACGAGGTCGACCGGCTCTCGGCGTTCTTCGACATCATCCAGCAGGACCCGGTCATCTCCCAGGTCAAGCTCATCGCCGAGCCGTGGGACGTCGGCGAGGGCGGCTACCAGGTGGGCGGGTTCCCGCCCCTGTGGTCGGAATGGAACGGCAAGTACCGCGACACGGTCCGCGACTTCTGGCGCGGCGAGCCGTCGACCCTGGGCGAGTTCGCCAGCCGGCTCACCGGCTCGGCGGACCTGTACGAGCACAGCGGCCGCCTGCCGGTCTCCTCGATCAACTTCGTCACCGCGCACGACGGCTTCACGCTGCGCGACCTCGTCTCCTACAACGAGAAGCACAACGACGCCAACGGCGAGGGCGGGGCCGACGGCGAGTCGCACAACCGGTCCTGGAACTGCGGCGTCGAGGGCCCCACGGACGACCCGGAGATCAACGCCCTGCGCGCCCGGCAGCAGCGCAACTTCCTCGCCACGCTCCTGCTCAGCCAGGGCGTGCCGATGATCCTGCACGGGGACGAGCTCAGCCGCACCAAGGACGGGAACAACAACACCTACTGCCAGGACAACGAGCTCTCGTGGCTGGGCTGGGACCTGGACGAGGACGCCCAGGCCCAGCTCGAGTTCACGCGCCGGCTCATCGCGCTGCGCTCCGAGCAGCCGGTGTTCCGGCGTCGGCGCTTCTTCGCGGGTCTGCCGGAGCACGGCGGCGAGTCGGAGATCGGCGACATCGAGTGGTTCACCCCTGCCGCTGAGCACATGGCCGAGGAGGACTGGGGCACCTGGTTCGCGAAGTCGGTCATGGTCTTCCTCAACGGGCAGGCGATCCCGGAGCCCGACAGCCGCGGCGAGCGGGTGGTCGGGGACTCCTTCCTGATCCTGTTCAACGCCGCGGAGGAGCCGCTCGAGTTCTGCCTGCCGGGCGAGGAGTACGGGCCGAGCTGGGAGGTCGTCGTCGACACCGTCCACGAGAGCGCCCCCGAACGCACCGTCGAGCCCCGGACGAACCTGCAGGTCGAGGCGCGCAGCGTCGTCGTCCTGCGCGGGCCGAAGGAGGACCGCGAGTGACCGCCCCCGCCTCCCCGACCGGGGCGGCCGCCGCCCACCTGCCAGGACCGGACCGGCGCCTGCCCGTGAGCACCTACCGCCTCCAGCTCGGCCCGGACCTGTCGTTCGCGCAGGCGGAGAAGGCCCTGCCGTACCTGGACTCCCTCGGCGTCACGGACCTCTACCTCTCCCCCGTCCTGCAGGCCGCCCCCGGCTCGACGCACGGCTACGACGTCGTCGACCACAGCCGGATCAGTGCCGAGATGGGCGGCCGGGAGGGGCTGGAGTCCCTCGCGGCCGCCGCCCACGAGCGCGGCATGGGCGTCGTCGTCGACGTCGTCCCCAACCACATGGCCGTGCCGACCCCGGTGTGGCACAACCGCGCCCTCTGGTCGGTGCTCAAGCACGGCAGCTCCTCCCCCTACGCCACGTGGTTCGACGTCGACCTGGAGTCCGGCGACGGCCTCCTCATGCCCGTCCTCGGCAGCCGCATCGGCGCCGTCCTGGCCTCCGGGGAGCTCACCCTGGACCGGATGGTCGTGCCCAGCGAGCCCGACGAGGGCGAGCAGACCGTGCTGCGCTACTACGACCACGTCTTCCCGGTCCGGCCGGAGACGGAGCAGCTGCCGCTGGCCGACCTCGTCGAGCGCCAGCACTACCGCCTGGCGTACTGGCGGGTCGCCGACGAGGAGCTGAACTACCGGCGTTTCTTCGACGTCGGCACGCTCGCCGCGGTCCGGGTCGAGGACCCGGAGGTCTTCGACGCCACCCACGCGCTGCTCCTGGAGCTGTTCCACGACGGCGTCATCGACGCCTTCCGCATCGACCACCCGGACGGTCTGGCGGAGCCGCGCGGCTACCTGCGGCGGCTGCACGAGGCCACCGGCGGGGCATGGGTGGTCGCGGAGAAGATCCTCGAGGGCGAGGAGGAGCTCCCCGAGGACTGGCCCGTGGCCGGCACCACCGGCTACGACGCGGCCTGGCGCCTGCACGCCCTCCAGGTCGACCCGGGCGGCTCCGTGCCGCTCGCCGGCCTGATGCAGGAGCTGACCGGCGACCCCGCGAACCTGCCGGCGGTGGTCGAGGACGCCAAGCGGCAGATCGTCGCGACGTCCCTCTTCGCCGAGATCGACCGCCTCGCCCGGCTGCTGGCGGAGATCTGCCACGACGACATCCGCCTGCGTGACCACACGTACCGGGCCCTGCAGGAGTGCGTCGTCGAGCTGGTCGTGGCCTTCCCGCGCTACCGCGCCTACGTCGTGCCCGGCGAGGACGCCCCCGCCGCCGCGGAGCGCCTGCTGCACGACGCCGCCGACGTCGCCCGCGCCCACCTGGAGCCTGACCGGCACGACACTCTCGACGTCGTCGTCGGCCTGCTCCTGGGCAAGGAGGTCGGCAGCGCCGGCCGCACGCACGAGGAGCGGCGCACCGAGCTGATGGTGCGCTTCCCGCAGGTGTGCGGCGCCGTGATGGCCAAGGGCGTGGAGGACACCGCGTTCTACCGCTGGACCCACCTGGTGAGCCTGTGCGAGGTGGGCGGCGCACCCGAGCGGTTCGGCATCGACCCGGACGAGCTGCACGACTGGGCCGCCCGCACCCTGGCCGCCTGGCCCGCCACGATGACGGCCGGGAGCACGCACGACACGAAACGCGGCGAGGACGTCCGCGCGCGCATCGGGGTCCTCGCCGGCCACGCCGAGGCCTGGGCCGACCTCGTCCGTTCCCTGCGCACGGCGACGGCGGACCTGCGGCCCGCCGATCTCGACGGGCGCACCGAGAACCTGCTCTGGCAGACGCTGGCCGGCACCTGGACCGACGCCGGACCCATCCCGGTCGAACGGCTGCAGGGCTACCTCGTCAAGGCCGCCCGCGAGCAGAAGTCCTGGACCACCTGGACCGCCCCGGACGAGGCCCGCGAGGAGGCGATGAACCGCTACGCCGCGGCGCTGCTCGAGCACCCCGACGTCGTCGCGGCCTTCACGTCCTGGGTGGAGAGGACCAGTGCCGCCGTGCGCCGCGCCGTGCTCGGCACCAAGCTGCTCCAGCTCACCGTGCCGGGCGTGGCGGACGTCTACCAGGGTTCGGAGGTCACCCAGACCTCGCTGGTGGACCCGGACAACCGGCGCCCGGTCGACCTCGACGCCCTCGCGTCGGTCCTCGCCGAGCTCGACGGCGGACGCGCCCCCGCGGGCCTCGACGAGGAGAAGCTCCAGCTCACCGCCGCCGCGCTGCGGCTGCGCCGGACGCACCCGGGCGCCTTCGTCGGCGCCGAGGCGGGGTACGAGCCGCTCCCCACGACGACGGGTCACGCCGTCGCGCTCGCCCGGACCGACGCGACCGGCCCGCGCGTGGTCGCGGTGGCCACCCGGCTCGTCGCCGACACCGCACCGGCCCGCTCGCTGCCCGACCAGACCGTCGTGCTCCCGGACGGGACGTGGCGGGACGTGCTCACCGGCACCGAGCACGCGGCCGGCCCGTGCCGCCTGGGAGACCTGCTCGCCGCCCGTCCCGTCGCCCTCCTGGAGCGTGCATGACCACCACCACCGAGACCCTGCGCGTGTGGGCGCCCGTCGCGTCCGCCGTCGACCTCGTGCTGCCCGGTGCCGGCGACCCCGTCCCCATGCTGGCCGACGAGGGCGGCTGGTGGCGGTCGCCGTCGGCCCTCGCGCCGGGGACGGACTACGCGTTCTCGCTCGACGGCGGCCCGGCCCTCCCGGACCCGCGCAGCCCGTGGCAGCCGCAGGGCGTCCACGGACCGTCGCGCACCTTCGACCCCGACGCGCACCGGTGGTCCGACGGGTCGTGGACGGGCCGCTCCCTCCTCGGCGCGGTCGTCTACGAGCTCCACATCGGGACGTTCACCGCCGAGGGCACGCTCGACGCCGCCATCGACCGGCTCGACCACCTCGTGGCGCTCGGCGTCGACATGGTCGAGCTCATGCCGGTCGCCGCCTTCCCCGGCACCCACGGCTGGGGCTACGACGGCGTCGCCCTGTACGCGGTCCACGACCCCTACGGCGGGCCGGCAGCGCTGCAGCGCTTCGTCGACGCGGCGCACGCCCGCGGCATCGCGGTGTGCCTGGACGTGGTCTACAACCACCTCGGCCCGTCGGGGAACTACCTGGGGGCGTACGGGCCGTACTTCACCGAGCGGCACCACACCCCGTGGGGCGCGGCCGTCAACCTCGACGGCGACGACGCGGCCGAGGTGCGCGCGTTCGTCATCGACAACGCGCTGCGGTGGCTCCGCGACTTCCACGTCGACGCGTTGCGCCTCGACGCGGTGCACGCCCTCGTGGACGAGAGCGAGCGCCACGTCCTCGCCGAGCTCGCCGACGCCGTGGCGGACCTCGAGAGGCAGGTGGGGCGCCCGCTCTCCCTGGTGGCCGAGTCCGACCTCAACGACGCACGCATGGTCACCCCGACCGCCGAGGGCGGCCTGGGGATGACGGCGCAGTGGAACGACGACCTGCACCACGCGCTGCACGCCCTCGTCACCGGCGAGCGGCAGGGCTACTACGCCGACTTCGGCAGCCCGCAGACCCTGGCCAAGGCCCTGACCGACGTCTTCGTCCACGCCGGCGAGTACTCGAGTTTCCGGGGCAAGGTGTGGGGCGCCCCGGTGCCGCCCGACGTGGACGGCCGCCGCTTCGTGGTGTTCTCCCAGGACCACGACCAGGTGGGCAACCGGGCGCTCGGGGACCGGCCGAGCCGCACCCTCTCCCCCGGGCAGCTGGCGGTCAGCGCCGCCGTGGTGCTGCTCGGCCCGGGCACCCCCATGCTGTTCATGGGCGAGGAGTGGGGGGCGACCACCCCGTTCCAGTACTTCACCGACCACGCGGAGCCGGAGCTGGCGCGCGCCGTCCAGGAAGGGCGTGCGCGCGAGTTCGGCACGCACGGCTGGGCGGAGCTCTACGGCCGGGAGATCGAGGTCCCGGACCCGCAGTCCCCGGCCACCGTCGAGGCGTCCCGGCTGGACTGGGACGAGCCCGCCCGCCCGGGTCACGACCGGCTCCTCGCGTTCTACACCGACCTCGTGCGGCTGCGCCGCGACGAGCCGGACATCGCGTCCGGCGACCGTGGGGCCACCACGGTCCGCGTCGCCGACGACGGCAGCTGGCTGGTCGTGCGGCGGGGCGCGATCGACGTCGTGCTCGTGCTCGCCGACGGCGCCACGGCGGTGCCGGTGCCCGTGGGCGAGGCCGGCCCGCCGGAGGTCCTGCTGGCGTGGGGCGAGACCGCGCCCGTGCATGACGGCACCAGCGTCACCGTCGAGGGCCCCGGGGTGGCGGTCCTGCGGAACGCCTGACAGCGCGGACCCGGGGGCGCACCACGCCCCCGGGTCGTGTCATGCCGTCAGGTGGCGGGAACGGCCGTCCCAGTGCGTGTGGACGGCGACGGCGGGGGTGCCCTCCGCGCGGAGGATCTCGTACTCGTCGGCGCAGGGGACCTGCGGGTAGGTGACCCACAGGTTGTGCGCCGTCATGCAGAAGTCGAGGTCGAGACGCACGAGCAGGCCCATGAGCTCCCCGATGGTGGGGTCGTCGACCTTGGCGAAGGCGTCGTCCAGCAGGACCAGGCGCAGCGCCGTGTCGCCGAGGCCGGACAGGTACGCGTCCGCGGCGGCGAAGAGCGTGACGTAGGAGACGAAGCGGGTCTCGCCCTGCGACAGCTTGGCGCGCCCCCGCAGCTCGCGCCGGTCGTTCGGGCCCGGGCCGAGGATGGTCACCCGCATGTGGTGCCAGTCGCGGTAGTCGAGGGCGCTCTTGAGGTGCTGGGCGTACCCGGCGGTCTCGTCGAGCGCGAACTGCTCGTCCACCTGCTCGCGCAGGAGACCGATCAGCTCGTCGGTGCGCTCGCCCGGGCGCACGGCCGCGGCCGACCGGACGAGCTCCTTGATGCGGTGGACCCGGCTGCCCTCCGGCGCGTCCAGCACCCATGCCAGCCGCACCCCGATGCCGTGGCTCGTGCTGATGCTGCGCAGACTCTCGTTCATCGCGGACACGAGCTGCTCGGACTGCGCCAGCCGCCGGCGCAGCTCCTCCCCCACGCCGCCGACGACGAAGTTGGTGAACACCTCGTGCTCCCGGCTCGTGAGAGCCTCGCGTGCCCGCTCCACGCGCGCGCCCAGGTCGGCGGCGGCCTCCGCCACCGGACGCCGGCCGGCGCCGTCGACGAGCTCGACGAGGTGGACGTCCTCGGCGACGGTGGGCACGACGTCGAAACCGCCCTGCAGCTCGGCCTCGAGCTTCTGCCGGGCGCGTAGCAGCGCGTTGAGGTCGGCGGTGCCGCTCCCGGCGACGGCGGACCGCACCGCCTCGGCAGCGTCGCGGACCAGCTCCGGCGTGACCGGTCCGTCCGCCGTCAGGTCGAGCTCCCCGCCACCGGCGGCCGCCAGCACCCCCGGAAGGGCCACCTGCCGGCGCAACCTCTCCAGCGCCCCGGTGAGCTGTCTCTCCGCCGCAGCAGCCGCGTCCGCAGCGGTCTCGGCGTCCCGGCGGGCCACGGCCTCCTGCTCGCCCAGCTGCTGGGCGGCCATCCGAGCGTCACGCAGCTCCCGGGTGACCCGCCGCTGCTCGTCCTCGGTCACGGCCAGCCGGCGGTGGACCTCCCGCGCCTCCTGCCCGAGGCTGTCGGTGAGCGCCTCGACCTCAGCTGCCTCGCGGTGCCACTCGGCCCAGGCCTCCTCGGCGCGGAGCTCGGCCTCGGAGCGGCGTTCGCGGTGCCTGGCGAGCCGCGACACCTCCTCGGCGTGCCGGGCCCGGCCCCCCGCAAGAGAGCTCAGGGCGGCGGCGGCGGCCAGGCACGCGTCCTGGGCGGCCCTCGCGGTGTCACGCACGCCGCGCAGCTCGTCCGGGTCGTGAGGCAGGCCGTGCCGGTCGCAGAGCTGGCGGTGGGTCGTCTCCTGGGCCTTCCACGCCACGTGCAGCTCTGCGGCTCGCTCCGTCAGCCGGGCCGCCTCGGCCCGGCTGCGCGCCGCCTGGCGGGCTGCCGCGACGGCGAGGGTGCGGGCGTCGGCCAGCGCCGCGCCGCCGGGTGCGGTCCGCACGTGCGCGGTAAGTGCGGACCGCGCCGCCGCGAGCCGGTCGCGGGCAGCGGCCCGCTCGGTCTGCCGCCGGTCGAGGTCCGCCAGCTCGTCGTCGATCTGCGCCAGGCGCACGGCGCGGGCCGCGGCTCGCGCCGCGGCCCCGATGTGCCGGGCGGAGTCAGCGGTGTACCGCCCGCGCAGGGGCCCGTTGCCCCAGGAGCCGTCCACCTCGACCCACGTGGTGTGAGTGTCACGGCCCAGGCCGACGCGCGCCAGGACGGCGGTGACGACGGCCGCCGGCACGCCGGCGGTGGGGTCCGGTACGAGAGCCGCCCGCAGCGGGTGCTGAGCCGGCGGGGCGGCGGACGTCAGCAGGGTCTGGCCGTCCTCGGCGACGAGCGCGCCGTCTGCCGTCAGGCCTGCGCCGAGCAGGCCGGCGGAGAGCAGCGCGGCCTCGAGGCCGGCCCGGTCCGTGTCGCTCAGGCCGTCCGCGAAGTCCACCGCACGCCACAGCGCCACGGCCCCCTCGGGCAGCGCCCGCGCCCAGGGCGCGGCGGGCGGCTCCGGGTCGTTCGCGGCACGGAGGGCTCGCTGCTCGTCCGCCAGCTCCCGTCGCCGGACCGCGTCGGCCTGGTCCGCGGCGTCGAGGGCAGCACCCGTGCGGGCGAGCCGGTCGCGCGCGGGCTCGGCGGCCTCGGCGGCCACGCGGTCGAGCTCCTCGAGCCGGAGCGCGTGGGGGTTCTCGTCCCCGCCCCGGCCGACGCGGGCGTCGCCCGCGAGCAGGTCTGCGTCGAGCAGGAGGGGGCCGACGGCGGTGGCCGACCAGTCGACGTCGCCAAGCAGGTCGGTGGTCGCGTCCTGGGCGACCCACTCCCGCCAGGCGTCCGCCAGCCCTCGGGCGGCCTCGTCGCGGTCCTCTCGCCGCTCGGCCGCCCCGGTCTCGTCCACGGCCCGTCGCTCGTCGGCCTCACCCGCGGCCGTGCCGGCGTGGTCGGCCTCGGTCCTGGCGCGCGCGAGCTCGACGGCGCCCCGGAGCCTGTTCCCCGCCTCGCCCGCCCGCGCCTGCGCCGCAGTCGCGACCTCGCGCGCACGCACGGCGGCGTCCTCGAGGTCGGTCGGCGTGACCAGGAGCTGCTGGGCCTCCGGCCGCTGCTGAGGGTGCGGGTCACCTTCGAGCAGGGTGCGCACCGGTTCCGCGGAGCCCTCAACCGTCTCGAGGCGGGCCTCCAGCGTGCCGGGAAGGGCCGTCGTCGCCAGGCGGGCGCCGCGCAGCCCGGCCCGTGCCTCGTCGAGGACGCCGGCGGTCTCCCGGGCGGCGTCGACGACGTCCGCGGCGAGGGCGTCCACCGCGGCGACGGCCTCCTTCTCCTCGCTGCGTGCGCCGTCGGCGCCGTCGAGCCTCTCCTGCGCCCGCTGCGCGAGCGTCCGGACGTAGCGGTCGCGCTGGGCGAGGTCCTGGCCGGCGCGGTACGCCTCGGACGCCTTGAGACCTTCGGCAGTGGCCGCCAGCTCGCCCTCCCGGGTCTCCAGCCGTTCCACGGCGGTCCGGGCCTCCACCGTCCGGGCTGCGAGCTCGTCACGCGCGACGGCCGCCGAGCCCGCAGCCTCGGCCGCGGCCCGCGCCGCGTCGGCCGTGCGGGCCGCCCTGTCCGCCGTGGCACGCAGCTCCGTGGCCGCGTAACGGCCGTAGGTGGCGAGAAAGGTGCTGATGTGCTCGTGCGCGCCGGCGAGGCGGCGCTGGGACTCGCGGGACTCGGACAGGTCGTCGAGCCGGCCTCCGGCGTCGTTGAGCGTCTCCTCCGACAGCGGGGGCAGCGCCTCGGAGAGGATCCGTGGCAGGTTGCCCTCCTCGATGCGGTTGCCGACGTCGGGCGAGCGCAGGGTGCGGAGAAGCTGCAGCAGGCCGTCGTAGCGCTCGCGTGCGCCTGGCCCGGTCAGGCCGAAGACCGCGCTGCGGACACGTTCGCGGTGGGTGTCCGGGTTCTCGGTGAGGCGCTCGGCGCCGATGAGCTCGGCGAGGCGCTCACGGGGCATCGGCTGGCGCGCGGCGTCGAGGAGCTCGAGGTCGTGCCCCACGCGCAGCGGGGTGGTGAAGTACCAGACGCGCGCCTCCCCCGAGCTGGCCGACCAGCGCACCAGCGCGCCGAGCGTGAGGTGCTCACGGCCGGCGTCGCCGTCGCGGGCGAGCTCGACCCAGAGGTACCCGAGGCGGTTGCCCTGGCCCTCGGCCCCCACCTTCATGAGCTCGTCGAGACGCACCTTCCCGGAGCCGGTGGAGTCCATCCGTCGCCGGTCGGCGTCGAGGAGGAAGGGCAGGAGCATCTCCAGGGCCCGGCTCTTGCCCGAGCCGTTGGTCCCGCGCAGCACCATCCGCCCGCCGGAGAAGCTGAACGTCTCCGCCCAGTAGTGCCAGACGTTGACGATGCCTGCACGGTGCAGGCCCCACCGGTGAGGGCGGCGCGTGACGCCGTGCTCCCCGACGACGGCGCCCCCGCCCTCCGGGAGGAGGTCGGTGGCGCCGTCGGCGACGACGTCGACGGCGCCCTCCGGCTCGGTCCCGGCTGTCGCGGTGGTCGTGGTGCTCATCGGTCCTCCTGGAGCGGGAACAGGCCCTGCTGCGTCTCCGCCGGTGCGTCCTCGGACGCACGGGCGGCGGGGACGGACGCCCGGCGCGGGGCGCGCTGCGGCTCGGGCTGGTAGCGGGCGCACGCCGGGTGCAGCACGAGCCCCTCGGCGGTGCGCCGGGCCAGGCTCATGTCCTCGAGCCGGGACACGGCCTCGGCCTGCAGGTGCTCGGGGTCGCGGGCGAACGCCTCCGCGAACGTGGTGCCGTACTGCTCGACGAGCAGGTCCACCGCGTCCGACACCGCGGCCCACGGAGCGAGGAGGCCCGGCACGGTGCGACCGTCGACCTCGGCGACGACGCCGGGACCGCCGTCCAGGTCGTCGACGAGGGCGTTGACGAGCAGGAGCGCGACGTGCGCGACGGTGCCCTGGCCGGGGAAGGCGATGTCGGTGAGCTCGCCGTCGACGTCGTAGGCGAGTGCACCCTCCTGGCGGACCTCGAGCGTCAGGCCGAAGTGCTCGCCCAGGGTGCGGCTGAGGTCGGCGCGCTCGCGGGAGAGGACGTGCTGCTCCTCCGCGGTGAGGTCCTCCCGGCGCACGAGCGGGTTCTCGACGAGCCGGCGGCGCAGCGCCCGGCGAGGCTGCTCGGCGACGGCGCGCTCTCCGCGTGCCAGGAGCTCCTCCGGGGTGGCCACGTCTCCCAGTGGTCGCGCGAGCACGTGGGTGAGCAGCGTCCGGTTGACGTCGAGCAGCGCCTCATCCTGGCGGTCGCCCCAGGCGGTGACGGAGCCGTCCGTCTCGCTGAGCACGCCCCGGTCGAGGAGCAGCGCCATGGCCTGCACGAGATGGCGCCGGTCGGTCAGCGAGTCGTCGACGGCGATGCCCGCCACCGCGGCGTCGGCGCGGACCTGCTCGACCAGGGTGCCGAGGAGCACCTGCTCCCGGCCGGCGGTCTGCAGCAGGGCCGCGCACACGAGGGCGAGGTAGGCGTAGGTGCGCGGGGCGAACGGCTGCCCGCCGCGGCGCTGCGCGGGACGCGGCGGGGCGTCGGCGCTCGGGGCGTCCTTGACGAGGCGGGCGAACGAGGACTCCACGACGAGCGGGTAGCCCAGGACCGCGGGGAACATTCTCCGCAGCGCCGGCGCGTGCCGTCGGACGAGCGCGAACTCCTCCCCGTGGCGTGCCTTCGTCAGCACCGGGTGACGCAGCAGCGCCCGGGCGGCCTCGCGCCGCTCCGCGGCATCGTGCTCGGCGGTGCCGTGCGCACTCACGCGAGCACCTCCGCCGGCTCGGGCGAGGCAGCGCCGCCGTCGGCCGCGCCGCCGGCCGCGGTGACCTCCAGGACGAGCCCGTGGACGGTGAGATCTCCGTCCGTGGTCCGCAGCGTCGTGGACGCCGTCGGCTCCGGTGCGGCGGTGAGAGTCAGCCCGAGGTCGGTGTCCGTGGCCCGGGCCGTCGCCTCCAGCTGGGGGTGGAGCGCCAGCAGACGGGTCAGCTGGCCCAGCAGCAGGCCGAGGGCGGCCGGGCTGACCTGCGCGCCGTCGAGCCGGCCGGCGGCGACCAGCTCACCGACGGCGGCCGCCCGGGCGTCGGCCTCGCTCTGGGCCTCCGCCAGCAGCCGCACCCGGTCCAGGCCCGGGTCCGGGACGGACGAGGTTCGTCCCCGGGCGCCGCGGTCACCACGTTCGCGCAGGCTGAGCGGGACCTCCACGGGCGTCGCGGCCCACCAGGAGGTCGTGGCGCCGTCGCGAGGGTCCGGCTCCTCGGGGCCGCCGAGCAGGTGACGAGCGGGATAGGCGCCGAACGCTGCGGCGTAGAGGGCGTGCGCCTGGTCGGCGTCGGCGTCGTCGAACCACGAGGCGAGCTTGAGGAGGTCGGCACGCCGGCTCACCCCGGTGCCGGCGGACGCCAGCATCCGCTTGGTGTTGGCGAGAAGCTGACCGAGGGCCTGGTCGGCGGCGAGCCGCAGCGTCTCGGGGCCCGAACGGCCGTCGGCGCCGGTGTACCAGCCGCGCACGTGCTCCCAGTCCTCGCGGGTGCGTCCGGGCAGCCGCTCCGTGTTCGCGTCCGCCAGCGTGGGCAACGTGGCCATGGCGGCGAGGACGTCGTCGAGCAGCGGCTCCAGCGCGGTGAAGCGGCGGGCGACGACGGGGGCGTGGCGTGCGACGTCGGCCGTGAGCAGGTCGATGTAGTCGAGGAGCAGCCGCTTGAACTGCTGGTACTCCTCGCCGGCGAGGTCGTAGCGCGTGAGGACGGTGTTCACGTACGCGTAGAAGTCCCGCACGCTGTCGGAGAAGAGCCGCTGGTTGTTGAAGACCGTCGTCACGTCGCCGGAGAGTGCCTCGGCACTCACCGGGCGGCCGTCGCTGGCCGCCGTCATGCGGGCGACGATGCGGTCGAGGGTCTCGGCGGTGGCGCCGAGCAGCTCGCGGGCGACCTCCCGCGCACCGTCCCCGGCGGCGACGATCGCCTCGGCCTCGCGGTGCACGCGGACCCCCAGCTTGGAGGCCTGGTACCGGGCGCGGGAACGGACGTAGTCCTGGACCGTCGCCACCCGTGCGTCGCGGATGCCGCGGACGAGGTTGCCCCACCTCTCGAGCTGCTCGCACCGGGTGGTGACGTCGTCGACGGAGAGGACGGTCCCCCGCTCGGCGAGTGCCTCGCTCACCTCGGACGCGGAGAGGTCGGCCAGCAACGTCGAGGTGAACAACGTCATGATGGCGCGGTAGTCCGCGGCCAGGTCGGCGGTGAGGTAGCGGAAGAGATCCAGCCGTGCCGAGGTCGTCCCGCCGTCCTGCACCGACTCGTTCACAGCTGACACCCGCACGTCCCTCCTCCGCCACAGCGACGGTCCACCCTAATGGCCGGACCACGGCCGGATCGGCGGGCGGCGGGCGTGGCGGGGGTGACGTGCGCCGCGTCCGGCGCGGTCAGGGACTTCGGGAGGGTCGTCCGGCGCGTCGGCCCGAAAGTCGGAGCAGAGGTCAGTCGTAGTAGACGCCGATGCGCCGCCCGCCCACGATCTCGACGGCGACGTCCATGTCGTAGACCGCACGGAGCTGCTCGGTGGTGATGACCTCCTCGGCGCTGCCCTGGCACAGCACGCGACCGTTCTTCATCGCCACGATGTGGTCGGAGTAGCAGGAGGCGAAGTTGATGTCGTGGACGACGACCACCACAGTCTTGCCGAGCTCGTCGGCGGTACGCCGCAGCAGCTTCATCATCGACACGGAGTGCTTCATGTCGAGGTTGTTGAGCGGCTCGTCGAGCAGGACGTAGTCGGTGTCCTGGCACAGCACCATGGCCACGAAGGCGCGCTGGCGCTGCCCGCCGGAGAGCTCGTCGAGGTACCGCGAGGCGAACGGCCCGAGCTCGAGGTAGTCCATCGCGGCGGCGATGTGGCGCCGGTCCTCGATGGTCAGCCGGCCCCGGGAGTGCGGGTAGCGGCCGAACGCCACGAGGTCCTGGACGGTCAGCCGGACGGCCAGGTGGTTGTCCTGACGCAGGATGGACATGCGCTTGGCCAGCTCCGCGCTCGGCGTGCGGGAGACGTCGAGGCCGTCGATGCTCACGGTGCCGCCGTCCATCTCGAGCAGGCGCGAGATCATCGACAGCACGGTCGACTTCCCGGCGCCGTTGGCGCCGATGATGGACGTGACGCCGCCCGGGGTGAGCGTGAGGTCGACACCGTCGACGACGACGGTGGAGCCGTAGCTCTTGGTGAGGTTCTCGGTGACGATCATCGGCGGCCTCCCCGCACGAGCAGCATGATGAACACAATTCCTCCGACGAACTCGACGATGACGCTGAGCACGGTGTCCAGGCCGAACACGTGCTCGAGGATGGTCTGGCCGCCCACGAGCGTGACGACGGCGAGCAGCGACGCCACCGGCAGCACGTACGCGTGGCGGTGGGTCCCGGCCACGAGGTAGGCGAGGTTCGCCACCAGCAGGCCGAAGAAGGTGATCGGCCCGACCAGGGCGGTGGAGACGGAGACGAGCAGCGCGCACACCAGCAGCACGGCCATGGTGCTGCGGTGGTGCTCCAGGCCCAGGGTCACCGCGTTCGCCCGGCCGAGCGCGAGGACGTCGAGCTCGCGCCGGCGGCTCCACACCCACGCCGAGGCGACCGCCACGACGGCCGCGCACACGACCAGGAGGGTCGGGTCGACGGCGTTGAACGAGGCGAAGAGGCGGTCCTGGACGATGAGGTACTCGTTCGGGTCGATCACCCGCTGCATGAACGTCGCCAGCGAGCGGAACAGCACGCCGAAGACGATCCCGACGAGCACCACCAGGTACAGGCTGCGCCGCGCGCCGCCGAAGACCCACCGGAAGATCAGGAACGAGAAGACGAGCATCGCCGCCACCTCGACCGCGAAGCGCAGCGGCGGCGCCAGGCCGTTGACCGTCCCGGACCCGAGGAAGAACACCGCGGAGGTCTGGATCAGCGCGTACAGGGCGTCGAAGCCCATGATCGACGGCGTGAGGATGCGGTTCTCGGTCACGGTCTGGAACAGCACCGTGGAGACGGCGATGGCGACGCCGACGAGCACCATGGCCGCCACGCGCTCGACCCGCATGGGCACGAGAAGGGCGAGCGCGTCGAAGGCGCCGACCACGAGGAACCCGAGGACGACGAGGGCGGCCGCGGCTCCCAGCAGAGCCACCCGCAGTCCGGGACGGGGGCCCGCCGGGCGCCGTTCGGTCGCGGCGAGCGTGGCAGAGGCGTCAGCGAGCACCGGAGGGCCTCCGCAGCAGCAGGTACAGGAACAGGCCCGCGCCGACGATGCCGACCACGATGCCGATGGGCACCTCGGCGGGGTAGATCACCAGCCGGCCGACGATGTCGCACACGAGCACGAACCCCGCCCCGACGAGCGCCACCCAGGGCAGCGACCGGCGCAGGTAGTCGCCCATCGCGAGCGAGACGACGTTGGGGACCACCAGCCCGAGGAAGGGCAGCCCGCCCACCACGACCACGACCACCGCGCTGGTCACGGCCACGATCGCGAGGCCGAGCGCCAGGACCCGCCGGTAGTTGAGGCCCAGGTTGGTGGTGAACTCCTGCCCCAGCCCGGCCACCGTGAACCGGTTGGCCGCGAGGTAGGCCACGACGGCGCAGCCCGCGACGATCCAGAGCATCTCGTAACGTCCGCGCACGACGCCGGAGAAGTCGCCCGTCATCCAGCTCGACAGGGTGTGCAGCAGGTCGTTGCCGTAGGCCAGGAACGTCGACAGGGCGCCCACGACGCCCGCGAGCATCATCCCGACCAGCGGGACGACGACGACGGAGCGCAGCTGGATCCGTCGCAGGATCAGCAGGAACAGGGCCGTCCCGGCGAGGGCGAACACGGCGGCGACCCCCATCTTGCCCAGCAGCGGCATCCCGGGGGCGAGCAGGGTCACGACGAGCAGCCCGAGGCCGGCGGACTCGGTGGTCCCGGCCGTGGACGGCTCGACGAACTTGTTGCGCACCAGGAGCTGCATGACGAGCCCGACGACCGCCATCGCCGACCCGGCGAGCAGGATCGAGACGGTGCGGGGCACCCGCGAGGCGAGCAGGGTCTGTCGCTGCGCGTCGTCGAGGTCACCCGTGAGGACGTCGCCCACCGAGAGCTCGGACACGCCGACGAACAGCGAGATCGCCGCGAGGAGGAGGACGGCCGCCAGGCCCCCGAGAAGCCCCAGACGCTGCCGCAGGACGCCGGGGCGCCCGACCGGGCGGGCCACCTGCGACCGCGCCGCCGGCGGCGCCTCGGCGCCCGTCCCGGGGTGCAGACGCGCGGCAGGGCGCGGGGCCGTCGTGCTGACGGCCCCGCGCCCCGACCGCAGTTCCGGGCCTGTCACCGGGCCAGCGCCGTCCCGACCTCGTCCAGCATCGCCGGCACGTTGCTCAGGCCGTGCATGACCACGTACCACCGCTCGCCGTCGAGGTAGACCACCTGGTCCTCCTGCCACGCGGTGGTGGAGGTGACCAGCTCGTTGTCCAGCACCTGCTCCGCCGCCTGGCCGCTCGACTCGCCGATCGCGGCGTCGCGGTCGACGACGAACATCCAGTCGGGGTTCACGTCCCGGATGAGCTCGAAGGAGACGGCCTCGCCGTGGTCGGCGGCCTCGACACCGGTCTCGGCCTCGGTGACGCCGAGCTCGGAGTAGATCAGCCCGAAGCGGGAGTCGGCGCCGTTGAGGGTCACCTCGCCCCCGGAGGTCATCAGCACCATGCCGGAGCCGGCCGCCTCGCCGGCGGGCCGGATCTCCTCCGCCTGGGTCTCGATGTCCGCCAGCGCGGCCTCGACCTCGGACTCCTTGCCGAAGATCTCGCCCAGCATCGTGGCGCTCTCGCCGAAGTTGGCGAGGTAGTCGCCGCTCCACTCGAAGGTCGCGTCGACGGTGGGGAAGCTCTTCGACAGCTCCGGGTACGCGGCCGCGGAGCGGAACCCGACGATGACCAGGTCGGGGTCGAGCCGGGCGAGCGCCTCGTAGTCGGGCTCCTGGAGGGTGCCGACGTCGGTGTACTCGTCGGATTCGTACTCGCCCAGGAACGACGGCACGTTGGCCTTGGGCAGCCCCACGACGTCGACCCCGAGCGTGTCGAGGGTGTCCAGGACCCCCATGTCGAGCACCACCACGCGCTGCGGGTCGGCAGGGACCTCGGTGCTGCCCTGGGCGTGCTCGACGGTGACCGTCTCGGCAGTCTCCGCGTCGCCCGCGCCACCGTCGGCGCCGGACGACGAGCAGGCCGCGAGTGCGGTGGCCAGGGCGAGGGAGCCTGCGGCCACGGCGGCCCGGCGCGAGGTGCTGCTCACGTGTTCTCCTGAGGAAGGGTTACCTAACGAAGGAGACCCTAACCCAGATATACGCAACAGTCACGTACTGTAATTCAGTTCTCAGTGCGGGTAGTGCCGGGCGAACTTCCGGAACTGGTTCAGCTGCGCGGCCGCGATGTTCGCCCACCGCCGCGGGTTGCGCTCGGCGCGGTAGAGCAGCGGGTTCGTCGCCCTCCCCTGACGCGCCAGCCGGCGCACGAGCGCGGCGTCGTCCGGGCTGACGTACCGGCGCACCAGGCTCAGCGGCACCACGTGGAAGAGGTGCTCGGCGGTGCTCACCACAGGGTCGGCCGGCCGGCCCTCGACGAAGGCGTCGACGTACATGCGGGAGATGTCGTGGCCGGAGGCCGTCACGGCGTACCCGCTGCGACCCACCCGCGGGTTGACCTCCAGGAAGCGGTAGACGCCGTCCCGCGGGTCCCGCTTGAGGTCCACGTTGGCGAACCCGCGCCAGCCCACGTGCTCCAGCAGCCGCCTGGCGTGGTCGACGGCCTCGGCGTCGACGCCGGTGACCTGGGCGACCGAGTTCCCGAGCGCCCCGGGGGTGTGCTCCTCCAGCAGCACGCGCCCGAACTGCGCGAAGCGCCACACGCCGTCGGCGTCGAAGAAGAGGTTCACCGCCGCCATCTCGGCGTCCCCGCCCGGCACGAGCTCCTGGACGAGGAGGTCGCCGCCGAACCCGCCCGCCGCGATGCGCGAGAGGACCTGCCCCAGCTCGGTGACGTCGTCGGCCCGGTCCACCTTCTTCTTCCCGGCGAAGGAGACGGCGTGGTACGCCGTCGTCGAGGCCGCCTTGACCACCACCGGGAACGTCAGTCCGGCGGCTGCGTCGGGGCCGTCGGCGGCCCGCAGCACCACCGTGGCGGGGACGGGGATGCCGAGCTGCTCGCACAGCGCGGTGAACGTGCCCTTGTCCGTCACCCGCGCCATCGCGTCGGTCCCGGCGTAGGGCACGACGACGTCGCCCAGCTGGTCGCGGTGGGTCACGAGCGCGTCCACGAGCCAGTCGGCGCTGCCGAGGACGATGTGCGTCCTGTCAGGCTCCTCGGCGACCACCTCGCGGATCGCGGCGACCAGCAGGTCAGGGTCGGACAGCCCGGTCACGACGCGGTGGTCGACGGCGACGGAGCCCGTGACCGCCCAGGTCTCGACGCCGGCGAGCACGACAGAGCGCACGCCGTAGGTCTCGTGGAAGGTCCGCGCGGTGGCGTAGGCCCCGATGTCACCGCCCAGGATGACGGGACGGACTGCGGCTGCGGAGCTGTCGGCCAAATCTTCTCCAAAGTGCGGGGACCTCGGCGAGCATAGTGCCGCCCGGCGAGTCGGGCGCGGCCTGCCCCCGGGAGCCGCGCGCGAGTCCTAGCCTGAGCACGTGACCGGTGACGAGGCGGTGGCACCGCCGGAGTTCGAGACCGCGCTGCTGAGCCTGCGCGGGCATCGGCTGCGCCCCGAGCTGCACCTGGAGGAGGTCCCGGCGCCCACCCGGATCGCCCCGTACGCCCTGGCCCTGACCGGCGAGGTCAACGACCGGCTGCGCACGATGGACCCCGACACGATGCTCGGGCACGGCCGGTTCGTGGTGCTCCACGACCCGGCCGGCCAGGAGGCGTGGAACGGCACCTTCCGCGTCATCGTGCTCGCCAAGGCGCGCCTCGAGGAGGAGCTCGGCGCCGACCCGCTGCTCGGCGAGGTCGGCTGGACCTGGCTCACGGACGCGCTCTCGGACGCCGGCGCCGGGTACCACGACCTCTCCGGCACGGTCACCCGCGTGCTCTCGGAGACCTTCGGCGGGCTCGAGCTGCGGGGCGGCGAGGTCGAGATCGAGGTCCGCGCGTCCTGGACGCCGACGACGCCGGACCTCGGCCCCCACCTGAAGGCCTGGGCCGCGCTGGCCTGCCAGGCGGCCGGGCTGGAACCGCTCCCGGAGAACGTCGCCTCCTTCAACCGGCGCCGCTGACCCGCGCGCACGGGAGTCGCGCGCCGCGGACTGGCGCACACCACTGACCTACGGGCACCACTGACTCGCGCGCCGCGCACGCGGGGCGGGCCGCGCCGTCGTACCGTTGAGGCCGTGCCTGCCACCACCGACGCCCACGACCACGTCGACACCGGGATCTCTCCCGGCGGGGACGGTGTGGCGACGGCGGAGGAGACCCGTACCGTCCCGCTCCTCGAGCCCGCCGAGGGCGTGCCACCCGTCACCGCCACCGAGGCCGACCTGGCCGAGGCGACCGCACGGCTCGCCGCCGCCGGCGGGCCGCTCGCCGTGGACGCCGAGCGTGCCTCCGGGTTCCGGTACGGCCAGCGCGCCTACCTCGTCCAGCTCCGCCGGCCGGGTGCCGGGACCGTGCTGCTCGACCCCGTGGCGCTGCCCGAGCTCGGCGGGCTGGCCACCGTCGTGAACCCGGCGGAGTGGGTCCTGCACGCGGCCGACCAGGACCTGCCCTGCCTGCGCGAGCTGGGCCTGACGCCGGCGGCGCTGTTCGACACCGAGCTCGCCTCCCGCCTGCTCGGGCGCGCCCACGTCGGGCTGGCCGCCGTCGTCGCCGAGAACCTCGGGTACGCGCTCGCCAAGGAGCACTCCGCGGCGGACTGGTCGACCCGCCCGCTGCCGGCCCCGTGGCTGCGCTACGCCGCGCTGGACGTGGAGCTTCTCGTGGAGCTGCGTCAGGTCCTGACCGTCCAGCTCGAGGAGGCCGGCAAGCTGCGCTGGGCCCTGGAGGAGTTCGAGCACGTGCGCACCGCTCCCCCGGCCCCGCCGCGGGCGGACCCGTGGCGCCGCACTGCGGGCCTGCAGGTGGTGCGCGACCCCCGCGGGCTCGCCGTCGCCCGGGAGCTGTGGCACGCACGGGAGGACCTCGCCCGCCGCCGCGACCGCGCACCCGGCAGGGTGCTGCCAGCCGCCGCCATCGTGGCCGCCGCCCGGACGAGGCCGCGGTCCGTGGAGGAGCTCGGACGGCTCAGGGAGTTCTCCGGCAAGGGCACCCGCCGGCACCTGCCGTACTGGTTCGCCGCCGTCTCGCGGGCGCTCGCCCTGCCCGAGTCCGAGCTGCCGAGCCGGCGTGCCCCGCACGTCCCGGGCCAGCTGCCCGCGCCGCGGTCCTGGCCGGACAAGAACCCCGAGGCCGCGCTCCGCCTCGACGCCGTGCGCACGAGCGTGCGCAACCTCGCCGAGCAGCTCCGCCTGCCGCAGGAGAACCTGCTCTCACCCGCCACGCAGCGTCAGCTCGCGTGGGACGTCAAGCCCCGCCCGAGCCTCGGCCAGGTCGTCGACCGGCTCACCGCCCTCGGGGCCCGGCCGTGGCAGGTCGAGACGGTGGCGGAGCCGCTCGTGCGGGCGCTGCGCGCGGTCTGACCGCCACCTCCCGGTCGCGCACCACCCACACGACTCTCGGGCCTTCGGTAGGGTCTGCGGCAGTACCTGATACCGACAGTGCCGTCTATCCGGAGAGCAGCCGTGACCACCACCTCCCCCACGTACACCGAGCGCACCACCGTCGTGCTGCCCTCCGACGTCGTCGTCCCGGACCTCGGCACCGTGCTCGTGCTCACCCTCGCGCCCGAGGACGGCAGCGACCGGCCCTGCACCCTCGGACCCGCGGGCCTGGCCAACGTCGAGCGGGCCCTCGCCGACGCCGCCCGCCGCGCGTCCGCGGGGGAGATCGCCGCGCTCGTGCTGACCGGCACCGGGCGCACGTTCCTCGCCGGCGCGGACCTGCACCTGATCCGGACGGCCACGCGCGCCGAGCAGGTTCGCGAGCTCGCCGAGGCGGGCCACCGCGTGGTCGCCGCCCTGGCGGACCTCCCGGTCCCCACCCTCGCCCACCTCAACGGCGCGGCCCTGGGCGGCGGGCTCGAGCTCGCCCTCGCCTGCGACTACCGGGCCGCCGACCCCGGCGTGCGGGCGATCGGCCTGCCCGAGACACACCTGGGCCTGCTCCCGGGGTGGGGCGGCTGCACCACCCTGCCGCGGATCGTCGGGCCCGACACCGCGCTGACGGTCGTCGTGGACAACCCCGCGCGCGGCAACCGCACCCTCAAGGTCGCCGACGCCCTGCGCGCCGGGATCGTCGACGTCGTGCTCCCGGGCGCGGACGGTCCGGCGGACGCCATGGCGCCCGCGCTGGCCTGGCTGCGCTCCGTCGTCGCCGGTGAGGTCGAGCAACCGCGGCGTGCCGCGGCCGCCACGGACCAGGAGTGGACGACGGCGGTGGCCGCCCGCCGTCCGCTGGCCGAGGCCCGGGCCGCCGGGGGCGCCCCCGCCGCCCTCCGCGCCCTGGACACCGTCGCCGCCGCACGGTCGCTCCCGCGGGCGGAAGCCTTCGCCCTCGAGGACGAGGCGCTGGTCGATCTCGTGATGAGCGACCAGCTCCGGGCGGGGCTGTACGCGTTCGACCTGCTGACCCGGCGGGCGAAGAAGCCCGCCGGCCGCCCCGCGGACGTGGCGCCTCGCGAGATCCGCTCGGTCGGCGTGGCCGGCGCCGGGCTGATGGCCGGGCAGCTCGCGCTGCTCCTCGCCCGGTCACTTCGGGTGCCCGTCACCATGCGGGACCTCGACGACGAGCGCGCCCGGAAGGGTCTTGCGGCCGTGCACGCCCAGATCGACCAGGACGTCGCGAAGGGGCGCCTGCGCGAGGAGGACGCCGAGCAGCTCCGGCCGCTGCTGCGCGTCACCACCGACCTCGGCGACCTCGCCGGTGCCGACCTGGTGATCGAGGCGGTCTTCGAGGAGCTGGCGGTCAAGCAGCGCGTGTTCGCCGAGCTCGAGGACGTCGTCTCCCCGACGACCGTGCTGGCCACCAACACCTCTGCGCTGTCCGTCACCGCCATGGCGGAGCACCTGCGCCATTCCGAACGGGTGGTGGGCCTGCACTTCTTCAACCCGGTCGCGATGATGCCGCTGGTGGAGGTGGTCCGGGCCGCGGCCACGGACGAGACGAGCTACGCCACCGCGTTCGCCGTCGCGCAGGCGTGCCGCAAGACAGCCGTCGCCGTCGCCGACGCCCCCGGCTTCGTGGTCAACCGGCTGCTGATCCGGCTGCTCGGGGAGGTTCTCGGGGCGCTCGAGGAGGGCACGCCCGTCACCGAGGCGGACGCTGCCCTGCGTCCGATGGGGCTGCCGATGGGTCCCTTCCAGCTGCTCCAGCTGGTCGGGCCCGCCGTGGCGGAGCACGTGCTGGTCTCGCTGCGCCAGAACCTCGGGGAGCGCTACCCCGACTCCCCCGGGCTGGCCGCGGTCGTGGAGTCCGGGCGCAGCTTCGTCCTCGGCGAGGGGCGTCCGAGCGCGAGCTCGCCGGTGGACCCCGCCGTCGGCGAGCTGTTCGGCGCCCGTCGCGTGCCGCAGCCGCCGGACGCCGGGGCGCTGCTAGACCGTGTGCGCCGCGCGCTGGCCGAGGAGGCGGGGCTGCTGCTCGCCGAGGGCGTAGCCCGGGACGCGCAGGACGTCGACCTCGCGATGATCCTGGGGGCGGGCTGGCCGCTGCACCTCGGCGGCATCACCCCCTACCTCGACCGGACCGGCGCCGCGGAGGCGGCGACGGGGGCGCGCTTCCACGAGCCGGGCGTCGCGAGCCTGCCGGCTCAGTAGACCGTCAGGCCCCGCTCGCGGAACTGGCCGCGCACCCGCTCGACCAGCTCCGGCTCGGGCGCGGCGGTGTCGCCGAGCTCGTACGTCATGCCGAGGCGGTCCCACTTGTCGCGCCCCATCTGGTGGAACGGGAGGACCTCCACCCGCTGCACGGTGGCGAGGGTGGCGACGTGGTCGGCGACGGCCTCGACGTTGTCGTACGCGTCGGTCAGCCCCGGGACGAGCACGAAGCGGATCCACATGGCCGTGCCGCGGTCCGAGAGCCGGCGCGAGAAGTCGAGCGTCGGCTGCAGGTCCCGGCCGGTCGTACGCCGGTAGGTCTCGGGCAGCCCCGACTTCACGTCCAGCAGGACGAGATCGAGGTCGTCGAGCAGCGCCTCCGAGGCGTGGGTGCCGAGGAAGCCGGAGGTGTCGATGGTCGTGTGCACGCCCATCTCCCTCGCGCCGCGGAGCAGGCGGCCGAGGAACGCCGGCTGCATGAGCGGCTCGCCGCCCGAGACCGTGAGGCCGCCGCCGGTGGCCCGGAAGACGGGCAGGTACCGCCGCACGCGTGTCAGCAGCGTGTCGACGGCGACCGGTTCGCCGTCCTTCATCTTCAGCGTGTCGGGGTTGTGGCAGTACAGGCACCGCAGCGGGCACCCGGCGAGAAAGACGGTCAGGCGGGTGCCGGGTCCGTCGACGGCGGTGACGAGCTCCCAGGAGTGCATGGAGCCGATCTCGCCCGCGCGCACGGCGGCGAGGTGCTCGGCGTGGGACATCTCCCCGGCGACCTCGATCCCGGCGGTGCCGGCGGAGCGGCGCAGCCGTGGGACGTTGTCCTCGGGGACCGGCTCGTAGAAGCCGTTGATGCCGTCGGGGGCGACGACGCCGGTGGCGGGGGCGCCGAGGATCGCGGTCATCGTTCCTCCTGGTCGTTCTTCCGGGTGCCGCCCGCCCCGGTGGGCCGGGGCGGGCGGCGGCTCCGCCGTCGTCGGGTCAGACGGTGCCGTGGAACGTACGCGAGATGACGTCGAGCTGCTGCTCGCGCGTCAGCCGGACGAAGTTCACGGCGTAGCCGGAGACCCGGATGGTCAGCTGCGGGTACTTCTCCGGGTTCTCCATGGCGTCGTAGAGGGTGTCCCGGTTCAGCACGTTGACGTTCATGTGATACCCGTCCGAGCCGGTGTAGGCGTCGAGGAGACCCACCAGGTTCGTCACCTGCTCGTCCTTCGTGCGCCCAAGGCCCGACGGGACCACCGTGTTGGTCAGCGAGATGCCGTCCTGCGCCTCCGAGTACGGCAGCTTCGCCACCGACAGGGCGGAGGCGAGCATGCCGTGGGTGTCGCGCCCGTTCATCGGGTTGGCGCCCGGTGCGAACGGCTCTCCGGAACGGCGCCCGTCCGGTGTGTTCCCGGTGTGCTTGCCGTAGACGACGTTCGAGGTGATCGTCAGCACCGACTGGGTGTGCACCGAGTTGCGGTAGGTGGGCAGGGCCCGGATCTTCGCCATGAACTTCTCGACGATGGTGACGGCGATCTCGTCGACGCGGTCGTCGTCGTTGCCGAACATCGGGAAGGACCCCTCGACCTCGTAGTCCACGACCAGCCCGTCCTCGCGGCGCACCGGCCGGACCGTGGCGTAGCGGATCGCGGAGAGCGAGTCGGCCGCAACCGACAGGCCGGCGATGCCGCAGGCCATGGTCCGCAGCACCTCCTTGTCGTGCAGCGCCATCTCGAGCCGCTCGTACGCGTACTTGTCGTGCATGTAGTGGATGCAGTTGAGCGCGTCGACGTAGGTGGCGGCCAGCCAGTCGAGGAGGACGTCGTACTTCGCGACGACCTCGTCGTAGTCCAGGACGTCGCCGACCACCGGCTCGGAGACCGGCGCGATCTGCTGGCCGGAGTTCTCGTCCCGCCCGCCGTTGATGGCGTACAGGAGAGCCTTCGCCACGTTGACGCGGGCGCCGAAGAACTGCATCTGCTTGCCCACGGCCATCGGCGAGACGCAGCAGGCGATGGCGGCGTCGTCGCCCCACGCGCCGGAGATCTGGGCGTCGGACTCGTACTGGATCGCCGAGGTGTCGATGGAGACCTGGGCGCAGAACCGCTTGAAGCCCTCGGGCAGCGCGTCGCTCCAGAGGACCGTGAGGTTGGGCTCCGGCGCCGGGCCCAGGTTGTACAGCGTCTGCAGCATGCGGAAGGAGTTCTTGGTGACGAGCGTGCGCCCGTCCTCACCCATGCCGCCGATGGACTCGGTGACCCAGGTCGGGTCGCCGGAGAACAGCTCGTCGTACTCCGGGGTGCGCAGGAACCGCACGATGCGCAGCTTGATGACGAAGTCGTCGATCAGCTCCTGCGCCTCGGACTCTGTCAGCACCCCGTCGAGGAGGTCTCGCTCGATGTAGACGTCGAGGAAGGTCGACGTCCGGCCCAGCGACATCGCTGCGCCGTTCTGCTCCTTCACGGCACCGAGGTAGGCGAAGTAGAGCCACTGGATGGCCTCACGCGCCGTGGCCGCGGGCCGGGAGATGTCGTAGCCGTAGGACGCGGCCATCTCCTTGAGCTCGCCCAGCGCGCGGATCTGCTCGGTGTTCTCCTCGCGGTCGCGAATGACGTCCTCGACGGAACGCTCGGCGTCGAGCTCGGCCCGCTCGGCCTTCTTCCCTGCGATGAGCGCGTCGACGCCGTACAGGGCGACGCGGCGGTAGTCGCCGATGATCCGGCCGCGGCCGTAGGCGTCGGGCAGGCCCGTGACGATGTGCGCGCTGCGCGCCTTGCGGACGTCGGGCGGGTAGACGTCGAAGACGCCCTGGTTGTGGGTCTTGCGGTACTTGGTGAAGATCTCCTTCATCACCGGGTCGACCTCGTAGCCGTAGGTCTTCAGGGAGGTCTCGACCATCCGCCAGCCCCCGTAGGGCATGATCGCCCGCTTGAGCGGGGCGTCGGTCTGCAGGCCGACGATGAGCTCGTCCTTGCGGTCGATGTAGCCCGGGGCGTGGGCGGTGATCCCCGCCGGGGTCGTCGGGTCGACGTCGTGGACCCCCTTCGCGCGCTCCTCCGGGAACATCCCGGACAGGACGTCCCAGATGTACGTGGTCCGCGCGGTGGGCCCGGCGAGGAAGCCGGCGTCACCGGTGTAGGGGGTGTAGTTGCGCTGGATGAAGTCGCGGACGTCGATCCCGTCCTGCCAGGTGCCCGGCGCGAACCCGCGCCACGGCTCCCCCGGGGCCTCTGACGTCCCCGCGTGGTTCACGGTCGTGGTGGCCATGTTTCCTGCCTCCTCGTGCGGGCCGACAACCCTTGCGGCCCCTCGCTGTCAACGCTACGAACCGGGCGGAACGGACAGCTGGGACCATGGACCGGACCCCTGCATGAGCCTCCTCACACGACGCACAGAGGTACACGTGCGCCAGGTCACTCGGCTCGCTTATGACGAGAACGCGGGATCGTGCTCCGGGCGCTTTCACTGCCTTCTACGAACACCTCTGGATCAGTCGGCGGGCCAAGTGCTGTCCGCCCCCATCGCGATGCCCGCGCCCGGGGCGCGCAGCGGCACACCGGCGTCAAGCACGGTGGGCGCGAACCTGTCGCCCGACAGCGCCGCGTGCCCGGAGCCGACATCCACAAGCCACCGGGCGTCCCCTCTGTCCCCAGCGGAGGGGCGGTCCGGGGCGGATGTCGGTGGTCGAACGTATGTTTGATGCATGAGCGATGATGCTGAGATTCCGGGGGACGACGACGTCGGAGGGGCGGCCGGTCGGGACCGGTGCCTGTGGTGCCGGCTGGGGGTGGGCTGCGCCCGGCACGCGGGCTCGGCCGTCCCGGACGCGCCGGTCGATCAGGACGACCACGACAGTGGGCCGGCCGGCCCAGAGCGCACGGCCGGGCCGGCGGATCGCCGGCAGCTCGTGCCCGCCCTACGCCCGGTGGGTGCGGTGCCGGGCCGGGTCGGGGGGCGTCCGGTCGGGGCGGTGCTCTCGGAGTCCGAGGAAGGCGCGGGCCTGCTCGCGCACGCGGCGCCGGACGGGGAGCTGCTCGGCCTGCTGCTGGCGGTCGAGCCCGACGAGGTCGACGACTACACCGCGGTCGAGGTCGTCGCCGCCTTCCGCCGGGTCGAGGCCGCCGCCGCGGCCGGCGCGGCCCGCGCCGCGGCCGCCCTCGCGGGACGGGACTCCATGCACGGCCGAATGCCCACCCGTCGCGGCGTGAGCGACGTCGACCTCGCCGCCGACGAGCTCGGCATGCGCCTGGGGGTCACCCGGCAGGAGGCCGGCAAGCTGGTCGACCTCGGGCACGCCTTCACCGGCGTCCTCGCCCCCACCGGGGACGCGCTGGCGGCGGGGCTGATCGACGCGCGCAAGGCCCGGATGATCGCCACCGCCCTGTCCGGCCGGCCCGGCCCGGTCGCCTGGGGCGTCCAGGACACCGTCCTGCCCACCGCGCCGCGGCGCACCCACCCCCAGCTCCAGCGCGACCTGAACGCCGCCCTGGTCGCCGCCGACCCGCCCGACGCCCACGACCGGCAACGCCGCGCCGCCGCCGCCCGCAAGGCCACCCACCTGCGGCCCGGGCGGGACGGCACCGCGACGATGCTGCTCGACGGCCCCGCCCACGAGCTCATCGTCCTGGACGCGACCCTGCAGGCCGCCGCGGTCGCCGCCCGCGCCGCCGGCGACGCCCGCACCACCGACCAGCTGCGCTTCGACGCCGCGGTCGCCATGGCCGCCGGCGCGTTCGCCGCCGGCCGCATCGGCGAGGCGCCCGGACCGGGCGGCCCCACCGGTCCGTTCGCCCTGTCGGACAAGATCACCGTCAACCTCACCGTCCCCCTCGCCGTCGCCCTCCCACCGGACCTGCCCGCCACCGGAGTCCTCGTCGGCACCGCCGCCCAGAGATCCCAGGGCGCGGCCGCCTGCGGCACCGGCGCGGAACCAGACGCCGGTGCTTCACCGGGCCCGGCCGGCACCGGCAGCCCGGGCGACAGCGGCGGCCCGCCCGGCGGTACGTGGGGGTCGGCGTTCTTCCCGCCCGCCCCGGACGGGGACCCGTTGGACACCTACGGCGACGAACCCGACGGGCCGATCGCCCACCTCGACGGCGTCGGCCCCATCACCCACGAGGCCGCCCGCGCCCTCGCCCTGGGCGGGACCTGGCGCCGCGTCGTCGTCGACCCCTTCACCGGCACCGTCCTCGACGTCGGCCGCACCACCTACCGGCCCCCGGCCGACATGGCCCGCCTCGTCCGCGAACGCGACCGCACCTGCATCGCCCCCGGCTGCACCGTCCCGGCCCGCCACTGCCAGCTCGACCACTCCGTCTCCTGGGCGAGCGGCGGCCACACCGCCGTCTACAACCTCGCACCCATGTGCGAGCACGACCACCCCCGCAAGACCTGCGGCGCCTTCCACGTCGAACAACCCCAACCCGGGACCTTCATCTGGACCACCCCCAGCGGCCACCGCTACCGCCGCACCCCCGACGGACACGTCACCACCCTGCCCCGCCACGGCCACCCCGACGAGTCCCCGCCTTTCTGAAGGCCGTCGCTACATGGCCGTGACGTCCACCGAAGCTGCGCACTCCGGTTGGAGGGCCGCACACTCCGGTTGGAGGGCTGCGCCGAGGGCGTGGGCCAGGTCAATCCTCCGGCGAGGGAAGGGGCCGGGTCAGCCCGCCGGCCGGTCGACGGGGCGGACCTCGGCCGCACCGGTGAGGGCGGCAACCGCGGACGCGGCCTCGCGGGCGATGTCCTGGCCCCGCAGGTGGTGCTCCTCGACGAGCTGCGCGCGGGAGGCGTGCTCGAGGAACGCGTGCGGGATGCCGTGGCTGCGCACCGGGACGTCGGTGCCTGCTGCCGCGAGCGCGTCGCGCACGGCCGACCCGACGCCGTTGGTGACCAGACCGTCCTCCACGGTCACCACGAGGTCGTGCTGGCGGGCGAGGGACAGCAGGTCCGTGGGGACCGGCAGCACCCAGCGCGGGTCGACGACGGTCGAGCCGATGCCCTGTGCGTCCAGGGCTGCCCCGACCTCCACAGCGGTGTGCGCCATGACGCCGACGCCGACCACCAGCACCCGCGGGACGCCGCCGTGGCGGGCGAGCACGTCGACCGTGCCCTGCCGGCCGACCGCGGGCAGCGACTGCGGCAACGCCCCCTTGGGGTAGCGCAGCACCGTGGGAGCGTCGTCGACGGCGACCGCCTCCCGCAGCTCAGCTCGCAGGGTGTCCTCGTCGCGCGGCGCGGCCAGGCGCAGGCCGGGGACCGTGCGCAGCAAGGCCATGTCCCACATTCCGTTGTGGGAGGCGCCGTCGTCCCCGGTCAGACCGGCGCGGTCGAGCACGAAGGTCACGCCCGCCCGGTGCAGCGCGACGTCCATGAGGACCTGGTCGAAGCCGCGGTTGAGGAACGTCGCGTACAGCGCCACCACGGGGTGGAGCCCCGCGTACGCCATGCCGGCCGCCGAGGTGACGGCGTGCTGCTCGGCGATCCCGACGTCGAACACGCGGTCCGGGAACTCCTCCGCGAAGGGGGCGAGGCCGACCGGCGCGAGCATCGCCGCGGTGAGGGCCACGACGTCGCTGCGCCGTCGTCCGATCTCGACGATCTCCTCCGCGAAGACGGAGGTCCAGCCGAACCGGGAGGGTGCGACGGGCAGTCCGGTCTCGGGGTGGATGACGCCGACGGCGTGGAACCTGTCGGCCACGTCCGTCTCGGCGGGTGTGTACCCGCGCCCCTTCTCCGTGATGGCGTGGACGATCACCGGACCGCCGAACGCCTTCGCCCGTGCGAGCGCGGTCTCCATCGCGGCCACGTCGTGACCGTCGACCGGGCCGATGTACTTGATGCCGAGCCCCTCGAAGAGGCCCTGCGGGGCGATGACGTCCTTGATCCCCTTCTTCATCCCGTGCAGGGCGTCGAACGCGACCTTGCCGGGGGTCCCCGAACGCTGGAGGGTGCGCTTGCCCCAGTCCAGCACCTTCTCGTAGCTCCTGGTGGTGCGCAGCGCATCGAGGTGGTGCGCGAGGCCGCCGATCGTCGGGGCGTAGGAGCGCCCGTTGTCGTTGACCACGATCACGAGCGAGCGGTCCTGGCCCTCGGCGATGTTGTTCAGGGCCTCCCAGGCCATCCCGCCGGTCAGGGCACCGTCGCCGATGACCGCGACGACGGACCGGTGGTGCAGGCCGCGCAGCTGGTTGGCCTTGGAGATGCCGTCCGCCCAGCTCAGCGCCGTCGAGGCGTGGGAGTTCTCGACCACGTCGTGGTCCGACTCCGCCCGGGAGGGGTAGCCGGACACGCCGCCGCGCTGACGCAGCTCGGAGAAGTCCTGCCGCCCCGTGAGGAGCTTGTGGACGTACGCCTGGTGCCCGGTGTCGAAGACGATGTGCTCCGCCGGGGAGTCGAAGACACGGTGGACGGCGAGCGTCAGCTCGACCACGCCGAGGTTCGGCCCGAGGTGGCCGCCGGTCCGTGAGACGGAGGCGACGAGGAAGTCGCGGATCTCCTTGGCGAGCACCTCCAGCTCGGGGGTGCTCAGCGTGCGCAGGTCGGCGGGTCGCCGGATGCGCTCCAGGTAGCTCATGGTGCTCCTTCCTCGTGGCGGGCCGGGGCACGCGCCAGCCCACCACTGTAGAACCGTAGGCGCCCCGTGGCGACGTGGCCCGCCGGGCGCCCACTAGGGTGACGCCCATGATCGACAACGACGCCGCGCGCCAGGAGGCCCCGTACGGCACCTGGGAGTCACCGGTGGCCGCCCGCACCCTCACGGAGCGGGCCGTGGGCCTGAGCCTGCCGCAGGTCGACGGGGCGGACGTGTACTGGCTCGAGGACCGGCCCGAGGAGGCCGGACGCGCCGTCCTGGTGCGGCGCCGCGCCGACGGCACGGTCGCCGACGTCGTGACCACCATGCCCGGCGGCGAGCCCGTCGACGTGCGGTCCCGCGTGCACGAGTACGGCGGCGCTGCCTACGCCGTGCGGAACGGCGTGATCGTCCTCTCGCACGCCACCGACGGGCGCCTGTACCGCGTCGGCGTCGGTGGCGGGCGCGGCAACCACGCCTCCGCCTCCCCGGCGCCCGTGGCGGTCCCGCTGACGCCGCCCGGCCCGTGGCGGTTCGCCGACCCGGTGATCGACCTCGTGCGGGAGGTCGTGTACGCGGTGCGGGAGGACCACGGCCCGGTGGCGAGCGGCCAGGAGCCGGTCAACGAGCTTGTCCGCATCCCCCTGGACGGTTCCGCCTCGGGCGGCACAGCCGGCGAGCGCGCGGTCGGCGGCATCGGCTCCGGCAACGTTCCCGACGGCGAACACGGCGAAGGCGGCCACGACACCGGCTCCGACGGTGGGCAGGACAGCGCCGTGACGGTGGTCGCCGCCGGCACGGACTTCGTCGTCTCCCCCACGCTCAGCCCCGACGGCGCCCGTCTGGCCTGGGTCTCGTGGGACCACCCGCACATGCCCTGGACCAGCTCGTCGCTGCACGTGGCCGAGCTCACGCCGGAGGGCCTGCCCACCACGGACGAGGTCGTCGCCGGCGGCGACGGCGTCAGCGTCGCCCAGCCGCTGTGGACCCAGACCGGGGACCTGGTCCACGTCGACGACCGCACCGGCTGGTGGAACCTCTACCGCACCGAGGGCCTGCGCCCCGGGCAGGAACGGCGCACCAGGGCGCTGCACCCGGCGGAGATGGAGTTCACAGGCCCGCAGTGGCGGTTCGGGCCGCGCACGGTCGCGGTGCTCGACGACGAACACCTGGTGTGCGCCTGGACGCGCGAGGGCCGGTGGCACCTCGGCGCCGTGCGGCTCGCCAACGGCGAGCTCGAGGAGTGGTCCGGCGGCTGGGAGCCCCAGGAGGTGGCCGCCGCCGAGGGGCGTGTCGTCGTCGTGGCCGCCTCCGCGGTTCGACCGACCGCCGTGCTGGAGGTGCGCAGCGGGGCGTCGCACCCGGGCGCCGACGTCACCGTCCTGCGCCGCAGCAGCGAGATCACGCTGGACGGCGGCGACATCTCGGTCGCCGAGGGGATCTCCTGGCCGACTCCGGACGGCGCGCAGGCGCACGGATTCTTCTACCCGCCCGCGTCCACCCGCTTCCGCGGCCCGGACGGCGAGCGACCGCCGCTGCTGGTGCTCAGCCACGGCGGCCCCACCTCCGCCACCCGCGCCGTGTTCTCGCTCGCGGTGCAGTTCTGGACCACACGCGGTTTCGCGGTGCTCGACGTCAACTACGGCGGCTCCACCGGATACGGTCGCGCGTACCGGGAGCGGCTGGACGGCGCCTGGGGCGTCGTCGACGTCGCCGACTGCGCCAGCGGGGCCGAGCACCTCGCCGCGACGGGGCTGGTCGACCGGGCGCGCCTGGGCATCCGGGGCGGCAGTGCCGGCGGGTTCACCACCCTCGCGGCCCTGACCTTCACCGACACCTTCACCGCCGGCGCCAGCCGGTACGGGATCGGGGACCTGGAGGCGCTGGCGCGCGACACGCACAAGTTCGAGTCTCGCTACCCCGTCGGGCTCGTCGGGCCGTACCCGGAGGCGCAGCAGACGTACCGCGACCGCTCTCCCGTCCACCACACCGACCGGCTCTCGGCGCCGATCGTGCTGCTCCAGGGCACCGAGGACAAGGTCGTGCCGCCGAACCAGGCCGAGCTGATGGCCGACGCCGTCCGCGCCAAGGGGCTGCCGGTCGCCGTCGTGATGTTCGAGGGCGAGGGGCACGGCTTCCGCCGCGCGGAGAACATCGAGGCCGCCGCCCTGGCGGAGCTGAGCTTCTTCGGGCAGGTGTGGGGCTTCGAGCCCGCCGGCGACGTGCCCCGCCTGCCGGTGGAGAACGCCGCGGTCTGACCCGCGGGAGGTCGCCGTCATGCGTCACGCGGTGGTGGTTGGCGGCGGCGTCGGAGGGCTCGCCGCCGCTCTCGCGCTGGGCCGGGCGGGCTGGCGGGTGACCGTTCTCGAACGTGCTCCGGCGTTCGCCGAGATCGGCGCGGGCATCACCCTGCCGGCGAACGCCAGGCGGGCGCTGCACGCGCTCGGTCTCGCCGACGTCGTCGGATCCGGCGCCCCGCCGCAGGAGGAGGGCGGTGTCCGGGACCCCTCCGGACGGTGGCTCGTCCGTCTCGGCGGGGCCCGGGCGGCCGGCGCGGGGGCCGAGGCCGCCCGCGCAGAGCCCGGGACCACCGGCACGCGGTCCGGGGCCGACGCGGAGGCGGTCGTCGTCGGCATCCACCGGCAGCACCTTCATCGGCTCCTGCTCGACGCGGTGCCGCCGGACGCGCTCGTCAGCGGCGCGCGCGTGGTGTCGGTGAGGGCCGCGGGAGCTGGGCGAGCGTCGGTGACGTTCGTCCGGGGTGGCACAGAGCGCACGGCGACGGCGGACCTCGTCGTGGGTGCGGACGGCATCCGCTCGCGCGTGCGGAGCGAGCTCTGGCCGGAGCACCCGGGCCCGCGCTACTCGGGCGTCACCGCCTGGCGTTCGGTGACCCGCGGGACGGAGACGGTCCAGGCCGGGGTCACCAGCACGTGGGGCCCGGGCACCGAGTTCGGCATCGTGCCCCTCCTGGACGGGCGGGTGTATTGGTTCGCCGCCGCCCCGGCCCCCGAGGGCGAGCGCTCCGCGGACGAGCTGGGCGACCTCAGGCGCCGGTTCCGCCACTGGCACGCCCCGATCCCGGCACTCCTCGCCTCCGGCCAACCCGAGGACGTGCTGCGCCACGACCTCTACGAGCTGGGCAGACCGCTCCGGAGCTTCGTGCGCGGTCCGGTCGCCCTCCTCGGGGACGCGGCGCACGCGATGACGCCGCACCTGGGCCAGGGCGCGGCGCAGGCGCTCGAGGACGCGGTGGTGCTCGGCCGGGCCTGCGCCCCCGACCGGCCGGTCGAGGTCTCGCTGGCCGTCTACGACCGGACGCGCCGCCCGAGGGCCCAGGCCGTGGCGACGGCGTCGCGGTGGGCCGGCCGGGTCGGGCACGAGCTCCGGCTCGCGCCGGCGGTCGCCCTGCGGAACGCGGTGATGCGCCGGCTGCCTGCGGCGTTGGCGCTGCGCCCGCTCACGCGCTTCACGCGCTGGGACCCGGACCCCCTCTCGTCCTGAGCCCGGGCCCGGTCGTCATCCGCGCGGGTCCGCCACCACGCCCATGAACAGCGGCCAGCCCGTCTCCACGTGGACGATGCGCAGCGCGAACGGCCGGTCGACGGTCATCACGACGGGGTGGCTCGGGTCCGGCGCGTAGCCGGCCTCCGCGCCGATCTCGGTGGTCGCCGCCGCCACGGTGCCCTCCTCGTCCACGGTGAGGGTCGTCTGGTGGCCGACGGCGCCGACGAAAAGGTCGGGTGCGATGCCCGTCAGGTCGGCCCCCGGGTAGCTGAACAGGAGGCCGAGGCCGAGCTCGGTCAGCGGCGGCACGAGGTCGGCCGAGGTCTCGACGTCGACCTTGGGGAGCTGCAGCTGGACGTCCGTCGCGGCGGGCCCCCCGAGCGACTCGTCGAGCGCCCGCCACACCTCCGCGCCCGGCGCCGTCTGCCGGCCGGGCGCCGGCAGGAGCACGTCCATGGCGAAGCCCTCGGAGTACGGCAGACGCACCGCCTGACCGCCGGCGACCTCCGCGTAGGCGGCGAGAACCTGCTGGCTCATGGCCTCGACCTGTACCTCCCCGCCCGAGGCGAGGGTGAACGGCCGCTCGCTGGTCAGCTCGGCGCCGAACGGGTCCTGCCAGCGTGCCGCGAGCAGCACGGCGTTCTGCAGCACGAGGACGAGGTCGGGGGAGGGCTGGATCGACGAGGACTCGATCCGCCCGCCCGTGTGCTCACGGACCCAGGCGTCGAGCGCCCGTCCCCCGGAGGAGTCCGACAGCTCGGCCATCCGGACGCCGGCTCCGTACCCGCGTGCGAGGCTGTCGAGGAAGGCGGCCTCGACCTCCCGCCCCTCGTCGACGACGACGCCGTTCGCGAGGTGGAGGAGCGGGCGTTCCGGGAGGTTGTCGTCGTCGACGTCCCCGGGGTCCCCGTCGTACTCGAGCACCGCGGACTGCAGGGCGTTGTAGGCGTCGGTGCGCTCCTCGCCCGCCACGCCGAGCGCCCCGTCGAGCACGGCGGCGCTCTCGCCGCGCGCCCCCTCCGCCAGCATGGCGAGCGCCACCGCCACCGAGGCGGGAGAGATCACCCGGTTCTCCCCCGGCTCGCCGGCCATGACCAGCGCGGCGCCGAGCGCCGTGGTGGCGTCGACGGCGTCGGGCACCCCGACGGAGTCCTGGACGGTGACGGCCTCGTGCTCGACGTCGGAGCGCAGCTCGACGCCGGCGTCGGCGCCCGCGCACGCGCTCACGACGACCCCCGTCCCGAGCACGACCGCCAACGCCCGGGGGCGCGCAGTGCCGGTGAGCGGTCGACCACGGTGTCGCGCCATGTGGTGACCCTACGGCTCGCCTGCGCGGGGAGCGCCTCCGCGCACGTCACGATCTTGTCTCGGGGTGGGCCCGGACCGACTGGGGGCCCGATCGTGGGACGGGCAGGCTCAGCACCTTGAGACGGGCGGGCTCACCACCGTGAGACGGGCGGGCTCACCACCGTGAGACGGGCAGGCCCCGTCCCGTTGCGGGACGGGGCCTGCCCGGCGGTGCTACGCCGTCGGCACCTGGAGGATCAGGCAGCCTTCACGAGGGACCGCAGCACGTACTGCAGGATGCCGCCGTTGCGGAAGTAGTCCGCCTCGCCGGGCGTGTCGATGCGCACGACCGCGTCGAACTCGACCTTCTCGCCGTTCTCCTTGGTGGCGACGACCTTGACCGTCTTCGGGGTGGTGCCCTCGTTGAGCGCGGTCACGCCCGAGATGTCGAAGATCTCGGTGCCGTCCAGTCCGAGGGACTCCGCGTTCTGCCCGGCCGGGAACTGCAGCGGCAGGACGCCCATGCCGATGAGGTTCGAGCGGTGGATGCGCTCGAAGCTCTCGGTGATGACAGCCTTGACCCCCAGCAGCGCGGTGCCCTTGGCGGCCCAGTCGCGGGAGGAGCCGGAGCCGTACTCCTTGCCGCCGAGGATGACCAGCGGGACACCGGCCTCCTGGTAGGCCATGGAGGCGTCGAAGATCGTGTCCTGCTCACCGGTCAGGAAGTTCTTCGTGAACCCGCCCTCGACGCCGTCGAGGAGCTGGTTGCGCAGGCGGATGTTGGCGAAGGTGCCCCGGATCATGACCTCGTGGTTCCCGCGGCGCGAGCCGTAGGAGTTGAAGTCCTTCCGGGCCACCCCGTGCTCGGCGAGGTACTTGCCGGCGGGGCTGTCGGGCTTGATCGAGCCGGCCGGGGAGATGTGGTCCGTGGTGACCGAGTCGCCCAGCTTGGCCAGCACGCGGGCGCCCGAGATGTCCTCGACGGGCTCCGGCTCGGCGCTCATGCCCTCGAAGTACGGGGGCTTGCGCACGTAGGTGGAGTCGTCCTGCCAGTCGAACGTGTCGCCGGCCGGGGTCTCGAGGGACTGCCAGCGCTCGTCGCCGGCGAAGACGTCGGCGTAGTCCTCGGTGAACATGTCGCGGTCGATCGAGCGCGCGATGGTCTGCTCGACCTCGGCGGCCGAGGGCCAGATGTCCTTGAGGAAGACGTCCTGGCCGTCCTTGTCCTGGCCGAGCGGCTCGTTCTCGAAGTCGAAGTCCATCGTGCCGGCGAGGCCGTACGCGATGACCAGCGGCGGGGACGCGAGGTAGTTCATCTTCACGTCCGGGTTGATGCGGCCCTCGAAGTTGCGGTTGCCGGAGAGCACCGAGGCGACGGCCAGGTCGTTGTCGTTGACGACCTTGGAGACCTCCTCCGGCAGGGGGCCGGAGTTGCCGATGCAGGTGGTGCAGCCGTAGCCGACCAGGTGGTAGCCGAGCTCCTCGAGGTACGGCCACAGGCCGGCCTTGTCGTAGTAGCCGGTGACGACCTTCGAGCCGGGCGCCATGGAGGTCTTGACCCACGGCTTGACCTGCAGCCCCTTCTCGACGGCGTTCTTCGCCAGGAGGCCGGCGGCCATCATCACCGACGGGTTGGAGGTGTTGGTGCAGGAGGTGATCGAGGAGATCACGACGGCGCCGTGGTCCAGCTCGGTCTGCGTGCCGTCCTCCATCGTCAGCGACACCCGCCTGGAGGCGCGCCCCGTGGCGTGCTCGTGCGGCGCGGGCGCGGTGCCGTCGTGGTCGCCGTTGGTGCCGGACGCGATCGGGTCGGAGGCGGGGAAGGTCTCCTCGATCGACTCGTCGAGGCTCGACTCGACGATCTGCTCGTGCTCGCCGACGTAGTTGGGCAGGACGTCCGCGAAGGCACCCTTGGCGTCGGACAGCGCGATACGGTCCTGGGGACGCTTCGGGCCGGCGATGGAGGGCACCACGGTGGACAGGTCCAGCTCGAGGTACTCGGAGAAGACCGGCTCCTTCGAGGGGTCGTGCCAGAGGCCCTGCTCCTTGGCGTAGGCCTCGACGAGCGCGACCTGCTCGTCGGAGCGGCCGGTGAGCCTGAGGTAGTCGACGGTGACCTGGTCGATCGGGAAGATCGCCGCGGTGGAGCCGAACTCCGGGCTCATGTTGCCGATCGTCGCGCGGTTGGCCAGCGGCACCTCGGCCACGCCGTCGCCGTAGAACTCGACGAACTTGCCGACCACCCCGTGCCTGCGCAGCATCTCGGTGATGGTGAGCACCACGTCGGTGGCGGTGGCGCCGGACGGGATGGAGCCCGAGAGCTTGAAGCCCACGACCCGCGGGATGAGCATGGAGACGGGCTGGCCGAGCATCGCGGCCTCCGCCTCGATGCCGCCGACGCCCCAGCCCAGCACGCCCAGGCCGTTGACCATGGTGGTGTGCGAGTCGGTGCCGACGCAGGTGTCGGGGTAGGCGCGGGTGACGCCGTCGGCGTCGCGGGTCATGACGCCGCGGGCCAGGTACTCGATGTTGACCTGGTGGACGATGCCGGTGCCGGGCGGGACGACCTTGAAGTCGTCGAACGCCGTCTGGCCCCAGCGCAGGAACTGGTAGCGCTCCCGGTTGCGGCCGTACTCGATCTCGACGTTGCGCTCGAACGCGTCCGCGCGCCCGAAGACGTCGATGACGACGGAGTGGTCGATGACGAGCTCGGCCGGGGCGAGCGGGTTGATGCGGGCCGGGTCGCCGCCGAGCTCGGCGACGGCCTCGCGCATGGTGGCGAGGTCGACCACGCAGGGCACGCCGGTGAAGTCCTGCATGACCACCCGGGCCGGGGTGAACTGGATCTCGGTGCTCGGCTCCGCGGCGGCGTCCCACTCGGCGAGGGCACGGACGTGGTCGGCGGTGACGTTCTTGCCGTCCTCGGTGCGCAGCAGGTTCTCCGCGAGGATCTTCAGGCTGTACGGGAGGCGCTCCAGCCCCTCGACCGCCGAGAGCCGGAAGATCTCGTAGCTCTTCCCGCCGACGTCGAGCGTTCCCCTGGACTTGAAGCTGTCGGTACTCACATGTGCTCCTCGGCTCGTGCTGGCGTGCGCGGCGGGTGACGCGGGGCCACCGGGGCCGTCCACGGGACATGGTCCCACGGCGTCCGCGCCACGGATATCTCGATATCAAGATAGTTGGTCGCGGGCGCGTGTGTCCACCGACACGCGGCTGACAAGGAGGCCGATCTGTGGCGTCCGGCACGCCCCTGGGGCGCCTCGGGGCGACCGCTCGCCCCGCGTCGCCCCGAGCGGGAGGCTCAGGCCCGCTCGAGCGTGGCGACGACCTCGAAGTGGTGCGTGTGCGGGAACAGGTCCAGACCGGTCAGCGCCGTGACGACGTAGCCGGCCTCCCGGGCGGCGGCGAGGTCACGGGCGAGGGCCGCCGGGTCGCAGGCGACGTGCACGATCCGGCCCGGAGCGAGGCCGGTGATCGCGCGCATCACCTTCGTCCCCGCGCCGGCCCGCGGCGGGTCGAGGACGACGACGTCGCAGCCCTGGCCGCCCTCGCTCACCGTCGCGGGCGTCACCAGACCGGTGCCGAGCGCGACGTTGGGGTGGTCGTGGAGGTTGCGGCGGGCGTCCTTGACCGCGGTGGCCGAGCCCTCGAGCGTGACGACCCGTCCCTCCTCCCCCACCGCGCGTGCCAGCGGCAGCGAGAGCAGCCCCGCACCGGAGTACAGCTCCAGGACGGCCTGCCCGGGCTGGACGCGGGCCGCGTCGAGCACGGCGCGCACGAGCGCCTCGGGGGCGCCGCGGTGCACCTGCCAGAACCCGGCGCCGGCGACGCGGTAGTGCAGCTCGCCCACCGGGGAGGGCACGACCTCGCGCACCGACCGGCGAGCCGGCCCCTTGCCGCGGCGGCGTGCGGGCGTGGCGGGTTCGCCGTCGACCAGGACGAGCGGGTCGCCCTCGCTCGGGGCGACCGCCTCGACACGCGCCCCCGGGCGCCAGGTGCGCCGCCAGGGCGAGTCCGCCCCCAGGAGCCCGAGCTCGCCGATCGCCGGGTCGGCGAGCGGCAGGGAGCTCAGGGGCAGGACGTCGTGGCTGCGGAAGCGGTGCATCCCCGCGAGACCGTCGGGGGTGACGGTGAGCTCCACCCGGGTGCGGGTGCCGAGGCCGCCCCGCGCGTCGTCGCCGGGCAGCGCCTCGACGCGGGGGCCGGCGGGGCCGGTCACGGCGGCGACGTCGTCGGCCACCTCCTGGCCGCCGATGCGCCGGAGCGTCTCGGCGAGCACCTGGCTCTTCCACTCCCGCTGGGCGGGCAGCGCGACGTGGGCGAGCTCGCCGCCGCCCACCCCGCCCGGGCCGGCCTCGGGCCACACCGACGGGACGCGGTCGGGCGAGGGGTCGAGCACCTCCACGGCGTCGGCGCGCCAGAAGCGCGAGCGACGGTCGGTGACGGCGATCCGCACCCGCTCCCCGGGCAGGGTATGGCGCACGAAGACGACCCGGCCGTCGAGCCGGGCGACGCAGTGCCCGCCGTGCGCGGGGCCGCCGACCTCGACGACCGGCCGCTCCTCCTCCGCCGTCCGCGTCTCGGGGGCGGGGAGCTGGTCGGGCTGGTTCGTCATGCGGGTTCTCCGGTTCGGGTCTCGAGGCGGTCGACGACGTCGACCTGGAAGGGCACGGACGCCATGACGACGCCCGGCGTGAAGAGCAGCCGGCTCTTGAGGCGGAGCGCGCTCTGGTTGTGCAGGAGCTGCTCCCACCAGTGTCCGACGACGTACTCGGGGACGAAGACGACGACCAGGTCGCGCGGGGACGCCCGCCGGACCGAGCGCACGTGCTCGACCACCGGCCGGGTGACCTCCCGGAACGGGGAGTCCAGCACGGTGAGCGGCACCGGGATCTCGGCCTCCTCCCACGCCCGCCGCAGCGCCTCCGTCTCCTCGGGCGAGACGTTGACGGTCAGCGCCTCGAGGGTGGACGGCCGGGTGGCGCGGGCGTAGGCGATGGCCCGCATCGCCGGCTGGTGCAGCTTCGAGACGAGCACGATGCCGTGCACCCGCGCGGGGAGGGCCTTGGCGGCGCGGACGTCGGGGACCGCGAGCTTGGCGGCCACCGTGTCGTAGTGGCGGCGCACCCCGTTCATGACCACGTACAGCACCGCCATGAGGAGCAGGGCGATCCAGGCCCCGTGCGTGAACTTCGTGATCAGGACGATCACGAGCACGGTCCCGGTCATCGCCAGCCCGAAGCCGTTGACCACCCGTGAGCGGCGCATGGCCCGGCGCGTCCGAGGGTCCGTCTCGACCCGCAGGTGCCGCGTCCAGTGCCGCACCATGCCGGTCTGGCTGACGGTGAAGGAGATGAACACCCCGACGATGTAGAGCTGGATGAGGCGGGTGACCTCGGCGTCGAAGAGGGCGATGAGCAGCCCGGCGGCGACGGCGAGCGCGAGGATGCCGTTGGAGAAGACGAGGCGGTCGCCGCGGGTGTGCAGCTGACGAGGCAGGAAGCCGTCCCGGCCCAGGATCGACCCGAGCACAGGGAACCCGTTGAACGCGGTGTTCGCGGCGAGCACGAGGATCAGCACGGTGACGGCGGTGACGATGACGAACAGCCCGGGCACGCCCCCGAACACGGTGGCCGCGAGCTGGCTGATGACGGGGTCCTGGAGGTAGCCGTCCCCCACAGGCACGCCGTCCCGCAGCAGCTGGGTGGCCGGGTCCTGGACGAAGTGGACGTCCGCCGCCCGCGCCAGGAGCAGGATGGAGATCAGCATGGTGGCGCCGATGAACCCCAGCAGCAGCAGGGTGGTGGCGGCGTTCTTCGACCGGGGTTTCTGGAAGGCCGGCACCCCGTTGCTGATGGCCTCCACGCCCGTGAGGGCGGCCGCGCCGGAGGAGAAGGCGCGCAGCACGAGGAAGACCCCGGCCAGCCCCACCAGTCCCTGCTCGTAGGCGGGGTCCGGGACGACCTCCAGGGACGACGACGCGGCCGGCTCGAGCGTGCCGGTGGCGTGCTGGGCCAGGCCGACGACGGCGAGCACGCCGATCGAGGCGAGGAAGAGGAAGCCGGGGACGGCGATCGCACGGCCGGACTCACGCACGCCGCGCAGGTTGAGCAGCGCGAGGACGGAGACCAGGGCGATGGCGACGCCGGTGCGGTGGTCCGCCGCGGAGGGCAGGGCGGCCGCGAGGTACTGCACCGCCGAGGAGATGGAGACGGCCACCGTGAGGACGTAGTCGACGAGGAGCGCGCTGGCGACGGTGAGGCCGGCCCGGTGGCCGAGGTTGGTGGTCGCCACCTCGTAGTCACCGCCCCCGCTCGGGTAGGCGTGGACCGTCTGGCGGTAGGAGGAGACGACCGTCAGCATGACGACGACGACCGCGAGCCCCACCCAGGGAGAGAGGGTGAGCGCGGCCAGGCCGGCGAGGGAGAGGGTCAGGAGGATCTCGTCCGGCGCGTACGCCACGGAGGACCAGGCGTCGGCGGAGAAGACCGGCAGTGCGTACCGTTTGGGCAGTTTTGCCGCATGCAGACGGTCACTGCGCATCGGGCGCCCGACGAGCACCCGCTTGAACGCCCCTCCGAGACCTGGCACGAGGCCCCATGGTAGGCCCGCGCGGCGGTAGCGTCGTGGCGTGCACTTCGTGATCATGGGCTGCGGCAGGGTGGGAGCCTCCCTCGCCGAGCAGCTGGAGGCCAGCGGCCACTCGGTGGCCGTCGTCGACCAGAACCCCGACGCCTTCCGTCGGCTGCCCGCCGACTTCGGCGGCCGGCGGGTGACCGGGCTCGGTTTCGACCGCGACGCGCTCGCCCAGGCGGGCATCGAGGACGCGCACGCCTTCGCGGCCGTGTCCAACGGCGACAACTCCAACATCATCGCCGCGCGGGTGGCCCGGGAGGTGTTCGGCGTCGGCAAGGTCGTCGCCCGCATCTACGACCCCCGCCGCGCCGAGGTCTACCAGCGGCTCGGCATCCCGACCGTCGCCACGGTCCGCTGGACGGCGGACCAGGTGCTGCGCCGGATGCTGCCCATGGGCGCCTCGTCGGAGTACCAGGACCCCTCCTCCTCCGTCAGCCTCGTCCGCCTCGACCCGCACACAGGGTGGGTCGGGCAGGAGGTGGAGCGGGTGGAGGAGCGCACCGGGGCGCGCGTGGCCTACCTGACGCGCCTGGGGCGCGGCATGGTGCCGCCGCCGCGCACGATCGTGCAAGAGAACGACGTGGTCCACCTCATGGTGGCGACGGACCGGGTCGGGGCGGCGCAGCGGGTGCTCGCCGGCCCGCCCGGACGGGAGGAGGACTGATGCGGGTCGTCATCGCGGGGGCGGGCTCGGTGGGCCGCTCCATCGCCCGGGAGCTGCTCGGGCACGGCCACCAGGTGACGCTGGTGGACCGCAACCCCGCCGCCATGCGGGTCGCCTCCGTCGCCGAGGCCGAGTGGCTGCTGGCGGACGCCTGCGAGCCGAGCGCGCTGGCGGAGGCCGGCGCCGAGGACTGCGACGTCGTCGTGGCGGCCACGGGGGACGACAAGGTCAACCTCGTCGTCTCCCTCCTGGCCAAGACCGAGTTCGGGGTCCCCCGGACGGTGGCACGGGTCAACAACCCCAAGAACGAGTGGATGTTCGACGACGCCTGGGGCGTGGACGTGCAGGTCTCCACCCCGCGCATCATGACCTCGCTCGTGGAGGAGGCCGTCTCGGTCGGCGACCTGGTGCGGATCTTCCGCTTCCACCAGTCGGGCGCGAGCATGCACGAGATCACGCTGCCCGCCGACTCCCCCGTGGTGGGCCGCCGCGTCGGTCAGGTCCTGTGGCCGCCGGACACGGTGCTGGCCGCGATCATCCGGGAGGAGCGGCCCATCGCGCCCGGCGCCGACGACACGCTCGAGGCCGGGGACGAGCTGCTCGTGGTGGTCTCGGCCCTCGCCGAGGACCAGCTCAGCGTGCTGCAGCAGATGCTGGCTCCCGCACCAGCACCCACGTCGCCCACAGCGTCAGGGCCCACAGCGGAAGTCCCATGACGAGGCGCGCGGTGCCGAGCCACGCCACCTCCGCCTGCAGGAACAGCGGGACCTGGACGGCCAGCCGGAGCAGGAACATCCCGATCCACAGCGCGGTGGCGAGGCGGTAGCGCACCAGGCGGGCCCGCTGGGCGGGGTCGGTCCGCCAGGAGAAGTCCTGGCCCTTCAGCAGGGACACCACCACACCGACCGCGGGCCACCCCAGCAGCAGGGCGACGCTCAGGACGACGGCGTAGGCACCGTTGGTCCACAGGCCGAAGGCGAAGTAGTCCTGCGCCTCGCCCGTGCGCCACGCCCAGATCACGCAGACGAGCACGCCGACGAGCCCGCCGGCCGCCTGCGTCAGCGGGGTGCGGGCCACCAGCCGCAGCACCATGGCCACGACGGCGACGGCGAGCGAGGCCACGAGTGGCGGCACGAGGTCGCGCGTGGCGATGAAGACGACGACGAACACCAGCCCCGGCGCCATCGACTCCACGAGCCCGCGGACACCGCCGATGGTGTCGGCGAGCGAGAAGTCCTCCCCCACGAGCTGGCGCATGGCCGAGCCCTTGGCGGCACCGGCGACGCCCTCCGCCGGCTGGTCGGGCTGCTGCCCCTCGGCCGGCTCGGCGGGCGAGCCGCTCACGCCAGGTCCGCCCTGGGCAGCAGGCGGTAGTCAGGGTTGAACATGGCGGGTCTCCCGTGGTCGTCGTACACCATGCCGTCGGCGACCAGCCGGCGGCCCGGCTCGATGCCGGGCACGTCGCGGCGGCCGAGGAAGATCAGCTCCAGGGTCCCCGTCCCGTCGGAGAGCCGGGCCACGAGGGCCGCCGACTCGCTGCGGGGCCGGTAGGTCAGGGCGGTGACGGTCCCGGACACCACCGCCCGGCGGCGCAGGGCCACCTCCGCCACCGGGGTGGCCCCGGGGACGTGGCTGATCCGGCGCGCGTCGTCGGCCTCCAGCTCACGGCGCGAGGCGGTGAGGCGGTGGAGGGCGTCGGCGACGCGCGCGGTCATCGGACCTCCGTGATCTCCGGACCCCGGCGCAGCGGATCGAGGTCGGGCTCGTCCTCGGCCACCGGGGCCGCCGCCGGTGCGGCGGCGGCGCCGGGGGCGTGCAGCAGCAGGACGTCGCGGGGCGCGCGGGCCTCGGGGCCGCGGACCACGACGACGTCGGCGAGCACCGCCTCCAGCTCCGCGGCGGCCTCGGCGTCCACGGCCGCCCGGCCGGTCAGGACGGCTCGCAGGAACCAGCGGGGGCCGTCGACCCCGACGAAGCGGGCGGGGCGGTGCCCGGTCCCGCCCTCGGGGGTCCGGACGGGCAGGCGGGCGAGCAGCTCGGTGCCGAACGGACCGTCGACCTCCTCGACGGTGCCGCCCTGCTTGCCGACCGAGCCCGTGATCTCCTCGCGCAGCTCGTCCCAGATACCCAGCGTGCGTGGCGCGGCGAAGACCTGCAGCTGCATCGCGGAACCGTCCAGGCCGAGCGTGACGGCGACGACGTTGCGGGTCTTCTTCTCGATCTCGAGCCGCAGCTGCATGCCGGCGCGTGCGGGCACGCGCAGGGCCCCGAGGTCGAGGCGGGTGCCGAGGCCGGGGACGTCGTCGACGTCGTGCGGCCCTCGCTCGTCGGTCTGCGTGACGACGTCGGCGCCGTCCTGGGTCGCGCCGTCGGCCGCGTCGCCCACGTCGGCCGGGGTGTCGCGCCTGCGGCGCCGGAACAGACTCATCTCGTCGTCTCCTCGAAGAACTTCGGACCCGGCGGCGCTGCCGGCGGGCGCGTCACGACTGTACCCGGGGCACCGGCCCGCGCGCAGACACGGTCACGGCCGCCGGCCTGGCAGAGTGAGGGTGTGGAGAGAACCCCGACCGCGACCACCACCCCCGTCTACCGCGAACGCCTGGCCCCCTCGGCGGGCGTGCACCTGATCTCGCTCATGGTGGGAGGCGGCGCGGCGCTCGCGCTGTCGTTGTGGGGCCCGGTCGCCGCCCTCGTGGGCGGCGTGCTGGTCACGGCGGTGGTGTCAGCCGCCCTGGTGCTCACGGCGCCCGTGGTGCAGGTGGTCCGCGGTGGGGACCCGGCCGACGGCGGCGCCCCCGGCGGGCTGCGGCTGCGTGCCGGTCAGGCGGTCATCCCGGTCGACGCGCTGGGTGCGGGTGTCGCGCTGGACGCCGAGCAGCTTCGCTCGGCGCTGGGGCCCGAGGCGGACGCCCGGGCGTACGTGTGCCACCGGGCGTGGGTCCGTTCGGCGGTCCGGCTCCCCGTGGTCGACGAGCGGGACGCCACCCCCTACTGGCTGGTGTGCACGCGCCGGCCCAGCGCGCTGCTCGCAGCGCTGGACCGGCGTTGAGGGGTCAGGCCGCGCACTCGGAGCAGACGAGCTGCCCCTTGTCCTCGTAGGCCAGCTGGCTGCGGTGGTGCACAAGGAAGCACTTCGCGCAGGTGAACTCGTCCGCCTGGCGGGGCAGGACACGCACCGAGAGCTCCTCGCCGGAGAGGTCGGCGCCCGGGAGCTCGAAGCCCTCGGCCGCCTCCGCCTCGTCCTCGTCCACGGACGGGGAGTTCTTCTCCGCGCGGCGAGCCTTCAGCTCTTCGATCGAGTCCTCGGAGAGGTCCTCTTCGTTCTTGCGCGGTGCGTCGTAGTCTGTCGCCATCTCGGCGTCACGCTCCGGTTCTTCGAGTCGTCATGGTGGTCATCGGCCCTGCGGCCGCGTCCCCCGGGTCAACGTCCGGACGGAGCGTTTGTTCCCGCGGTCAACGGATTGTGCACCACCGAGGGCGTCGCCGCACAGACGGTCTCCCCGTTCCGGGGCCTGCGGTGACAGACTTCACAGGTCAGGCGCCGGCGCGGTGCAGCGCGGCGGTGAGCTCGCTCACGAGCGGCCCGGGGCCGGCGACCGTCATGGCCGCGGAGGCCGGCCCGCCGTCGAGGCCCTGGACGACGCCGCCCGCCTCGGCCACCACGAGGGCTCCCGCCGCCATGTCCCACGGGTTCAGGCCCGTCTCGTAGTAGGCGTCGAGCCTGCCGTCGGCCACCAGGCACAGGTCGATGGCCGCGGACCCGATCCGCCGGATGTCGCGCACCTGCGGCAGGATCTGGGCGACGACGGCGGCCTCGCGGGCGCGCTTCTCCGCCGTGTAGCCGAAGCCGGTGCCCAGGAGCGCCTCGGCGAGCGGCGGCGCGCTCCGCGGGACCAGCCGCTCGCCGTCGCGCCACGCGCCGAGCCCACGTCCCGCGGTCCAGGTGGTGCCGCCTGCCACCGCGTGCACACAGCCCGCCTGCAGGGTCCACGTGAGCGGGTCGGGGTCGCCCGTGACGACGGCGATCGAGACCGCGTAGGAGGGGATGCCGTAGAGGAAGTTCACGGTGCCGTCGATGGGGTCGACGACCCACGTCAGGCCCGAGGTGCCGGCGGAGGCACCCTCCTCCTCGCCCAGGACGCCGTCGTGGGGGCGGGCGGCCGCGATCCGCTCCCGCAGCAGCGCCTCGACCTCCTCGTCGACGGCGGTGACGACGTCGACGGCGGAGGACTTGGTGCGGGCGACACCGCCGTGGTCGGCGGTGCGCGCCCGTACGTGGTCGCCCGCGGCGCGGGCGAGCTCCTCGCACAGCGCCGCGAGCGTCGCCGGGTCGGGCAGCTGCGCGGGGTCGGGACCCGTCGCCGGGTCGGCGCCCACGGCGGTCGGCGGCGCGGGGTCGGCGGGCGAGCCCGTCCCTGGACGGTCCGGGGTTGCAGCGGCAGTCACGTGGGCCCTCCAGGGGCGTCGTCGGAGGCGGCGGCCGCGGGTCGGGCCGCCGCGAGGCCATTGTCACGAAGGGAACACACCGCCACCAATCCCCGGGGGCGGCGCGCGCAGGTGGCACCCTCGTGCAGAGAACCTCGAAGGAGGACCCATGGTTGAGCTCGAACTTCTCGGGCTGCACGGTGACGGCGAGCACCTCACGCTCACCGACGAGGACGGGCGACGCTACCGGGTCGCCGTCGACGACGCCCTCCGTGCGGCCGTGCGCCGGGACCGCCCGAAGCTGCAGCACCACCTGCCCGCCGACCCCGACGAGCCGCTGCGCCCCAAGGACATCCAGGCCCTGATCCGGGCCGGCGTGTCCGTGGCGGAGGTGGCCGAGCGCTCCGGCATGGCCGAGGAGCGCGTGCGCCGTTACGAGGGCCCGGTGGTCGCGGAGCGGACCTGGGTGGTGCAGCAGGCGCAGAACCAGCGCGTCGGTCACGAGCCCGACGCGCCCCGGCTCGGCGACCTGGTCCTCGACCGGCTCGCCGCGCGCGGCGTGGAGACCCGCTCCCTGGAGTGGGACGCCGTCCGCCACCCGGGAGGCCCCTGGGAGGTGGTGGCCACCTTCGTCGCGGGCGAGCGCGAGCGTGAGGCCCGCTGGGAGGTGGACCTGGGCACCCGCACCCTTCACGCCGTGGACGACGAGGCGCGCTGGCTGTCCGAGACCGAGATCGGCACCTCGGCCCACCCGCGCCGCCACCTCAGCCCGGTCGGTGCGCGGACCCGCGTGTTCGACGTCGAGGCGGACGGCCCGTCCAGACGCGGCCCCGCCTCCGCCGCCTCACCGGCACCGGCCCCGTCCGCGGCCTCCGCCGCCTCTGCGGCCGCTCCCTCGGCGGGCACGCCCGCGGCCGCCACGGACGGCACCGAGTCGCTGCTGGCCGAGCTGGCCGCCCACCGCGGCACGCGCGTGGAGCTGCAGCACGACATCGAGCCCGACGCGGGCTCCGGCGAGGACCGGTGGGACGGGGGCGCCCACCCGGCCGCGTCCCGACCGGAGGAGGCGACCGACGCGCACGTGCTCGCGCTGCCGCGCCGGGAGCGTGGCGTCGTCGAGGACGGGCCCGGTACCACGCCGGCCCTGCCCGCACCCCAGGACGACGAGTCCCGCCCGACGACGGCGGAGCCGGCCGTTCCCGCGTCGCCCGGGGACAGCTCCGGCTCGCCCGAGCACGAGGCCGGGACGATCGGGCCAGCCGGGCAGGCTGACAAGCCTGCGACCCGTGCCGCCGACCGGCGCCGGTCGCGCCGTTCTTCCAGCCGCCGCAGCGTCCCGAGCTGGGACGAGATCGTCTTCGGCGCCCGTCCGGAGTAGGGCCGGGCTCGGGCCGCCCCTGGCCCAGCCCTGCTCCCGAACAGGGCCCCGGCCCTACTCCCCCAGCGGGAGCGTGTCCGGGCTCAGGCTGCCGGCGTGCGCCGCCGCGGCGGTGACCCGTCGGACGTGGTGGCGCCGGCACAGCACCTCGTAGCCGACGTCCTCGGCGCGGTCCGTGTCGCCCACGACGACCTGCTCGCCCTCGGTGACCATGACGCCGCGGACGGTGCGGGCGTTGTGCGTGGCTCGGGAGCCGCACCAGCACAGGGCCTCCACCTGCAGCCGCTCGACGCGGTCGGCGAGCTCGAGCATCCGGGCCGACCCCGGGAACAGGTGCGTCCGGAAGTCGGTGGTGATCCCGAACCCGAAGACGTCCACGTCCATCTCGTCGACGAGACGGGCGAGCTGCTCGACCTGCTCGGCGGAGTAGAACTGCACCTCGTCGCAGATGAGGTAGTCGACCCGGGCACCGTGGGTGCGGCGCCGGACGACCTCGTCCCAGAAGTCGGTGGTGTCGCGCACCTCGACCGCGGGCACGGCGAGGCCGAGGCGCGAGGACAGGACCGCCTCGCCGGCACGGTCGTTGCGGGAGAAGATCAGGCCCTCACGGCCCCGGGCGGCGTGGTTGTGGTCCATCTGGAGGGCGAGGGTGGACTTCCCGGAGTCCATGGTCCCCGAGAAGAAGACGAGCTGGGCCACTACACCACCGTCCTGAGGAGCGGCACCGCCATCTCGGCCTCGGTCAGGGCGCCGTGCACCCCGACCAGGGCGATCGAGCCGGGGGTCTGGGTGCGCGAGTCGACCACCACGTCCCTGCCGCGCATGACGGCGACGACGTCGCCCACGGCGTCCAGGCGCTCGGGCGCGACGGGGCCGAGCAGCCCGGTCGCCACGAGCTCGTCCCGCTCGACGACCCAGGCGGTCTCCCCCAGCACGTCCTGCCAGCGCGCCGCGACGTCGGGCGCGGTGCCGGGGGCGGCGTAGACGTGGTTGGTGCGCGGCTCGCCGGCGACCAGCTCGACGTCCTCGGCGAGCGCCGGGGTGGCGGCGACGTCGGTGCGGTTCACGACGTCGACCATGCCGTGGTCCGCCGTCACCACCAGGAGCGTGCCGGCGGGCAGCGACCGGGCCAGGCGGCGCAGCTCGCCGTCGGTCGCGCTCACCTCCTCGCCCCACTGCCAGGAGCCCCACCCATAGGTGTGCCCGACGTGGTCGACGTCGCCCCAGTAGAGGTACACGGCGGCGACGTCCGGGCGGCGCAGCTGGGCGACGGTGGCGTCGACGCGGTCGGCGAGGGACTCGGCGGAGACGTTGCGCATGCCGCGCAGGGCGCACTCGGTCAGGCCCGACCCCACGAACCGGGCGGGACCGACGCTGACGACCGCCGGCAGGTCCTCGCCGGCGGCGCGGCGGCGCTCGAGCTGCTCGACGAGGGTGTCGCGGCGCTGCCACTCGCGCGGCCGGACGGAGGTGTCCTCCCAGCGGATGAGGTTGAGCACGCCGCCGTCGGCGGGGTCGCGAACGGAGTACCCGAGCATGCCGGTCGCGCCGGGCAGCTCGCCGGTGCCGACCGCGGTGACCGCTGCCGCGGTGGTGGAGGGAAAGGTGCTGCGCAGGGTGAGCGCGTCCGGCAGCAGCGAGCGCAGGAAGGGTGCGTGCCCACCGCGCTCGGCGAGCATCTGCATCCCGAGCCCGTCGACCAGGACCACGCAGGTCTTCGCGGCGGTGGGCAGGCCGAGGTCCGTCCGGTCCTCGCCGCTGCTGCGCCCGGCGGAGGCGGTGGGCAGGCCGACCGCGTCCAGGGCGCCCGAGAGCACGGCGCGCACGTGGTGCGCGTGGTTCTCGCCCGTCACGCCCGCTGGCTCCGGCCGGAGGTGGCGGCCGACAGGGCGCGCGCGAAGGCGAGGGCGCCCTTGAGGGCGTCGGAGCCCTCGGCGTGGGCGCTGACCCGGACCTCCACGCCCTCGGGCGTGAAGTTGCCCGTGTAGCCGTGGTCGGCCTCGCACTCCGGGTCCCCGCAGGTGGCCGGCGCCAGATCGAGGGTCTGGGCGGTGCCCCAGCTCACGCCGACGGTGAGCTCCTGGACCTGCATGCCCCGCGCGCGGGCGGGTTCGCTGACGCCGTGGGTCAGGGCGACGGAGCGGATCTCGCCGAGGGGGACGGAGTCCGTGGTCGCGAGCGCGGAGGGTCGCCCGTCCGGCCCGGGGGCGTCGTCGACGTGGGCCACGACCAGCCGGGTCGGCGTCAGGACGAGGGCGGTGAGGTGCCGGAAGACCTCGGTCTCGTCGAACGTGGTCTCCGGGTGGACGAGGAAGGAGGTGACGGGCTCGTCAGCCAGGGCGACGTCGATCACCCCGGCGACGACGTCCGGGTAGTAGCCGGCGTGGTCGAGATCGGCACGCAGCTGCTTGGCGAGGTTGGTCAGCACCGCGTCATTGTCCCACCCCGGCGCGCTCCTCGTCCTCTGCCGGGGGGATCGGCAGGGCGCGTCGTCCGGCGTCCTGGCGCACGGGGTGGGCGACCTCGACCGAGAAGGACGTGATGCACGCGCCCCGCTCCCCCACGATGACGGGGTTGAGCGTCACGTCGACCACCTCGGGCAGGTCGTCGGTGAGCATCGACACCCGCGCGATCACGTCCTCCAGCGCGGCGACGTCGACCGGCGGCAGGCCCCGGTGCCCGAGCAGCCGCGGGGCGGCGCGGACAGAACGGACCATGTCGGCCACGTCCGACGCCGTCAGCGGGGTGATGCGGTGGGAGACGTCCCCGAGCAGCTCGGTGGCGTCCCCGCCCAGGCCGAAGGAGACCACGGGCCCGTACAGGTCGTCCTCCGTGCCGCGGACCACGCACGCCACCCCCGGCGGCGCCATCGCCTGGACCTCGAACGCGGACGTGCGGCCCAGCACCTCCCGCGTGCGGTTCTCCATCAGCGCCATCGCCTCGCGCAGCGCGTCCGCGTCGGTGAGGTCCAGCCGCACGCCGCCGAGGTCGGTGCGGTGGCGCAGGACCTCGTTCTTGGTCTTCAGGGCGACCGGCCACCCGATCCGCTCCGCCGCGGCCACGGCCGCGTCCGGCCCGTCGACCGTGGTGGCGGGCAGGGTGTCGATCCCGTAGCAGGCCAGCAGCCGCTGCGCCGTGCCGGTGTCGAGGCGTTCCCGGCGCCCCGCCCCGAGCGCGCCGAGCGGCTCGGCGAGCACCTCCCGCGCCGCCACCGGGTCGATGCCGGCCGGGTCGACCAGCGGGTCGTCCGCGTGCTCGCGCCAGGCGGCGTGCCGCATCGCCCCGGCCAGGGCCGTCACGGCGTCCTCGACGGTCGTCATCGACGGCACGCAGCTCTCCCCCGCGCTCAGCTCCGCCGTCAGCCCGTGCAGCCCGTGCACGCTGGACACCCAGGTACGCGGGTCGTCCGACGCGGCCCGGGCGATCGCCGCCGCCACAGCGGGGTCGGTGCGTCCCGGGGGCGGCGCGACCGCGATGACGACGGCGTCCCAGTCGTCCCGGGCCCGCAGGGCGGCAAGGGCCGCCTCGTACGCCTCGGCCCCCGCCAGCGGGTCGAGGGTGACCGGCCGGCCCGCGACCTGCAGCCCCTGGGCCGCCGCGACGTCGGCCACGAGCGCCGCGAGCGAGGCGGAGGAGGAGACGACGGCGGTGCGCGGGCCGGCGGGCAGCGGCTGGGCCAGGAGGAGCCCGGCGACGTCGAGCATCTCCCGCTGCGTCCGGGCCCGCACGACCCCCGCCTGGCGGAGCATCTCGGTGAGCACCCGCTGCGGCTGGGTGGAGGTGCGCACGGCGTGGCCGGGCGGGGTCGCCTGGCCGGTCTGGCCGGAGACGACGGCCACCAGCGGGGTGGTCGCCGAGAGGTGGCGGGCGATCCGGGAGAACTTGCGCGGGTTACCGATCGACTCCAGGTACACCGCGCCCACGGCCGTCGGCTCGTGCACGGACCAGAACTGCATGGTGTCGTTGCCGGAGACGTCCACGCGCAGCCCGGAGGACAGGAAGCTCGCGACGGGCAGGCCGCGCCGGGCCGCCGTGGAGCGCAGGGCCAGGCCGGCCGACGCTGACTGGCAGAACAGGCCGATGCCGCGCCGGGCGGTCGGGTCCGGGCCGTCGGCCCACAGCGACGCGTTGTACCGGCCCGCCTCCCCGTTGCCGACCACGCCGAAGCTGGCCGGCCCCACCACCCGCATCCCCGCCTCGCGGGTGCGGCGCAGCAGCCGGCGCTGACGGTGCATCCCCGCCGGACCCTGCTCGCCCCACCCGTGGGAGAGCACCACCAGGGCGCGCACGCCCAGCTCGCCGAGCGCGGGGACGGCGTCGACGACGTCCTCGGACGGCCCGGCGACCACCGCCAGCTCGACCGGCCTCTCGACCGAGGCGAGGCTGTCGTGCCGGCGGACCGCTGCGCCGTCGGGACCGGGCGCCGTCTCCTCGGCGAGGCCGACCAGGTGCACCGGCCCGCCGAACCCGCCGCTGGTGAGCACCGAGCGCGCGGCCGCGGCAGCCAGGACGTGGCCCTCGCCGCCGTCGGGCCCGAGGCGCACCACCACGAGGGAGGTCGCGGCCAGGACGGCCCGCATGCTCAGCGCCTCGGCGTGGCGCTCCCGTTCCGCCATGACCCGCCAGGACCGCTCGGTCTCCTCGATGTCGAAGGAGACCGACACGACGCCGTCCTCCATCCGCTGCTCCACCTCGTACCCGGCGTCGGAGAAGACGCGGATCATCTTGGCGTTGCCGGGCAGGACGTCGGCGACGAACCGGTGGACGCCGCGCTCGCGGGCGGCGGCCGCCAGGTGCTCCAGGAGCACGGAGCCCAGACCGCGGCCCTGCTCGGTGTCGGCCACGTAGAACGCGACCTCCGCCTCCCCGGCCGCCACGACGTCGAAGCGGCCGACGGCGCGGATCTCGCTGCCCTCGGTGAGCACGAGCGCGACCCGGTCGTGGTGGTCGACGTGCGTGAACCGGTGCAGGTCCTTGTCGCTGAGCCGTTCCATCGGGGCGAAGAAGCGGAAGTAGACCGACTGGGCCGACTGCCCCAGGTGCATGCGCTGGAGGGCGTCGGCGTCGTCGGGGAGGATGGGCCGGATGTGCATGGCGGCGCCGTCACGCAGGGCGACGTCCGCCTCCCACTCCGCGGGGTACGGGGCGGTCGGCGTCGACGTCGTGGCCTCCTCGTCCATGGCCCGAGCCTAGCCAGCCCACGGCCGCGCGGCCCTCCCGCCGTGGCGCTGCGCGGCGCGGGCCCGAGGATCGGGGACAATCGACCCCATGCCGCGCAAGACCCCCACCGCCGAAGTGCCGCCGGAGAAGATCGTCGACATCGACGTCTCCACGGAGATGCAGGGCTCCTTCCTGGAGTACGCGTACTCCGTCATCTACTCCCGCGCCCTGCCCGACGCCCGCGACGGCCTGAAGCCGGTGCAGCGCCGCATCCTGTTCCAGATGGACCAGATGGGCCTGCGCCCGGACCGCGGCCACGTGAAGTCGGCCCGTGTGGTGGGCGAGGTCATGGGCAAGCTCCACCCGCACGGCGACAGCGCCATCTACGACGCGATGGTGCGCCTCGCGCAGCCGTTCGCCATGCGGCTGCCGATGGTGGACGGGCACGGGAACTTCGGCTCGCTCGACGACGGCCCGGCCGCCTCCCGGTACACCGAGGCCCGCCTCGCCCCGGCGGCGCTGGCGATGACGGCGGACCTGGGCGAGGACACGGTCGACTTCGTCCCCAACTACGACAACCAGCTGACCCAGCCGTCCGTGCTGCCGGCGGCGCTGCCGAACCTGCTCGTCAACGGTGCCACCGGCATCGCCGTGGGCATGGCGACGAACATGCCCCCGCACAACCTGGTGGAGGTCGTGGCCGCCGCGCGCCACCTCATCGCGAACCCGGACGCCACGCTCGAGGACCTTATGCGGTTCGTGCCCGGTCCCGACCTGCCCGAGGGCGGGAAGATCATCGGCCTGGAGGGCGTGCGCGAGGCCTACGCCACGGGCCGCGGCAGCTTCCGCACCCGAGCCACCGCGCGGGTGGAGAACATCACGGCCCGCAAGAAGGGCATCGTCGTCACCGAGCTGCCCTACATGGTGGGCCCGGAGCGGGTGATCGAGAAGATCAAGGAGGCGGTCAACGCCCGCAAGCTCCAGGGCATCACGAACGTGCAGAACCTCACCGACCGCCACCACGGGCTGCGCCTGGTCATCGAGATCAAGAACACGTTCAACCCCGACGCGGTGCTCGAGCAGCTCTACCGGCACACGCCGATGGAGGAGTCCTTCGGCATCAACAACGTCGCCCTGGTCGACGGCCAGCCCCGCACGCTCGGCCTGCGCGAGCTGCTCCAGGTGTACGTCACCCACCGCCTCGAGGTGGTCCGCCGCCGTACCGCGCACCGCCTCGCCCGCGCCACCGAGCGCGCTCACCTGGTCGCCGGCCTCCTCCTCGCGATCGCGGACATCGACGAGGTCATCGCCGTCATCCGCTCCTCCGACGACGCCGAGGCCGCCCGGGTGCGGCTCATGGCCGTCTTCGACCTCGACGAGCCGCAGGCCGACTACATCCTCGCCCTGCGGCTGCGCCGGCTGACGAAGTTCTCCCGCATCGAGCTCGAGGCCGAGCGCGACGAGCTGGCCCGCCAGATCGCCGAGCTGCAGGCCATCCTCGACTCCGACGCCCTCCTGCGCGAGGTGGTCTCCGACGAGCTCGCCGCCGCCTCCCAGCAGTTCGGCACCCCCCGCCGGACCGTGCTCCTCGAGCACGCGGGCGGTCCGGTCACCCAGGCGGCCGCCGGCCCCGCGGCGCGCGCCGCCCGCGGCTCCGCGACCCCGCTGGAGATCGCCGACGGCCCCTGCTGGGTCCTCCTGTCCGGCACGGGGCTGCTCGCCCGCACCGCCGACGGCGACGCCCCCCTGCGCTCGGGCCCGCGCTCCGCGCACGACGCGCTGGCCCACGCCGTGCCCGCCACCGTCCGCGGGCACGTGGGCGTGGTGACCACCGCGGGCCGGGTGCTCCGTCTGGACGTCCTGGACGCGCCGGGCCTGCCGCCCACCGGCGCCGCGCCGAGCCTGTCCGGCGGTGTCCCCCTCACCGAGCTCCTCACCCTGGAGAAGGACGAGGACGTCGTGGGCCTCGCCCGTCTCGACGACGACGCCGCGCCCCTCGTCCTCGCCACCGCCGCCGGGGTGGTCAAGCGGGTCACCGGCGAGCGGCCCGCCAACAAGGACAGCTGGCAGGTGATCTCGCTGGCCGACGGCGACCGGGTGGTCGGCTGCGGCCACGCCACCGACGCCGACCGACTGGTCCTGGTCTCCTCCGACGCGCACCTGCTGCGCTTCGACGCCTCCGCCGTCCGTCCGCAGGGCCGCACGGGCCGTGGGATCGCCGGGATGCGGCTCGCCGACGGTGCGCAGCTGATCCACCTCGCGATCGTCGGTGAGGACGACGTCTCCTCCTCCGTCGTCGTCACGATCGCCGGCACCGCCGGCGCGCTGCCCGGGACCGTTCCCGGCAGCGCCAAGGTCACGCCGCTGGACCGCTACCCCGCCAAGGGCCGGGCGACCGGCGGGGTGCGCGCGCAGCGGTTCCTGCGCGGCGAGGACTGCCTCCAGCTCGCCTGGGTCGGGCCCGAGCCCGCCCGCGCGGTCGGGTCGGGCGGCCAGTCCGTGCCGCTGCCCGCCCCGGACGAGCGACGGGACGGCTCCGGGCAGGCCCTGCCGGCCCCGGTGGCGGCGATCGGCTGACGCGCGGGGCGCCTTCCGCCCGCCGTCGCTGTGCCCGCTTCGGCCGGCTCAGCGCGGCGTCGGCTGTCCCCCGCCCCGGCGAGAACGCCCTCACTGCTCGTTCCGAGCCTGGGACGAGCACTTAGGGCGTTCTCGTGGCCGCCCCGGGGCCGACCGGCCAGCCAACGTGGCCCGCCCGGGGGCCGACCGGCCAGCCAACGTGGCCCGCCCCGGGGCCGACCGGCCAGCCAACGTGGCCGCGCGAGCCCACGGGCCGGCCTCCGCGGCCGTGCTGGGCCGCCCGGCGGGGCGCGACCGTACGCGGTGGGCCGCTCAGATCTCGATCGTGTACATGGCCGAGCCGCGGGTGCGCTCGTACCCGAGGTTCATGAACAGCGCCGTCGCGCCCGTCGGGTTGTCGGCGTCGACGTCCAGGCCGGCGTACTGCATGCCGTCGTCGGCGTACGCCCGCATGGCGCGCGTCAGGAGGGCGGTCGCCACGTGCTTGCCCCGCCAGTCCGGCAGCACGCCCAGGATCTCGGTGTAGCCCTCGCTCCAGCCGAGCGCGGGCCAGTCCTGGTCGTACCGGCTGGACATGAGGTAGCCGGCCACCTGCGCGCGGTCGCTGGACCGGTCCAGGGCGACGAAGCTCCAGCTCGGGGCGTGGTGCGTGCGGCCCTCGGCCCACGTCTCCGGGGTGTGCGGCTGGGAGCCCCACTGGTCCCCGAACGCCTTGTTGTGGGCGCGGCGGACGGCGTCGTCGATCTCGGGGGTCCACGGCTCGACGGACAGGGGGCGGTCCAGCCGGACGTCGGGGATGGGCAGGGAGAGGTCGCGCCGGAGCTGGGAGTACCAGCGGCGTGGCTCGAAGCCACGGCGGCGCAGCTGCCCGGCGAGGACCTCCATGTCGTCGTCCACGTGCACGACGATGCGGGCCGGTGCCTCCCGCTCGGACTCGGCGAGCATCTGGCGCGCCCGGCCGATCTGCCAGTCCAGCAGCGCCCCGCCGAGACCCTGCCCGCGGCGCTCCGGGGTGACCCCGCCGGAGCAGAAGGCCCGGACCTTCACGGTGTCACCGTGACGGACCCGCACGAACCCGAACGCGACGAGCCGGTCGGCCTCCCACGCGCCGAGGGCGCTCCAGCGGTGGCTGTGGTGGAAGTACTCCAGCGTCTCCTCGGCCGAGGTGCGGTAGGGCGGGTTGTCCGCGTCCTCGATGCGGGAGACGAGGGAGACGAGGGCCGCGCCGTCGGCCTGCGTCAGCGGGCGCCACACGAGCCCGCCGCCGTCGGGGGGCGGGACGAGGACTGCCGGTGCCTGGGCGCGCTCGGCCAGCGGCGCCGGCGCGGACGAGCGCGCGACGTCGTCGGGATCGATGACGGGGGTTGGCACGAGCGTGACCCTACGTCGTGGACGGTGAGGGAGTCATTTTCCGGACCCGGCGGGGCTCATATCTCGATCGTGTAGAGGATCTGGGCGCCCTGCCGCCGGTACCCGAGACGCTCGTAGAAACCGTTGGCGCCGCTGGGGTTCACTGTGTCGACGTCGAGACCGGCCGACTCGATGCCGTCCGCGGCGAGGGCCTCGACGACGGCGACCAGGAGGCACCGCGCGACGCCCCGCCCGCGGTAGGTCCGCCTGACGCCGACGAGCTCGGTGTAGCCCTCCGAGAAGCCGAGCTGGGCCCAGGCGTGCTCGTGCCGTGAGGTGAGCGCGTAGCCGGCCACCTCCTCCGAGCCGTCGGAGGTGCGGGCCAGGGCGACCTTCGACCACCGCGGCTCGAGCTCGCGCAGGACGCGGTGCCAGGACTCCGCCGTCAGGGGCTGCGAGCCCCAGTGGTCGGCGAAGGCCTCGTTGTGGGTGCGCCGCACCTCCTCGTCGAGCTCCGGCGAGAAGTCCACCATGCGCATCCCTGCCGGCAGCGGGGCCGGCGGGAGAGGTTCGGACACGGGCCGGCGCATCTCCTGGAAGACGCGCTTGGGGCTGAACCCGGCCGCGACGTACAGGCGCCGGCGGTCGGCGAGGTGCTCGTCGACGTACGCCGCCAGCCGGGCCGGCAGGTCGCGCCCGTCGGCGGCGAGCAGCTGGCGGGCCCGGCCGTCCTGCCAGTCCAGCAGCGCCCGCCCGATGCCCCGCCCGCGCCAGGCGGGGTCGATGGTCGCGGTGAGGAAGGCGCGCAGGATGTCGGTGTCGCCCGGCGGGAGGTAGACGACGGCCATGGCCTGCAGCGTGCCGTCGGCCGAGAAGCCGCCGAGGGAGTCGCGCACCATCGTGTGGGCCGGGTCGAACGCGTCGGCCACCTGGACCGGGCTCGGCGCGGAGACCGGCCTGTCGACGGCAGCGCAGCGGGCGACGAGGTCGAGGACCGCGTCGGCGTCCTCGGCCCCGAGCGTGCGCCACGTCAGCCCGTGGTGCGCGCCCGGCACCTCGGCGACCTCGGGGGCACGCAGTCTCTCGGCCAGCGGGGTCCGGGAGCTCGCCTGGAAGGACATGCCCCGATCCTACCGATCGGGACTTTCGGCACTGGCTGGCCGCCGGTGATCGTTCTCACCGTGGGCGCCCACGCCGTGCCGGGCGTCAGGCGTCGATGCGGTCGGCCGAGATCTGGTGGGCGCCGGCGACGATGAAGTCCTTGCGCGGGGCCACCTCGTTGCCCATGAGCAGCTCGAAGACCCGTTCCGCCTCCAGGAGCGACTCCTCGTCCGCCATCGAGATGCGGCGCAGCGTGCGGCGGGCGGGGTCCATGGTGGTCTCGGCGAGCTGGTGGGCGTCCATCTCCCCCAGGCCCTTGTAGCGCTGGATCGGCTCCTTGTACCGCTTGCCGGACCGCTCGAGCTTGCGGAGCAGGTTCGTCAGCTCCGCCTCGGAGTAGGTGTAGACGACCTCGCCCTTGCGCCCGCCGGAGCCCGCGATCTCGATGCGGTGCAGCGGCGGTACGGCCGCGTAGACGCGCCCGGCCTCGACCAGGGGCCGCATGTAGCGGAAGAACAGGGTGAGCAGCAGGGTGCGGATGTGGGCGCCGTCGACGTCCGCGTCGGTCATCAGCACGATCTTGCCGTAGCGGGCCTGGGAGATGTCGAAGGTGCGCCCGGAGCCGGCGCCGATGACCTGGATGATGGAGGCCACCTCGGCGTTCTTGAGGATGTCGCCCGGCGAGGCCTTCTGGACGTTGAGGATTTTCCCGCGGATGGGCAGGAGGGCCTGGAAGTCGCTGGAGCGGGCGAGCTTGGCCGTGCCGAGCGCGCTGTCGCCCTCGACGATGAACAGCTCGGAGCGTTCGACGTCGTCGCTGCGGCAGTCGGCCAGCTTCGCCGGGAGGGTCGAGGACTCCAGCGCGTTCTTGCGCCGCGAGATCTCCTTCTGCAGGCGGGCCGAGACCCGGGCCCGCATCTCGCCGACGACCTTCTCCAGCAGCGAGGCGGCCTGGACCTTCTCGTGGCGCTTCGCGGACGTCAGCAACGAGGTCAGCTCGGTCTCGACGACCTTGGACACGATGCCGCGGATCGGGGCCGTGCCCAGGACCTCCTTGGTCTGCCCCTCGAACTGCGGCTCGGGGAACCGGACCGTGACGACGGCGGTCAGCCCGGCCAGGACGTCGTCCTTCTCGACCTTGCCGTCCCGGGCGGTGACCTTCAGCCGGCGGGCGTTGGTCTCGATCTGCTTGCGCAGCGTCTTCAGCAGCCCCTGCTCGAACCCGGCGAGGTGGGAGCCGCCCTTGGGCGTGGCGATGATGTTGACGAAGGTCCGCACGGTGGTGTCGTAGCCGATGCCCCACCGCAGCGCGATCTCCACCTCGCAGCGCCGCTCCAGCTCCACGGGGCGCAGGTGCCCCTTGCCGTCGAGCTGCTGGACGACCTCGGTGAACGTGCCCTCGCCCTGGAGCCGCCAGGTGTCGGTCACCGACGCGTCGGTGGCGAGGAACTCCGCGAAGTCGACCACTCCGCCGTCGTGCCGGAAGACCTCCTCGACCGGCCCCGCCTCCCCCGGCGTGCCGGGCAGACCGCGCTCGTCGCGCACCGTCAGGGTCAGCCCGGGGACGAGGAAGGAGGTCTGCCGCGCCCGCTCGACGAGGTCCGCGTAGGAGAACTCCGCGGTCACCGGGAAGATCTGGCGGTCGGCCCAGTAGCGCACCCGGGTGCCCGACACCCCGCGCTTGACCTTGCCGGCCACCGTGAGCTCCGAGGAGGAGGTGAACGGCTCGAACGGGGCGTCCGGTGAGACGCCCTTGCGGTCGTCGAACACGCCCGGCTCGCCGCGGTGGAAGGTCATGCGGTAGGTCTTGCCGCCGCGGTCGACCTCGACGTCGAGCCGCGAGGAGAGCGCGTTGACCACCGAGGCGCCCACACCGTGGAGGCCGCCCGAGGCCGCGTACGAGCCGCCGCCGAACTTCCCGCCGGCGTGCAGCTTCGTGAAGACAACCTCGACGCCGCTGAGACCGACCGACTCGACGGTGTCGACCGGGATCCCGCGGCCGTCGTCGCGCACCTCCACCGAGCTGTCCGGGTGGAGCACGATGTCGATCTTGCTCGCGTGCCCCTCGAGCGCCTCGTCGACCGAGTTGTCGATGATCTCCCACAGGCAGTGCATGAGCCCGCGCGAGTCGGTCGAGCCGATGTACATGCCGGGCCGCTTGCGGACGGCCTCGAGCCCCTCGAGCACGGAGAGGTGGCGCGCGGTGTAGCTGGACCCGGTGGCGATGGCGGTGGACACCCGACGATCCTAGGTTTTCTGCGGCGCCGGTTCCTGCTCCGACCCGCGAGTCGTGCGCCGGATCACCGCGACGGCGCCGGTGTCGGGGGCCACAGCTGCTACGCCGGGAGCGAACCGCCGCGCCCCCGCGGTATGGAAGGCGGGGTCTGATGGTTGTATGTCGGTGTGAGCACTACGACCGATGTCCCCGCCCTGACCGCCCAGGACCGCTGCGACGCCTGCGGTGCGCAGGCGTACGTCCGCGTGCACATGGCGACGGGTGAGCTGCTCTTCTGCGCCCACCACGCCCGCAAGCACCAGGACGCCCTGCGCAAGGTCGCCACGCAGATCCACGACGAGACCGACCGCCTCCACTCCGAGGAGGGCGCCGCGGCCCGCTGACCGCGACCCGAACTGCGACGACGGCCGCCACCCGAACGGGTGGCGGCCGTCGTTGTCGTCGTATCACTTCTTCTCAGAGCTGCGCGCCAGTCAGAGCTGCGCGTCGGGCCGGGGGCGGTCCGTGCTGAGGAACGGGGTGCGCCGACGGGCGCTGCGGCGAGGGCTGAGCCGTGCGGCCCGGCCCCGCAGCATCTCGTCCATCGGCACGCCCAGGCTGCGTGCGGTGAAGGCGTCGATCAGGCTCGGGTCCATCATCTCTCCCTCCCCTCGGCAGGTCGGTCGTCGCTCGTCCCGGCGCCCGGGGGCGCGCCAGGATCGCGCGGAAACGCTCGGAACTGGATCTCGACGGTCCGGGCGCCGGGCGGGCGCTCGTTCTCGCTCCGGGCGCCCAGCCGCTCCCCCCACCGGGTGAGAAGCTCCGTGTACTCCTCGACCATCTCGGAGAGCTCCTCCCGGGTCGCATGCAGGTAGGAGTCCAGGTCGGCAGCGGCCCCGGCCCACTCCTCCTCACGGCCCGAGCGCTTGCGCTCGTGGTAGCGGGCGGCGGAGCGGTAGCGCAGCCGCAACCACTCGTCGCCGAAGATCGCGAGAGCCTCACGACCGGCCGGCGTCCGTGCACGCCCGTGCTCGATACGGGTGTCCGCCTCGACGACGCGCCAGAACTTCTCGCGCCCCGTGCCCCGCCCGGGCGCCTCCTCGATGAAGCCGTGCTTGGCGAGCTGGCGCAGGTGATAGCTGGTCAGGCCCGAGGACTCCCCGAGCCGCTCGGCAAGCTGGCTGGCCGTCGCAGGACCCGCCATCAGCGCGTCCCACAGCTGGGTGCGCAGCGGGTGCGCGAGCGCCTTGAGCGCCACGACGTCGAGGACGCGCTGGGGCCGCTCCTGCGGGGCGGGCTGGCCGGTGGTCATGCGAGAACCGTACCGATACAAAGGAGCCTTTGCAAGCACTCCTTTGCAACTAGATGTTTGGACGCCGACGGCGGTCCACCTGCGGTCACCGACGTATGGCGCATGGCGCGTAGTGGCATCGGCGCGTGGCGCCCACCCGCGCGTGGCGGTCGGTGGCGCCGCGGTTGGTTGGCGGTGGGCGGCGCCGCGGACGGTTCGCGGTGCTACGGCTCGGTCAGAGAGCCTTGGTGTAGGCAATGCCCTTCCGGTCGGCGCGATAGCCGAGGCGCGTGTACAGCGCCAGGGCCCCGGACCCGTTCTCGGTGTCCACGCCCAGATCGGCACGCTCCATGCCGGCGGCGGCGAACGCGCGCATGGAGGCGGCCAGCAGCGCGGGCGCGGCGCCCCGGCGGCGCCAGGCCGGCCGCACGCCTAGGAGGTCCGTCCAGCCGCAGGTGTAGCCCTGGACCTCCCAGTCCTGCTCGTAGGCCGAGGCGACCGTGTACCCTGCGACCTCGTCCCCGTCGAGCACCACGAAGCTCCAGTCCGGCCGGAGGTATCGCGAGCCGACCACCGACCGTTGCCAGTCCTCGGCAGAACGAGGCTCACTGCCCCAGTGCCCGGCGAAGGACTCGTTGTGGGCGAGCCTGACCGCCTCGGCCGGGACGTCGCCGAGGGGCACCAGCCGCAGGGGCGCCTCCAGGATGATCTCCGGGACAGGGTGAGCGGCGTCGAGCGGGCGGGTCATGTCGACGAACCAGCGCTCCGGGCGGAACCCCGCACGCTCGAGCAGGCGGCGCGCGGGCAGCACGTGCTCGTCGGCGTGCACCCGCATCACGGCGGGGAGCTCGCGCGCGGCAACGGCGACCTTCCGCCGGGCGCACTCCTCCTGCCAGCGCAGGACCTCCCGGCCGATGCCGCGGCCCCTCCATCCCGGATGGACGCCGCCCCAGCAGAAGGCGCGCACGGTGCGGGTGTCGCCCGGCCGGACCTCGACGACGCCGAACGCGCGCGGCAGGCCGTCGTTGTCGAGCCCGAGGATCGTGTCGGCGGCAGGGTCCTTCCAGCTGCCGTCCGTCAGCGTGTCGACAAGGTCGTCGGGCGTGTTGCGCTCCGAGGTGTCGTCGTGCGCCTCCACTGCCTGCACGAGCTCGTGCCAGGACGGCACGTCGGCGACGGCGATCGGGCGCCAGGTCAGGGCGGTGGCACGGGGCGGGGCGAGCGGCGGCGTCGTCATGGCCGCGAGCCTACGGGCGCCCCGGTGGCGAGCTCACGCTGATTTCCGGCGACGGGAAGAGCGCGTCGAGCGAGCGCTGCTCCTTCCGGAGCGCCCTGCTCGCGCCCCAGGCGTGCGCGGCGACGCTGACGGCCAGGGCCACGACGATCGGTCTGGAAGGCCATCTCGCACCCTGCGCACGCGGCACGTCGTCGTCGCCCGTCACCGGGATAGCCTGCGCCGCAGCGCCCGAAGAGCACGAGGCCCGCACCGTGACGGTGCGGGCCTCGTGCCGTGCGTGCGGGCAGCTCAGTCCAGGTAGTCGCGCAGGACCTGCGAGCGGCTGGGGTGACGGAGCTTCGACATGGTCTTGCTCTCGATCTGGCGGATCCGCTCGCGCGTCACGCCGTAGACCTTGCCGATCTCGTCGAGGGTCTTCGGCTGTCCGTCGGTCAGCCCGAACCGCATGGAGACGACGCCCGCCTCTCGCTCGGAGAGCGTGTCGAGCACGGCGTGGAGCTGCTCCTGCAGGAGCGTGAAGCTGACCGCGTCGGCCGGGACGACGGCCTCGGAGTCCTCGATGAGGTCACCGAACTCGCTGTCGCCGTCCTCGCCCAGCGGGGTGTGCAGCGAGATCGGCTCGCGGCCGTACTTCTGGACCTCGACGACCTTCTCGGGGGTCATGTCGAGCTCCTTGGCGAGCTCCTCCGGGGTGGGCTCCCGGCCCAGGTCCTGGAGCATCTGCCGCTGCACGCGGGCGAGCTTGTTGATGACCTCGACCATGTGGACCGGGATGCGGATGGTGCGCGCCTGGTCCGCCATCGCACGGGTGATGGCCTGACGGATCCACCACGTGGCGTAGGTGGAGAACTTGTAGCCCTTGGTGTAGTCGAACTTCTCCACCGCGCGGATCAGACCGAGGTTGCCCTCCTGGATCAGGTCCAGGAACAGCATGCCGCGACCGGTGTACCGCTTGGCCAGGGAGACCACGAGACGGAGGTTCGCCTCGAGCAGGTGGTTCTTGGCGAGGTGACCGTCGTTGGCGATCCACTGCAGCTCGCGGCGCAGCTTCGGTGCCAGGTTCTCGCTCTCGGCCGCCAGCTTCTCCTCGGCGAACAGGCCGGCCTCGATGCGCTTGGCGAGCTCGACCTCCTGCTCGGCGTTCAGCAGGGCGACCTTGCCGATCTGCTTGAGGTAGTCCTTCACCGGGTCCGCGGTGGCCCCGGCGGTGACGACCTGCTGGACGGGCGCGTCGTCGTCGTCGGCGTCCGAGACGACGAAGCCGGTCTCGCCGGCGGGCGTCTCGTCGTCCTTGGCCTCGGGCTCCTCGGCGACGTCGGGCACCGCCTTGAGCGAACCCTTCTTGGCGCGCGAGGCGGACTTGGCGGGCTCCGCGGGCTGGGCCTTGGCCGGCGCCTTCTTGGCGGCAGTCTTCGACGTCGCCTTCCGCGCCGCGGCCGTCTCGGCCGGCGCAGCCTGGTCCACCGGGGCCTCAGCGGGCTGGCCCGCCTTGCGGGCGGAGGTGGTCTTGGAGGCAGAGGAGGACGTCACGAATAACCTTTCGGCGGGGTGCGGGGGCCGACGATCGATCCGTTCAGACCGTCGCAACCCTATAATTATAGCCTCGGCGAGCCAGCCCGGCACCCTTGTTCGTGGTCGTGGCGACATCCGAGATCGGCGGGCCCGGCTGCCCGCCGCACCCGTCACAACGTCGCGACCCCCATGGTTATGCCCTCCGTCGGGCCCGTATCCCTGTGCGTGCGCGACGACGGTGCCCGCGCGCACGGCACGACGGCGCCCCGGGCGGTCCGCTCACGGACCGCCCGGGGCGCCGTCGGTAGCTCGTCGGCCGCCGTCCGCCGTCCGCGTCAGGACGTCGTGCCGTACGCCTCGACGGGCTGGCACGCGCAGACGAGGTGCCGGTCGCCGTAGGCGCCGTCCACGCGTCGCACGGGCGGCCAGTACTTGCCCTCGACCAGCGAGGGCACCGGGTAGACGGCCTCGGCCCGCGTGTACGGGTGGTCCCACTCCCCCGTCAGCATCTGCGCCGTGTGCGGGGCGTTGACGAGCGGGTTGTCCTCCTGCGGCCAGGCACCGGCCGCCACCTGCTGCGCCTCGGCGTGGATGGCCGCCATCGCCTCGCAGAACCGGTCGAGCTCGGCCAGGTCCTCGCTCTCGGTCGGCTCGACCATCAGGGTGCCGGCGACCGGGAAGCTCATGGTCGGGGCGTGGAAGCCGTAGTCGATGAGGCGCTTGGCGACGTCGTCCACCGTGACGCCGGTGGCGGCCCGCAGCGGCCGTAGGTCGAGGATGCACTCGTGAGCGACGTGGCCGCTCTCGCCCCGGTAGAGGACCGGGTAGTACTCCTGCAGCCGGGCGGCCACGTAGTTCGCGGCGAGAACCGCCGCTCCGGTGGCGCGCCGCAGCCCCTCCCCGCCCATGAGCGCGATGTACGCCCAGCTGATGGGAAGGATCGACGGCGAGCCGTACGGCGCCGCGGAGACGGCCCCGGAGCGCCGGTCGCCGTCCTGCGCCAGCGGGTGGCCCGGCAGGAAGGGCGCGAGGTGCGCCCGCGCCGCGACCGGCCCGACGCCCGGGCCCCCGCCGCCGTGGGGGATGCAGAAGGTCTTGTGCAGGTTCAGGTGGGAGACGTCCCCGCCGAAGGCGCCGGGACGGGCGTGCCCCACGAGGGCGTTGAGGTTCGCGCCGTCGATGTAGACCTGGCCGCCCGCGGCGTGCACCGCCTCGCAGACCTCGCGGACCTGCTCCTCGTACACCCCGTGGGTGGACGGGTAGGTGATCATGATGCAGGCGAGCCGGGAGGCGTGCTCCTCGATCTTGGCGTGCAGGTCCGCCACGTCGACGTTGCCGCCCTCGTCGGTGGCCACGACGACCACGCGCAGGCCGGCCAGCACCGCGGACGCCGCGTTGGTGCCGTGCGCGGAGGCCGGGATCAGGCACACGTCGCGCTCGGAGTCCCCGCGGGAGCGGTGGTAGCCCCGGATGGCCAGCAGGCCGGCGAGCTCGCCCTGCGAGCCGGCGTTGGGCTGCAGGCTCACGGCGTCGTAGCCGGTGGCGGCGGCCAGCCAGCGCTCGAGGTCGTGGATCAGCTCCAGGTAGCCCTCGACGTCCTCGGCCGGCGCGAAGGGGTGGATGCGGGCGAAGCCCGGCCAGCTGATCGCGGCCATCTCGGCCGCCGCGTTGAGCTTCATCGTGCACGAGCCGAGCGGGATCATGCCTCGGTCGAGCGCGTAGTCCTTGTCCGAGAGCCGGCGCAGGTAGCGCATCATCGCCGTCTCGGTGCGGTAGCTCGAGAAGACGGGGTGCGTGAGGTACTCGCTGGTGCGGCGCATGTCCGCGGGCAGGGCCACCTCGGCGGCCCCCCCGGCCGTCTCCTCGGGCCGCATGTCGTCCGCACCGCCGCCGGGGGCGGCGTCGGCCGCAGCCCCGACCGTCCGGGCGACCGCCGCCGCGAGCGCGGCGACGTCCTCGTCGGTGGTGGCCTCGTCCACGGAGACTCGCACGCGGTCGCCGTCCTCGACCCAGACGGTGATGTTCTCCTCCAGCGCCGCCCGGCGCACGGCCTCGGCCTGCCCCGGCACGTCCAGCTCGAGGGTGTCGAAGTAGTGCTCGTGGGCGAGGCGGACCCCCGCCCGCCGCAGCCCGGCCGCGAGCGCGCGCGTCCGGGTGTGGACGCCCTCGGCGATCTCCCGAAGCCCGTCGGGCCCGTGGTACACGGCGTACATCGAGGCCATGACGGCGAGCAGGACCTGGGCGGTGCAGATGTTCGAGGTGGCCTTCTCCCGGCGGATGTGCTGCTCGCGGGTCTGCAGCGCGAGCCGGAGCGCGGTGTCGCCGTCGGCGTCGCGGGAGACCCCGACCAGCCGGCCGGGAAGCTGACGCTCCAGGCCCTTGCGCACGCTCAGGTAGCCGGCGTGCGGACCGCCGAGACCGAGCGGCACCCCGAAACGCTGGGTGGTGCCGACTGCGATGTCCGCGCCGAGCTCGCCGGCGGGCGTGAGGAGCGTCGCCGCCAGCAGGTCGGCCGCGACGACCACCTGCGCGCCGGCCTCGTGGGCGGCGCCGACGACCCGGTCGAGCACCGAGCGGGGCAGCACCCGCCCCGACGCGCCGGGAAGCTGGACGAGCACGCCGAAGACGCCGTCGAGGTCGACGCCGTCGAGCCCCTCGGCGAGGTCGGCGCGCACGAGCTCGATGCCGAGCGGGGCCGCCCGGGTCTCCAGCACCGCCAGGGTCTGGGCGAGGGTGTCCGCGTCGACGACGAACCGGCCCCCCGCGCCCTTCGTGGCCCGGCGGGCCAGCAGCATCGCCTCGGCGGCCGCGGTCGCCTCGTCGAGCATGGACGCCCCGGCCACCTCCAGGCCGGTGAGGTCGATGACCATCGTCTGGAAGTTCAGCAGCGCCTCGAGGCGGCCCTGGGAGATCTCGGGCTGGTACGGGGTGTAGGCGGTGTACCAGGCGGGGTTCTCCAGCACGTTGCGCTGGATGACCGGCGGGGTGAGCGTGTCGTAGTACCCCTGGCCGATCATCGAGGTCCGCACCGTGTTGCGGGCGGCGAGGCCGCGCAGGCGGGCGAGCACCTCGTGCTCAGACGCGGCCTCGGGCAGGCCGGCGGGTGCGCCCTCGTCCTGGATCGAGTCCGGGACGGCCGCCTCGACCAGCTCCTCGAGGGTGGTGACGCCGACGGCGGCGAGCATCTGCTCCTGCGCGCCGGCGTCGGTCCCGATGTGACGGTCGGAGAACGCCCTCACGCGCCCTGCCCCTCCACCAGCGAGGCGTAGCCGTCGGCGTCGAGGAGGCCCTCGGGCAGGTCGGTCACGCGCAGGGTGTAGAGCCAGCCCTCGTCGTACGGGTCGGAGTTGACGGTCTCGGGCGAGTCGACGGCTGCCTCGTTCACCGAGAGGACCTCGCCCCCGGCGGGGGCCACGAGGTCGGAGACGGACTTGGTGGACTCGATCTCGCCGCAGGACTCGCCGGCCGAGACGGTGGCGCCGACCTCGGGCAGGTCGAGGTACACCACGTCGCCGAGCGCCTCGGTGGCGTAGGAGGTGATGCCCACGCGCGCGGTGTCGCCGTCGACGGCGATCCACTCGTGGTCGGCGGTGTACTGGCGGTCGTCGGGGTAGCTCACGGGTGGCTCCGTTCGGTGCGGGAATGACTGGTCGGGGACGAGGTGCGGGACGGACGCCGTGCGGCGCCGTCAGGTCTGGTGCGCCGGGTCATCGGGGCCGGCGGTAGAAGGGGAGGTCGACGACGGTCATGGGCTGGCGGCGGCCGCGCACGTCGGCCTCCAGGACGGTCCCAACGGCGGCGCGGGCCTCGTCGAGGAGCGCCATGGCGATCGGGCGGCCGAGCGTGGGAGACAGGACGCCGGAGGTCACCGTGCCGATCTCGCCGTCGCCGTCGAGCACCGCGCTGCCCGCGCGGGCGGCGCGCCGGCCCTCCCCGGCGAGACCGACGAGCGTCGTCCCGGTCGGGTTCTCCGCGCGCCGGGCGAGGGCGTCGCGGCCGACGAAGTCATGCTCGAGGTCGACGACGCGGCCCAGCCCGGCCTCGTAGGGCGTGACGTCGCGGGTGAGCTCGTGCCCGTACAGGGGCATGCCGGCCTCGAGCCGGAGCGTGTCGCGGCAGGCGAGCCCGCACGGGACCACCCCGGCGTCCGAGCCGGCCTCCAGCAGCGCGGTCCACAGGTCGACGGCGGAGGAGGCCGGGGCGGACAGCTCGAACCCCACCTCGCCGGTGTAGCCGGTACGGGCGAGGAGTACGGGCACGCCCGCGACCTCGGCGGGGGCCGACGCGTAGTACCGCAGCGCTCCGAGGTCGGCGTCGGTGACGCGCTGGAGCACCTCGGTGGAGACCGGGCCCTGCAGCGCCACGAGCGCACGCGCCTCGGTGCGGTCGGCGATGTGGACGCGCTCGCCGGAACGGACGGTCAGCTCGTCGAGCACGACGGTGCGGTTGGCGGCGTTGGCGACGACGAGGAACTCCGTCTCGGCGAGGCGGTAGACGATGAGGTCGTCCAGCACCCCGCCGTCGGGCGCGACCATCATCGTGTAGCGGGCCCGCCCGACGGCCAGGGTCGAGCTGCGGGAGACGAGGGCGTGGTCCAGCGCGTCCGCCGCCCCCGGGCCGGACACCTCGATCTGGCCCATGTGGGACAGGTCGAACAGGCCGGCGCGCTCGCGCACCGCGGCGTGCTCGGCGAGGTCGGAGGTGTAGCGCAGCGGCATCTCCCAGCCCGCGAACGGTGTGCTGGCCGCGCCGGCGTCGCGGTGCACGGGGTAGAGCGGGGTGCGCAGGAGGTCGGTGGTCATGCGTGGAGCTCCGTCGGTCGTCGGGCCGGTGCGCGGTCGCGCACGTCGAACGGCTCCCCCTCTGTGCTGGTTACCTGAGAGCTTCGGGATCCCCGTGGATCCCTTTCACCGTGGGTGAGCCGTCACGCGCCGCACGAGGCCGCGCGTGGGACTGCTTTCCAGAGTGGCCTGATCGACACGGTGCTGGAACCTGAGAGATTGCCGGGGCGGTTGCTCCTTCGGTGCGTCGCGAGGACGACTCTCCCGTGCCGACTCATGACGGCCCGATATGCAGTTTGTGGCGGCGCCCACTACCGGCTCCCGCGTGGCTGCACGCTACCACCGCCCGCGGGGCGGGCAGCCTCAGGGGGCGCTGACGGGTTTGACGGCGAGGACGGGGCAGGGCGCGTCGAGCAGGATGCGCTGCGCGTTCGAGCCCAGGATGAGCTTGCCCACGGGCGAGCGGCGGCGCAGTCCGATGACGATGAGCTCGGCGCCGACCTCCTCCGCGGTCGCGACGAGCGACTCCGCGACATCCTCGGAGCGGCGCAGCTGCCGGATGTCGTACGCGATGTCGGCGTCGTCGAGGAGGTCGCGCACGGTGTCGGCCTCGGCCTCGAGCGTCGAGCTCTCCTCGCCCTGCGAGCGGCGCGCGAGGACCACGACGAGGCGCGAGTCCCGCCGTCGGGCCTCCGTCACGGCCGCGTCGAGCGCCGCCGAGCCTTCCTTCGTGGTCACGTAACCCACGACGACCGCCATACCTGCTCCGTTCCTGCCGCCGAGAGGGCGGCCCCCGGTGACCGTGGCGGGGACGTTACCCGATCGGCGGCCCGGCCAGGACCCGGAGAGCGCGTGGCGGGCCGGGAGAGCGGCTGCGGGACGGGTCCGTCATCGACGCCCCACCCACGCGGGCGGCACGCCGGCGTCGAGCGCGGCGACCACCAGCTCGGCCAGTCGGTGCCCGGGCTCCTCGGCGAGGGCCTGCCGCGCGACGACGTCGGCCCGCGCCCCCTCGTTCCCCCACCACGCGAGGTAGGCCAGCAGGCCGAGGGCCGGGCCGCCGTCGCCGGGCGGTGCGTGCGCCGCTACCCGGTGGGCGAGCGCGATCGCGGCGCCGACGGCACCGAGGTCCGGCGGCGTCTCGGTCTCGAAGGCGCGCACGACCACGTCGGGGTCCAGGAACTCCGCCGTGCACGCGCCCCCGCCCACCATGGCCGCGGCGACGACGGCGTCTCGGACCACCTTGTCCCCGAGCGCGACGAGGAGCCTGCCGAGCGCCTCGGCGGACGCCCCGCCGGCCGGGCCCGGTCCGGCGCTGGCGACCGCACCGTCCCACAGGCGTGCCGCGTCCTCCCGCCAGCGCTCGAGCGGGAGCTGGTCGCGGGCGGGCCGGGCGCCGGGTACGCCGAACGCCGCCCCGCGCACGAGAGGCGCACCGCCGCAGGAGCGCAGCACCGCCGCCCGGCGTCGCCGCTCCTCCTCCGCCGCGACGTGCGCAGCCCCCAGCGCGTCGGTGTCCGTCACCCGTTCGACCCCCAGGTCGGACCGCCGGCCGGTGGCGCCGTACCCGGCGACGACCATCGCGAGGGCCCCCGCCGACGCCGAGAGCTCGGCGAGGGGGCGACCGGCGGCGGGGCAGCAGTCGCACGCGTCGAGGTGCGCCCAGCCGTCCGGGCCCACGACCCACGTCTCGAGGTCGGGGGCGACCGGCCACAGCTCGGCGTCCAGAGCGTCCGTGAGGTGGGCGACGACGGCCTCCAGCCGGCCGGAGTCGTCCGGGGTGTCGGTGTAGAGCACCAGGAGCCCCTCGTCCGGCTCCGTCGCGGCGACGTGGCCCGCCAGGACCGCCGCGGCCGCGGGACCCCTGCTGGGCTCGTCGAGGTCGCTGAGGTCCATGCGTGCCACGAGCCCGACCCGGCGCGTGCCCTGTGGCGTGCCGGTCAGGGTGACGAGGACGGCGGACTCTGCGGGGTGGAAGCCGAGCCGGTACGGCACGAGGGCGAGGAGGTCGCAGGACTCGCTGAGGCGGATGGTCTGTGCGGTGGTCATGGGGCCATCCAGCCCGAGGCGGGCGCCGGCCCGCCCGCGCCCTGTGCACAGGCAGTGCCGCGGCCCTGCCTGTGCACGGAGCACCGTTCAGGCCACGGCTGTGCACAGCGTCCCGTCGGGCGTGCCGCACGGGCGAACCTCACTCCCGACCGGACGTCCGACCCGGTCCTGTCCGCATAGGGTCGGGGCATGCAGAGCGTTCTGACCGACCTTCGCGACGCCGTCTCGACGCGCGTCCTGGCCGCCCTCGACGAGCGGACCACGCCCTTCGCGGACGTGGGCGCACCGCTGGGCGAGTTCCTCGCCCCGGCCAGGTCCCTGCTGGGCGGCGGCAAGCGGCTGCGGGCGCTGCTGTGCGGCGCGGGGTGGACCTGCGCCTCCTCGGCACCGCTGGAAGGGCCGGTGGTGCTCGCCGGCAGCGCCCTGGAGCTGTTCCAGGGGGCGGCGCTCGTGCACGACGACGTCATGGACGACTCCCTCACCCGCCGCGGCATGCCCGCCGCCCACCGCCGGTTCGCCGGCGAGCACGCGGAGCGCGGGTGGCTGGGCAGCGCCGACGCCTACGGCCAGGCCGGCGCCATCGTCCTCGGCGACCTGCTGCTCTCGCTGTCCTCGATGGAGATGGATGCCGCGCAGGCGGCGGCCGGCCCGGCGGCAGGTCCGCGCGCGCGGCGCATCTACGACGCCATGACGGCCGAGGTGGCGCTGGGGCAGTACCTCGACATCCGCTCCCAGGCCCAGCCCTGGGAGGACGACGGCGAGGCCTCGCTCGCCCGCGCGCTGCAGGTGGTCCGCCACAAGTCGGCGCGGTACTCGGTGGAGCACCCGCTCGTGACGGGTGCCGCGCTCGCGGGCGCCGACGACGACCTCCTCGCCGCCCTCTCCGCCGTCGGGCTGCCGCTCGGCGAGGCGTTCCAGCTGCGCGACGACGAGCTCGGCGTCTTCGGGGACCCTTCCACCACCGGCAAGCCCGCCGGCGACGACCTGCGCGAGGGGAAGCGGACCGTCCTGCTGGCGATGACCCTGCAACGGGCGGACGGGGCCGACCGGGCGTTCGTCCAGGAGCGGGTCGGCGCTCCGGACCTGGGCGACGACGAGGTCGCCCGTCTCCAGGACGTCATGCGGGCGACCGGCGCCGTCGAGGCGCACGAGCGGCTCATCGCGGAGCGTCACGCCGCCGGCCTGGCCGCGCTGGAGGCCGCATCGCTGCCCCCGAGGGCGGACGCTCTCCTGCGCGAGCTGGCGGACGCCCTCACCCGGCGCACCGCCTGAGCGTCGCCCGGCCGCGCCCGCGGTACCGCGGGCGGGGTGCGACGGTCAGTCCGCGATCAGAACGCGATCGTCTGGGCGGCTCGCCGGACCGCGTGCGTGCGGCGCGCGCGCAGGGCGGCGATCGGCGTCTCGTCGAGCTCGTCGTGCCGCGTGTACAGCCAGCGGAACGACTCCTCCGGGTCGTAGCCGGAGTCGGCGAGCACCATCAGTGTGCCGCGCAGCGCGGGCAGCGGGCCGGGGCCGTCCTGCTCGTCCGGGCCGAGCAGGAGCTCGGCCGGCACCGACAGGGCGTCGTTCGGTCCACGGGGCACCGCCAGCAGCTTGTGGTCGCGCAGCATCGCGCGCACGTCCCGCAGCCGGATGCCGATCAGCTCGGCCACCTCGGGCACGGAGTACCAACGGGCAGGCTCCTCAGGCACGACGCTCACGGGAGGAGCCTATTCGGATATTCGGACAAGCGGTTGTCGACACGCCACACTAGTCGCTAGTGTCACACTCGTTTCATCAGTCACATGTGCACCACCGACAACACAGTTCACACGAGAAGCCCCGGACAACGGGACTCGGGCGTCTGCGAGCCGGTGTCCCCCTGTGCACGTTCCTTGGAGGATCGATGTCGAAGGTCGAGAACGCCTCTCGCACCACTGCCCGCACCCACGCGGGACGGGCCGGTATCGGTCTGGCCCTCGCCGCGACGACCGCCGTCGGCGTCGCGGTCCCGGCCGCCACGGCGCAGGCGGCCCCGGTCCCGACCGGCGCCGGCGTGCACGGCGCCACGGTCGGTGCCACCGCGCTCGCCCCGCAGGCCCGCACGTCGACGCCGACGATGACCTACCGGGTGCAGTCGGGCGACACCGTCTCCCACATCGCCGCCCGCACCGGGTCCTCGGTGAGCGCGATCGTCCGCGCGAACAACCTCGACTCCCGCGCGCTCATCCGCGTCGGGCAGATGCTGAAGATCCCCTCCGCGGCGGCCCCCAGCGCGCGCCCCGCGGTCAGCGTGGCGAGCACGGCGGGTGCGACCGTCACCCACACGGTCGCCGCCGGCGAGACCGTCTCCGAGCTGGCGAAGAGGTACGGCACGACCGTGTCCGCCGTCGTCCGGGCGAACGGCCTGTCCTCCCCGGACCGCATCTACGTGGGTCAGCGACTGACGTTCTCGGGCGTGGCCGCGCTGCCCAGCTCCTCCGCCCCGGGTGCCACCGCCGTCCCGACGGCCCCGGCCCCGGCCCCCGTCGCCGTCGCGACGCGCAGCCACACCGTCCGTGCCGGGGAGACCGTCTCGGGCCTGGCGAAGAAGTACGGCACCACTGTCAGCGCGATCATCGGCGCGAACAACCTGCGTGCGTCGGGCCTGATCTACGTCGGGCAGAAGCTCGTGCTCCCCGGCTCCGCCGCCTCCTCCCCCGCCGCGCCGGCTCCCGCGGCGCCGACGAGCCCGGCGCCGGCCGGCGCCTCCTCCGGGACGTACACCGTGCGCTCCGGCGACACGGTCTCGGGCCTGGCCAAGAAGTGGGGCACGACCGTCTCCGCCGTCATCGACGCGAACCGCCTGAGCGCGTCCGGCCTGATCTACGTGGGCCAGAAGCTCCAGGTCCCCTCCACGGCGGCGGCGACGCCGTCCACCACGCCGACCTCCACTCCCCTCGTGCCGAGCACCTTCCTCGGCCGGACCTACCCGGAGGCCACCGTCGCCTCGGCGAACGCCAACAAGGCCACGCTGCTGGCCACCGGCGTGCCGTCGCGGGCGCACATGCAGGCACTGGTGGCCCAGGTCGCCGCCCAGATGGGCGTCGACCCCGCGCTCGCGCAGGCCCACGCGTACCAGGAGTCCGGCTTCAACCACGCCTCCGTCTCCCCCGCCAACGCGATCGGCACGATGCAGGTCATCCCGTCCTCCGGGGAGTGGGCGTCCGACCTGGTCGGCCGCAAGCTCAACCTGCTCGACCCGTACGACAACGTGGTGGCCGGCGTGGCGATCATCCGCCAGCTGCAGCGCACGGCGCCCGACCTGGAGACCGGCATCGCCGGGTACTACCAGGGCGCCGGCTCGGTGAAGCGCAACGGGATGTTCTCCGACACCAAGATGTACGTCGCGAACGTCAAGGCGCACATGAACCGCTTCTGACGTCGTCACAGGCGTCCGGGACGCCGGGACGAGGGCCGGGCCACGGGGCCCGGCCCTCGTCGTCACACCCCGTCCGGCGTGAGATACGGCATGCCGACCGCCCGCGCCGACCCGGGGCGGTTACCCTCACGTCGTGGACGCCGCGACCCTCGACCCGATGATCGGCCACCTGGTCGACGACCGGTACGAGGTGACCTCCCGCATCGCGCGCGGCGGGATGGCGACGGTGTACCGCGCCACCGACCGGCGCCTGGACCGCACCGTCGCGGTGAAGGTGATGCACGCGCACCTGGCCGAGAGCCCCGACTTCGTCGCCCGGTTCCGGCGTGAGGCGCGCGCCGCCGCCCGACTCACGCACCCCGGCGTCGTCGCGGTGCACGACCAGGGCCTCGCGGGCGAGGCCAGCTACCTGACGATGGAGTACGTCGACGGGCCCAACCTGCGCACGCTGCTGCGTCGTGACGGTGCCCTCCCGCTCGGCGAGGCGCTCTCGCTCACCGACCAGGTGCTCGACGCGCTGGCCGCCGCCCACCGGGCGGGACTGGTGCACCGCGACATCAAGCCGGAGAACGTCCTGCTGACGCCGGAGGGCCGCGCCAAGGTCGCCGACTTCGGGCTCGCCCGGGCCGTCACCGAGGCGACGGCCGCGTCGACCGGCACGGTGCTGGGCACCGTCGCCTACCTGGCGCCCGAGATCGTCACCGAGGGCCGCGCCGACCCGAGGGCCGACGTCTACGCGGTGGGTGTGCTGCTGTACGAGCTGGTCACCGGACGCCAGCCCTTCACCGGTGAGGCCCCGATCCGGGTCGCCTTCCAGCACGTCAACGGCCGGGTGCCGGCGCCCTCCGCCGTCGTCCCGTGGCTCCCCAAGGAGGTCGACGAGCTCGTCGCGGCGCTGACCGCACGCGAGCTCGACGAACGCCCCGAGGACGCGGCCGCCGCGCTGACCCTGGTCAGGCGCTGCGCCGCCGCGCTCGATCCCGCCACGCTCTCCCGCCGCGCCGCCGTCGCGCCCTCCCCGGGCGAGACCGTGACCGGAGCGGCGCGTGACGACCGGCACCACGACCACGACGACGCCACCCGGCCCGGCACCGACACGGCCCTGACCACGGTCGCCCCCACGGCCGGCACCATCGCCCTGCCGATCGGCGCCATCACCCGCACCGAGCCCGCGTCGCCGGCACAGCCCCCGCCTCGTCGCCGTGCCTGGCCCCGCGTGCTGGCGGTGCTTCTGGCGCTGGTGCTGGTCACCGGTGCCGGTGCGCTGTGGTGGTTCCAGGTCGGCCCGGGCGCCACGGTCGCCACGCCGGCGGTGGTCGGCCTCGAGGAGGACGCGGCCGTCGCCCAGGTCCGGGAGGCCGGCCTCGAGCCGGTCGTGAGCCGGACGCACCACGACGACGTCGCCGCCGGCCAGGTCATCTCCACCGACCCGGGGCCCGGCGTCGACGTCCACAAGAGCGGGCAGGTCCGCATCTCGGTCTCCCTCGGGGTGCTGATGCTCACCGTGCCCGAGGTCGCGGGCTCCGACGTCGCCGCGGCGACGGAGGCGATCGGGGCCGAGGGGCTCCAGGTCGGCGAGACCGGCGAGGAGTACCACGACACCGTGCCTGCCGGGGCGGTCATCTCCTCGTCGCCCGCCGCCGGCGAGTCGGTGCCGCACGACACCCCGGTCGACCTCGTCGTCTCCGCGGGCCGGGAGCCGGTGGAGCTGCCGGACGTGACCGGCCGCCAGAAGGGGGATGCGGTCGCCGCCCTCGAGTCGGCCGGGCTCACCGTCGGCGAGGTCGCTGAGGCGCACTCCGACACCGTCCCCGAGGGCGCCGTCATCTCCCAGGACCCCGCGGCCGGCGCCGGCCAGCTCTACCGCGGTGACGCGGTCGACCTCACCGTCTCCCTCGGCCCCGAGCTGTTCGAGGTGCCCGACGTCGTCGGCCGTCAGGTCGACGAGGCCACGCAGTCGCTGGAGGGCGCCGGCTTCCGGGTCGACGTCAAGGAGGTGCTCGGCGGCTTCTTCGGCACCGTGCGGGCCCAGGACCCGGAACCGGGCTCCAGGCTCCCCCGCGGCAGCGTCATCACGCTGACCGTCGTCTGACTCACTCCTGGTACGAGTACCGCTCCTCGCGCCAGGCGTCACCGCGCAGGTGGTAGCCGCGTTCCTCCCAGAACCCCCGCTGGACCTCGGTGAGGTAGTTCCAGCCGCGCACCCACTTGGGCCCCTTCCAGGAGTACAGGTGGGGCAGGATCAGCCGCAGCGGTCCGCCGCGCTCGTCGCTGAGCGGCTCGCCGCGGCGGTGGGTCGCGAGCACGGCACGGGGCGAGACGAGGTCCTCCAGCCGCACCGTCGCCGCGTAGCCGTACTCGGCGAAGACCAGGACGTGCTCGACGTCCGTGCGCGGCGGCGCGAGCTCGACGACGTCGCGGGCCGCCACGCCGGACCAGCGCTCGTCCACCGCCGACCAGCCCGTCGCGCAGTGCAGGTCGGCCACGACCTCCAGCGGGGTCAGGCCGAGCACCTGCTCGAAGGTCAGCGCGTGCTCGGCGCCGTCCGCCGTCGCGCCGCCCACCGTGAGGCGCCAGCGCTCAGGACGACGGCGCGGGACCGGCCCGTAGTGCATGACCGGCGCCTCGGCGACCAGGCGCTGGCCGGGCGGCAGGAAGCGGTCGGCGGGCAGGCGCGGGACCGGCGCCATGCCCTCGCCCATGCTGTGCCCGTGGCGCCCGCCGTCGTGATCCACCGTTCCCCCTGCGGCTGCCGTCGTCGTCCCTGGCGAGGCCTCAGTGGCCGCGCAGCATCTCGGCCACGTCGAAGGCCATCTCCAGCGACTGCTGGTGGTTCAGCCGCGGGTCGACGAGCGTCTCGTACCGGCGTGCCAGCGCGGCGTCGTCGACCTCCTCGCTGCCGCCGAGCACCTCGGTGACGTCGTCGCCGGTGAGCTCGACGTGCAGCCCGCCCGGCACGGTGCCGAGCGCCTGGTGCACCTCGAAGAACCCGTGCACCTCGTCCAGGACGGTCGCGAACTCGCGGGTCTTGTACCCGGACGGCGACGTGATGGTGTTGCCGTGCATCGGGTCGCACACCCACGTGACGGGGCGCCCGTCGGAGGTCACCCGCTCCACCAGACCGGGAAGGACGTCCCGGATCTTGCCGGCGCCCATCCGGGTGATGAAGGTGATGCGCCCGGGCTCGCCGTCGGGGTTGAGCCTGTCCATGAGGGTGAGCGCGTCCTCGCCCGTCGTCGTGGGGCCGAGCTTGACGCCGATCGGGTTGCGCACGCGGGAGAGCAGGTCCACGTGGGCGCCGTCGACCTGGCGGGTGCGCTCGCCGATCCAGAGGAAGTGCGCGGAGGTGTTGTACGGGTCGCCCGTGCGGGAGTCGATGCGGGTCATCGCCGCCTCGTACTCGAGCAGCAGCGCCTCGTGCGAGGTGTAGAAGTCGACGGTCCGCAGAGCCTCGAAGTCGACGCCGGCGGCGCGCATGAAGCGCATGGCGCGGTCGATCTCGGCGGCGAGCACCTCGTAGCGGGCGTACGCCGGGTTGGCGGTGAAGCCGCGGTTCCACTGGTGCACCCGGCGCAGGTCGGCGAAGCCGCCGTTGGTGAACGCGCGCACGAGGTTGATCGTGGTCGCCGAGCGCTGGTAGGCCCCGAGGAGGCGCCGCGGGTCGGGGATGCGGTCGGCCTCGGTGAACGGGTGGCCGTTGACCGCGTCGCCCCGGTAGGCCGGCAGCGTGACGCCGTCGCGGGTCTCGTTGTCGGAGCTGCGCGGCTTGGCGTACTGCCCCGCCATCCGGCCCATCTTGATGACCGGCAGGCTGGCGCCGTAGGTGAGCACCGCAGCCATCTGCAGGATCGTCTGGATCTTGTTGCGGATGCGGTCAGCGGTGGACTCCGCGAAGGTCTCGGCGCAGTCGCCGCCCTGCAGCAGGAACGCCTCGCCGCGTGCGGCCATCGCGAGCTTGTCGCGCAGGCTGTCCGCCTCGCCGGCGAAGACCAGGGGCGGGAAGTCGCGCAGCTGCGCGGTCACGTGGCGCAGCTCCTCCGGGTCCGGCCAGTGGGGCTGCTGCGCCGCGGGGAGCTCCCGCCACTGCTGGAGACCGCTGAGGACCTCCGGTGTTGCCTCGATACTCACCCGGACAGGATAGGTGCCGCCGAGAAGTGAGACGGACACCGTCCATCAAACGGCCACCGCGGCTCCCCGAGGCACGGCGGGGCACCGAACCCTCCGGGCCCCACCCCGCGACGGCCGTCCGGTGTCGCGCATCGGTCTCCCCCACGACCGCGTCCCGACCCCCCGGGCGCTGCCGGCCGGCCAGCAGCGCTCGGGGTGTCGGGCCCACGCTCGGTGGCGGGGTCGGTCCTGCGGGCCCTTGCCCCGCAGGACCGTCCGGTGTGGCGGCAGGGCCCGCCGGCTCCGTACCGCCCCGGCGTCAGTGCGCCGCCGGGACCGCCGCCTCGACCGGCTGGCCGATGTCGGCCATGAGCTCGCGGAACCACTCCTGGGAGATGTCGAACGCCTTGCCGCCGGCGATCCGCGGGAACGGGACCGCCTTGAGGCGGTCGCCGTCCTCCTCGTCGTGGCCGATGACGCCCGACTCGCCCCTGAGGGCGCACTCGACGCCGAGGTCGACCATGGACTTGATGAGCCGGAGGTCCTCGACGTTGGCACGGGCGGAGCGGGAGAAGTAGCCGCTCTTCTGCACCATGACCTTCTCGGCGCCGATCTTCTCGGCGAACTGCTTGGCGAACCAGGCGCCGGGGTTGATGGTGTCGAGCTTGACGTGGCCGAAGGGGTCGCGCTCGACCTCCTCGCCGCGGGCCTCGAGCTCGGCGACGATCTCGGGGACGCCGGCACCCTCGGAGAGGAAGATGTTGACGTTGCCGAGCTCGTCCATCACGCCGCGGAGCCGGCGGGCCTCGCCCTCGATGTCGATCTTCGCCTCCGGCAGGAACACGGCGTGGATGTCCCACCGCTCACGGCTGAGGCCGATGCTGGGCACCCACTCCTGGGTGTCGAGCCAGGCGCGGTAGGACCGGGCCGCGGCCGCGGTGAGCCAGCCGCAGTGCCGGCCCATGACCTCGTGGACGATGAGCATCCGGGGGCTGACGCGGTGCTCGCCGATGATGTTCTGCGCGAACTCGCTGGCCTGCTCCGCCGCCGTCCACGCGCCCAGGGACTGGCGGATGGGGACGATGTCGTTGTCGATGGTCTTCGGCAGGCCCACGACCGTCAGGTGGTAGCCGTTCTCCTCCAGGTACTGGGCGAGGTCGGCCGCGGTGGTGTTGGTGTCGTCGCCGCCGATCGTGTGCAGCACGTCCACCCCGTCCGCACGCAGCTGCTCGGCAGCCACGGCGAGCGGGTTCTCACCCTCCTGCACGAGCCCGCGCTCCACCAGGTTCTTGGCGTTGGTGAGCTTGACGCGGGAGTTGCCGATGGGGCTGCCGCCGAAGCGGTGCAGGATGCCGGCGTGCTTGCGGGCCTCGTCGTCGACGACGACCTTCGTGCCGGTCAGCAGCCCGTGGTAGCCGTTCTGGTAGGCGATGATCTCCACCTCGGGCGAGATCTCGTTGTAGCGCTCGATCAGTCCGCCGACAGCGGAGGACAGGCAGGGGGCGAAGCCCCCGGCGGTGAGCAGGGCGACGCGACGGACCGTCATCAAGAACCTTCCGTAGTACTGGTGCTGGGGTGCCGGGGCCGACGGCGCACGGCTGGGGCCAGCGGCGCGCCGCGGGCCCGGGATCATCCTAGGCTGGCGGGCCGGCGCCGCCCCGGGACGCCGGGTCCGGTGCGGTGACCTCCGACGCCGCCGCACGGCGGCCGGACCCGTCCCGTCCGCCGTCGGGACGGGTGTCCTCGTTCGTGGGTGGGCCGCTGTCCGCGGGGGTGGGCGTGGGGACCTGGGTGTCCGGGACGGGCCGGCCGCCCGGTGCGCCGGCGCCCGCCGGCAGCTCGGTGCCCGCGGCGTCCTTCTTCGCGGCGGCGAGCCGGTTCTTCACACTGGCCGCGTAGACGTCGACGTACTCCTGGCCCGACAGCCGCATCAGCTCGTACATGATCTCGTCCGTGATGGCCCGCAGCACGAACCGGTCGTTCTCGAGGCCCCGGTAGCGCGAGAAGTCGAGGGGCCGGCCGACGACGACGCCGATGCGGTGCATCTTGGGGATGCGTGTACCGATGGGCTGGGCGATGTTCGTGCCGATCATGGCGACCGGCACCACGGGCGCCCCGGACTCGAGCGCGAGGCGGGCCACCCCGGTCTTGCCGCGGTACAGGCGCCCGTCCGGGCTGCGGGTACCCTCCGGGTAGATGCCGAAGAGCCCGCCCTCCCGCAGGCGTCGCAGACCGGTCTGCAGGGCGGCCTCGGATGCCTTGCCGCCGGCGCGGTCCACCGGGATGGTGCCGACGCCGCGCATGAAGGCGGCGACGAAGCGCCCCTTGAGGCCCTTGCCGGTGAAGTAGTCCTGCTTGCCGAGGAACACGACCTCCCGGGAGATCATCAGCGGCAGGAAGAAGGAGTCGATCACGGCGAGGTGGTTCGACGCGAGAATGGCGGGACCGGTCGTGGGGATGTTCTCCGCGCCCCGGATCCACGGTTGGTAGAAGACCCGCAGGATCGTCCCGAGGGTGGCCTTCATCAACCGGTAGAACACGGACTCACTCTAGAGTGCATGCCATGGCCGGACCCACTCGTGACGGCGGCACCGACAGCGACGAGCCGCTCGACGACGCGACCGTCGCCGAGCGCTGGGCCGAGCTCACGGCTGATCTGGGCGAGCTGCACGTGCCGACCGACGAGGAGCTGCGGGAGCTCTCGGACGAGGGGGCCGGGCCGCCCGAGCCGCAGACTGCGCACCTCGCGCCCTCGCCCGGCCCGAGGGACTACGAGCCGGCGCCGGAGACCGAGGGGGACGAGGAGGACCCGTCCTCGGGGATCGACGGCTTCGTCCCGCCGGACCCCGACCCCTTCTCCCACGCCGACCCGGCGCTCGCGCTGGGCTGGGTGGCCACCGTCGGCTCGCTCGTGGTCGGCCTGCTGCTGTTCGTGCTGTACCGGCCTCTTCCCGACTGGCTCGTCACCACTCTCGCCGTCACGCTGCTCGGGGGCATCGCGCTGCTCCTGTGGCGCATGCCCGCCGGCCCGGACGACCGCGGCCCCGGGGACGGCGCGGTCGTCTGAGCGCGGTCGTCCGAGGACGCGCCGCCGTCCGGGGCCCTAGTGCCGGGCGAGGTCGGCCGCGCCCACCATGCCCGCCTCGTTGCCCAGCTCTGCAGGCTCGATGCGCAGCTCGCCCCGGAACCCGCGGGCGGTGAGGTTGCGGCGGAAGGACTCCCGCGTCGGCCCCATCAGGAGCTCGCCCGCGCCGACGACGCCGCCGCCCACGACGGCGAGCTCGGGGTCCACGATGGCGGCCAGGTCCGAGATGCCGGCCCCCAGCCACGTGCCGAGGGACGCGAGGAGCTCGACGGCGAGCGGGTCGCCCGCCATGGCGGCCTCGGTGACGTGGGTGCCCTTGATCTTCTGGCCCGGGCCGCCGGCCGCCTCGACCAGGGCGTGCGCCCGGTCGGGGTACGCCACAGCTGCGTTGCGGGCGGCCCGCGCGAGCGCCCGGCCCGACGCGTACATCTCCCAGCAGCCCTCGTGCCCGCACCCGCAGTAGTGCCCGCGGGGCACCATCTCCATGTGGCCGATCTCCCCCGCGGCCCCGAACGCCCCGCGCAGCAGACGGCCGTCGGCGACGATGGCGCCGCCCAGCCCGGTGCCCACCGTGAGCATGACCATGTTCTCGACGTGCCGGCCGCTGCCGAAGCGGAACTCGGCCCAGCCCGCCGCGTTGGCGTCGTTCTCGATGACGATCGGCAGGTCGATCCCGGCCGACAGCCGGTCGCGCAGCGGGTAGTCGCGCCAGGCGATGTTGGGGGCGAACACCACGCCGTCCCGGCGCGGGCTGATGTAGCCCGCGGCCGCGACCCCCACGCCGGCGATCTCTCGACCCTCGCGCAGCTGCGCCACCGCGGTGATCACCGCGAGCTCGATCGCCCGGGGGTCCGTGGGGTCGGTGGGGAACGTGGCCGTGGCCAGCAGCCGCCCGTCCTCGTCCACGACGCCCGCGGCGATCTTCGTCCCGCCGATGTCAACGCCGATTGTCAGCATAAGTTCCACCTCGTTCGTCAAAAGTCCCGGGTGGCATCCTTGCGCCTCCGGCGTGTTCTCCGCGAGAGGCACGCCGCCGACAGGCTCCGGCCGATACTGTGACCCCCACGGACGCCCCCACTGCCGATGGAGACAGCATGGACGAATTCACCACCCCGCGCCGGGTCCAGGTCGACCCGGGCCGGAGCATCACCGACTACCTGGTGGACCACGCCCGCCTCCGGCCGGACCAGGTGCTCTACGAGCAGAAGGTCGGCGACGAGTGGGTGAGGTACGACGCGACGTGGACCCTCGCGCGCGTCGAGGAGATCGCGAAGGGACTCGTCGCCGCGGGGGTCGGCCCCGGCGACCGCGTGGCCATCATGTCCCGCACCCGGCTGGAGTGGACGCTCATGGACCTCGCCGCCTGGCACGCCGGCGCGGTCCCCGTCCCCGTGTACGAGTCCAGCTCCGCCGAGCAGGCGCACTGGATCCTCTCCGACTCCGCCTGCGTGGTCGCCGTCGTCGAGAACGCCGAGAACGCCGCGACGATCGCGGCCGCCCGGGAGCTCGACGGCGGGCTGCCCGTGCTGCGGGACGTCTGGGAGATCGAGGGCGGCGCCCTCGACACCCTCGCCGAGCTGGGCCGCGACGTGCCCGACGACGAGCTCGAGGCCCGCCGCGCAGGCGTCGGGCTCGCCGACCTCGCCACCATCATCTACACCTCAGGCACCACCGGCCGGCCGAAGGGCGCCGAGCTGACCCACGGCAACTTCGTGGAGCTCAGCCTCGAGGCCATCGACGCGCTGGGCGTCGTGCTGCAGCCCGCGAACGCCCGGTCCCTGCTGTTCATCCCGCTGGCGCACGTCTTCGCCCGCTTCGTCGAGGTCCTGGTGCTCCTCGCGGGCAAGCCGCTGGGTCACACGCCCGACACCAAGCAGGCCGTCGCCGACTTCGCCACCTTCCGGCCGACGTTCATCCTCTCCGTGCCGCGGGTGTGGGAGAAGGTCTACAACGGCGTGGAGCAGCGCACGGGCGGCGGGGTGAAGACGAAGATCTTCCGCTGGGCGGCCAAGGTCGCCATCACGTGGTCCCGGGCGCTCGACACGCCGCAGGGCCCCTCCGCGGCGCTGAAGGTCCAGCACCGGGTGGCCGACAAGCTCGTGCTGTCCAAGATCCGCGAGGCGCTGGGCGGCCAGGCGGAGTACGCCGTCTCCGGCGGCGCGCCGCTCGGTGAGCGGCTCGGACACTTCTACCGCGGCGTCGGCCTCGTCGTGCTGGAGGGGTACGGGCTCACCGAGACCACCGCGCCGACCAACGTCAACCGGCCCGAGAAGATCAAGATCGGGACGGTCGGTCCGCCGCTGCCCGGCACCTCGGTCCGCATCTCCGCCGACGGCGAGATCCTCGCCAGGGGCATCCCGGTCTTCCGCGGGTACCACAACAACCCGCAGGCGACGGCCGAGGCCTTCGACGACGGCTGGTTCCGCACGGGCGACCTCGGGTCGATGGACGAGGACGGCTACCTGCGCATCACGGGCAGGAAGAAGGAGATCATCGTCACCGCGGGCGGCAAGAACGTCGCGCCGGCGCCGCTCGAGGACTCCATCCGCGCCCACCCGCTGGTCTCGCAGTGCGTGGTGGTCGGGGACCAGCGGCCGTTCATCGGGGCCCTCGTCACGCTCGACGCGGAGATGCTGCCCGGCTGGCTGAGCAACCACGGCAAGGAGCCCCTCACCGTCGAGCAGGCGGCCCGGGACCCGTTCGTCCGCGAGCACCTCCAGATGGCGGTCGACCGGGCCAACACGAAGGTCTCGCGGGCCGAGCAGATCCGAGCCTTCCACGTGCTCGACATGGACTTCACCGTCGAGAACGGCTACCTGACGCCGTCGTTGAAGGTGAAGCGGAACGTGGTGCTCAAGGACTTCACCGGCACGATCGACGACTTCTACGCCGACGCCGCCGCCACGCGCGCGGCCGGGGCGCCGTCCGCCTGACGACGCCGCACCGGGCGTGCCGCGGGCCCGCCGCCCCTCGTGGGTGGCGGGCCCGCGGCACGCCCGGTGGTGCGAGGGCGCACGTCCGATGGTGTGAGGGCGCACGCCCGGCGGCGCGAGCGCGGGCGCGCGGCGGGTCGCGACGGGCCGTGTCAGTGCCCGGACGTAGCGTGACCGCCATGCCCACCGCCCTTCTCGACGTCGCCCCGGGGCGACGGCTCCAGCTCGACGACGCCACCCGTGCCGCGGACGGGCGCGGCACCCCGGTCCAGCTGGGGCTGGACCAGATCGGCACTCCCCTGCACGAGGTGACGTTCGTCGTCGTCGACCTCGAGACCACGGGCGGCTCGCCGACGAGCGCGGAGATCACCGAGATCGGCGCGGTGAAGGTGCGCGGCGGGGAGGTCCTCGGCGAGTTCCAGACGCTGGTCAACCCCGGGCTGGCGATCCCGCCGATGATCACCGTCCTGACCGGCATCACGAACGCCATGGTGGTCGCGGCCCCGCGCATCGAGGAGGTCCTTCCGTCCTTCCTCGAGTTCGCCGGGTTCGGCACCGGCACGGTGCTGGTGGCCCACAACGCCCGGTTCGACGTCGGGTTCCTCAAGCACGCGGCCGAGCGCATGGACCTGGACTGGCCGCGTCCCCAGGTGGTCGACACCGTGGCGCTCGCCCGTCGCGTGGTCACCCGGGACGAGGCGCCCAACCACAAGCTCGGGACGCTCGCCGCCCTGTTCTCCGCCGAGGTCGCGCCCGACCACCGGGCGCTGCACGACGCCCGCGCGACCGTCGACGTGCTGCACGCCCTGCTCGGGCGCATGGCGCCGCTCGGGGTCACCCACCTCGAGGACCTGCGCACGGCCGCCGACCCCGTGCCGCAGCGCCGGCGCCGCAAGGCGTCGATGGCCGACGGCCTGCCGGAGGGCCCCGGCGTCTACCAGTTCCTCGGACCCGCGAACGAGGTGCTCTACGTCGGGACCGCCGTGAACCTGCGCCGTCGGGTCCGGCAGTACTTCACGGCCGCGGAGAAGCGCGCCCGTATCGGCGAGATGCTGGACATCGCGGTGGCGGTGCGCCCGGTCCCGTGCGCCACCGCCCTCGAGGCGCAGGTGCGCGAGCTCCGCCTGATCGCAGAGATCGACCCTCCCTACAACCGTCGCTCCAGGCGCCCCGACCGGCGCCCGTGGCTGCGGCTGACGGACGAGGCGTTCCCCCGGCTGAGCGTCGTGCGCCGCCTGCCGGCAGCCATGCTGGGCGAGGCCCTGGGCCCGTTCACCTCACGCAGCGCGGCCGAGGCCGCGATGGAGGCCCTGCAGGAGATCTCACCCGTCCGCCGGTGCACGCCGCGACTTCCCGCGACCCCGCGTCCTGACGCCGGCGCCTGCGTCCTCGCCGAGATGGCGCGGTGCGGGGCGCCCTGCGTGGGCGGTCAGGACGGCGCCCGGTACTCCGTCGCCATCGCCACCACGCGGCGGGCGCTACGGGCGGACGTGGACGCCGCCGTCGACGCGCTGCGCGGGAGGATCCGGGCGCTCGCCGAGCAGCAGCGCTACGAGGAGGCGGCCACCCAGCGCGACCGGCTCTCCTCGCTGCTGCAGGGTGCCCGGCGTGCCGAGCGGCTCCGGCCGCTCGTCTCGGCCCCGGAGATCGTGGCCGCCCGGCGCCGGGACGAGGGTGGCTGGGAGATCGTGCTGGTGCGGTACGGACGTCTCGCCGGCACCGCCGTCAGTCCCAGGGGTGCGGACCCCATGGCCGTCGTCGGCTCCCTGCGCGCCGGCGGGGAGACGGTTCCCCCGCCCACCACCGCGTGCGGCGCCGCTCCCGTCGAGGAGACCGAGCTCGTCGCCGGCTGGCTCGAGCGGCCGGGGGTGCGGCTGGTCAGCCTGGAGGAGGGACCGGTGCCTCTGGCTTGCCCGGTGCGCGGCGCTGCACGACACCAGGTGCCGGGCAGAGGATGATGGGGACCGTCCCGGTCCGCCCGCGCGCCGGTGCGCGCGCGGGCGGCGTACACCGCACCCGCTAGGAGACCACCATGCTGACTGCCATCGTGCTCATCGACGCCGACGCGTCCCGGATCCCGGAGGTCGCCCAGGAGGTGGCCGAGCTGGACGGCATCAGCGAGGTCTACTCGGTCACGGGCGACATCGACCTCATCGCCCTGGCCCGCGTCCGCGAGCACGAGGACCTCGCCTCCGTGGTCGCCGACAAGCTGGGCAAGGTCGAGGGCGTGCTGCGCACCCAGACGTACATCGCGTTCCAGGCCTACTCCCGGCACGACCTGGAGCAGGCCTTCCACATCGGGCTCGACTGACACGGCGACGCGCCCGTGCCGGTGTGCGGCACGGGCGCGTGAGCGTAGGGCTGAGGCGCGCGGGCTACCGCGTCAGCTTCACCCAGCGCTCGAGGAGCTCGGTCGCCGCCCCCGTGTCCACGGCGCGCGCGGCGTGCTCGATCCCGGCCCGCAGGCGCTCGACGAGGCTCCCGCTGCCCGGCGTGGTCCCGGGCAGCGACCCGTGGGCGACGAACGCGCCGGCGGCGTTGAGCAGGACGGCCTCGCGCACCGGCCCCGGCTCCCCCGCGAGCACGCGGCGGGCCACCCCGGCGTTGTACTGGGCGTCCTGGCCCCGCAGCTCCGCGACGGTGGCCGGCGCGAGCCCGAGCTCGGCGACGGCGTCGAGGGTGTGCTCCGTGACGGTGCCGTCATGCACCTCCCAGACCTCGTTCAGCGCGGTGGCGCTGAGCTCGTCCAGACCGTTCTGGCCACGGAAGACCAGGGCCTCCGTCCCTCGTCCGGCGAGCACGCCCGCCACCAGCGGGGCCGTGCGGGCGTCCGAGACGCCGATGGCGCCGGCCCGCGGACGTGCCGGGTTGGTCAGCGGCCCCAGGACGTTGAACGCCGTTCCGACACCGAGCTCGCGCCGGGTGGTGGCCGCGTGCCGCATCGAGGGGTGGAAGAGGTTGGCGAAGCAGAACGTGATGCCCAGCTCGCGGTAGACCTGCTCCACCCGCGGGATCGGCAGGTTGAGGTCGACGCCGAGCGCCTCCAGCACGTCGGCCGACCCCGAGGACGAGCTCGACGCGCGGTTGCCGTGCTTGACCACGCCGACGCCGGCGGAGGCGATCACCAGCGAAGCCATGGTGGAGATGTTCACCGTGTGCAGGCGGTCGCCGCCCGTGCCGACGATGTCGACGGCCTCGGCACCCTCGACGTCGATCGGCCGGGCGTGCGCGAGCATCGCGTCCGCGAGGCCGCGGAGCTCGTCGACCGTCTCGCCCTTGGTGGCCAGACCGACGAGGAAGCCGGCGAGGACCGTCGGGCTGGTCTGGTCCGTCATCACCTGGTCCATCGCCCACGCGGTCTCCTCGGCGGTGAGGTCCTGGTGGGCGACGAGCCGGGCGAGGAGGTCCGGCCAGCTGGGAGCGGCGTGGGCGTCCTGGACGGGGGCGGTCACTGCTGCCGTCCGGCACGCAGCAGTCCGGCCACCGCCTCCTGGAGCGCGATCGGGTCGTAGGGGGCCGTGACGACGGCGTCCGCGTCGGCCCAGGTGGCCAGCCACGCGTCCTGCGGGCGGGCGGTGAGGATGAGCACCGGCGGGCACTGGAAGATCTCGTTCTTGAGCTGGCGGGAGATGGCCATCCCGCCGACCTTGGCGGCCTCGCCGTCGAGCACGAGAAGTGCGAAGCTGCCCTCCTCCACCTTCTTGACCACCCCCGCATGGGTGGCCGACTCCGTCCATCGCACCAGGGGCAGACCCTTGCCCGGCCGCCTGCCGACGGCCTCGATCACGGCGCGACGGGTGTCGATGTCGTCGCTGTAGATCAGCAGATCGACCGTCTCCGCCTCGGTCGCCGCGTTCGGGTGGCCGATCTCGGTGCTGGTCATCGGGGTCCTCCAGGCAGGTGCGGAGCAGGCGCAGGGCCTCTCCGGTCGGTTTCGTCGGCAGGGGCCCGGCAGCACGGGCGGCCCCGCCCTCGAGGACATGCTAGTGCCGCGGACGGCCGACGGTGGGAACCGCTCCGGGAGCCGGACGAGGGGGTGTTCCGGCCGGGAACCGTTGGTGACCGACCTCCGTTGTGAGGAGTACGGCAGCACGGCCATGGACGTCGCGGGGCGGCAGGGGCGCCTCGCGACGTCCGCACGCCGGGCGCAAGAGCGCCCGCCCTGGGCCGCGAGAGGTGCCAACCGGACAATCCGGGCGCACCGCTCACGGCCCCCGGGGGGGGACCAAGGTCGGTCGAGCACGACCTTTCCGCGGAACTACGCTGGATGCGGCCCCACGGGTGAGACTCGCGACATCGCGAGTGGCCAGAACGGCCCAGACCTGAGCCATAATGACAACGTGTCGTCAACTACTGCTGCCCCGAGCTCGGCCCCCGTGGCGGTCACCAGACCGAATACGCTCTCCGTCGGCGTCATGGTCTGGCTGTCCAGCGAGCTGATGTTCTTCGCCGGTCTCTTCGCCATGTACTTCACCCACAGGTCTGTCGCCGGGCCCGAGGCGTGGGCCGAGCACTCCAGCGTCCTGAACTTCCCTTTCGCGCTGGGCAACACCACGATCCTGGTGCTGAGCTCGGTGACCTGCCAGATGGGTGTGTTCGCGGCCGAGCGGTTCCAGGCCCGCCGCACGGGCTCGCTCCTCAACGTCGCCCGGTGGGGCATGCAGGAGTGGTACACCCTCACCTTCGTCATGGGTTCCGTCTTCGTCGCCGGTCAGGTGACGGAGTACGCCGAGCTCATCCAGCACGGCCTGACGATCTCCAACAGCACCTACGGCTCGGTCTTCTACATCACGACCGGGTTCCACGCCCTGCACGTGATCGGCGGGCTCATCGCGTTCCTCTACGTCCTGGGCAGCTCGTTCGCCGCGCGCCGGTTCGGCCACCTCGAGGCCGGCCGCGCCGTCGTCACCTCGTACTACTGGCACTTCGTCGACGTCGTGTGGATCGGTCTGTTCTTCGTGATCTACGTGCTCGACTACGCGCTCGTGCAGTAGTCCCCCCATCTCTCCCCGCAAGTTCATTTCCCTCCGACCCGAACGAGGACGTCCCATCGTGAAGGCACTCGCCAACAGCAGGAGGAACCGGTACGCACCGGCCGTCCTCCTGCTGCTAGCCCTGATCCTGACCGGCGCGCTGTACGCCGTGCTGGCCCCCAAGCCTGCGACCGCCACCACCGGCGGCAACGCGCAGGACGTGGAGGCCGGCAAGGCGCTGTTCGAGGCCAACTGCTCCACCTGCCACGGCCTCGACGGTGAAGGCACCGACGTCGCGCCGTCGCTGATCGGGGTCGGTGCGGCCTCCGTGGACTTCCAGATGGCCACCGGCCGCATGCCCATGGCGAACAACTCGCCGCAGGCCGAGGCCAAGCCCGCCCAGTTCGACGCCGAGCAGATCAGCCAGGTCGCGGCGTACGTCGCCTCCCTGGGCCCCGGCCCGGCCATCCCGTCGGCCGAGCAGGTCGACCCCGCCGGCGGCGACCCCGCCAACGGTCTCGCGCTGTTCCGCACGAACTGCGCCATGTGCCACAACGCCGTCGGTGCCGGTGGGGCTCTGTCCGAGGGCAAGTACGCCCCGGCGCTCTACGACTCCACCCCCACCGAGATCTACGAGGCGATGCTCACGGGCCCGCAGTCGATGCCGGTCTTCAACGAGGCCAACATCGACCCGCAGGGCAAGCAGGACATCATCGCCTACCTCATGGAGCAGCGTGAGCCCTCCGTGGGTGGCATCTCCCTCGGCTCGCTCGGCCCGGTGGCCGAGGGCCTGTGGGTGTGGATCATCGGGATCGGCGGGCTCATCGCGGCCGCCGTCTGGGTTGGAGCGAAGTCCTCGTGAGCACTGAACAGCACGTCGCCCCTCCGGCGGCGCAGTACCCGGAGGCGTTCGAGAACCCGGGCCTCGAGGCGCACCGCGGACGGCTCGCGGACACCGACCCGCAGGCCGCCAAGCGCGCGGAGCGTCAGGTCGCGCTGATCTTCACGATCTCCGCGCTCGCCTCGGTCGCCGCGGTGGTCGCGTACTTCGTGATCCCGCTCGACTCCACCCTGGGCAGCGTCCGTCTGAGCACCCTGGTGCTCGGGCTCGGCCTGGGCATCGGCATGCTCGGCATCGGCGTGGGCGCCATCTACTGGGCCAAGACCCTGATGTCGAACGTGGAGTACGTCGAGGAGCGTCACCCGCAGCGCTCCGACGACGAGACCCGCGCCGTCGCCGCCGACATGATGAAGGCCGGCGTCGAGGACGCCGGCATCCCGCGTCGACCGCTCCTCAAGGGTGCCGTCGCCGGCGCGGCGGCGCTCGCACCGCTGCCCTTCCTGGTCCCGCTCGTGGGCAACCTCGGCGGCGACTGGAACGTCAGCAAGTTCCGTCACACCCTCTGGGGCGAGACCCCGGAGGAGTTCTCCGGCCGGCTGCCCGACGGCAGCCTGGGACGTCGCCTCGCGATCGACCCGAGCGACACCCCCATCAAGGCGGCCGACGTCACCAACGGCTCCGTCTTCCACGTCATCCCGCACGGCCTCAACGAGTCCCCGGACTTCTACGAGGAGAAGGCCAAGGCTGTCGTGCTGCTCGTCCGGCTCGACCCGACGCTCCTGAAGGAGCCGGCGGACCGCAAGGACTGGTCGTACGACGGCATCGTCGCCTACTCCAAGATCTGCACCCACGTCGGTTGCCCTGTCGCTCTGTACGAGCAGCAGACGCACCATCTCCTCTGCCCCTGCCACCAGTCGACCTTCGACATCACGGACCAGGCCAAGGTGGTCTTCGGCCCGGCGAAGCGCCCGCTGCCGCAGCTGCCCATCGCAGTGGACGACGAGGGGTACCTCGTCGCCCGGCACGACTTCGACGAGCCGATCGGCCCGAGCTACTGGGAGCGCCTGAAGTGAGCATCTCCGCAAGCACCCCGACGGCACAGCCGACGGGCGAGTACAAGCCCTCCAAGCCGATGCGGGGCACGGCCGACCTCCTCGACTCACGGGTCGGGGTCGCCAAGGCCGTCCGCTTCATCTCCCGCAAGATCTTCCCGGAGCACTGGTCGTTCCTGCTCGGCGAGATCGCGCTGTGGAGTTTCGTCGTCCTGATCCTCACGGGGATCTTCCTGACGATGTTCTTCGAGCCGTCGATGACGCACACCACCTACCCCACGGACGCCCTGCCGGTGTCCCACCAGGGCATGGAGATGTCGGCGGCGTACGCCTCGACCGTGTACATGTCCTTCGAGGTCAAGGGTGGTCTGCTCATGCGGCAGATGCACCACTGGGCGGCGTTGCTGTTCATGGCCGCGATCGTCACCCACATGATGCGCGTCTTCTTCACCGGTGCGTTCCGCAAGCCCCGTGAGATCAACTGGCTCGTCGGCTTCACGCTCCTGATCATGGGGCTGGCCGCCGGCTTCTCGGGCTACTCGCTCCCGGACGACGTCCTCTCGGGCAACGGCCTGCGGATCGCCGACGGCGTGGCCAAGGCGATCCCGATCATCGGCTCCTACGTGAGCTACGGGCTCTTCGGCGGCGAGTTCCCGGGCACGGACATCATCCCGCGCCTGTTCACGGTGCACATCCTCCTCGTCCCGGGCCTGATCATCGCGCTCGTCACCGTCCACCTGATCCTGATGGTCGTGCACAAGCACACCCAGTACCCGGGCGTCGGCCGCACGGACAACAACGTCGTCGGCTACCCGGCGTTCCCGGTGTACGTGGCGAAGATGGCTGGCTACTTCTTCATCGTGTTCGGCTTCATCGCGCTCATGGCCGCGCTGATCTCGATCAACAACGTGTGGAACTACGGCCCGTACGACCCCTCCCCCGTCTCGGCCGGCGCCCAGCCGGACTGGTACATGCTCTTCCTCGAGGGCGGGCTCCGTCTCATGCCCGGCTGGGAGGTCGTCATCGGCGGCTACACGCTGTCGCTGAACATCCTCATCCCGGGCGTCATCGTCCCGGGCCTGCTGTTCACCTTCATCGCCGTGTACCCGTTCATCGAGCGGGCCGCCACGAACGACCTGCGTGAGCACCACGTGCTCGACCGTCCCCGCAACGTGCCCGTGCGCACCGCTCTCGGTGTCGCATGGCTCGGGGCCTTCCTGATCCTGGTGCTCGCGGGCGCCAACGACATCATGGCCACCCACTTCGACCTGTCGATCAACGACATCACCTGGGCGTTCCGGATTCTCATCTTCGTCCTGCCCGTGGTGCTGTTCGTCGTCACGAAGCGGATCTGCCTGGGCCTGCAGCGGCGTGACCGCGAGCTCGCCCTGCACGGCCACGAGACCGGCCGCGTCGTCCAGATGCCCAACGGGGCCTTCATGGAGGTCCACAAGCCGCTCACCGACCACGAGCGGTGGATCCTGGTCGCCCACGAGGCCCAGCGGCCGCTGGAGATCGAGCCGGCCACGGACCGTAACGGCGTGGACCGGCCGGGCTACCGCATGGACTCCTTCCGGCAGAAGCTCTCCCGGTTCTTCTACGAGGACCGCATCGAGCCGGTCACGCCGGCCGAGCTCGCGGCTGCCGGGCACCACGGCGAGCTGGAGGAGACGGGCCATCACGCGGAGGGCCTCCGCGGCGGCTCCGTGGCCCTCGACCACTTCCCCTCCACCACCCACGGCAGCGGTGACAAGGAGAGCGCAGCCGGCGGCTCGGTCGCCACGCTGGCCCGCTCCGACAGGCGCTGACGAGCTTCACCCCGACGGCGGTCGGTCCCCTCACGGGACCGGCCGCCGTCGTCGTGCGTACGCCGAGGCGCTCACACCGGACGGGTGTCGTCCAGCAGACGGACGCGCGGGAACAAGTACCGACCGAATAGGTTGGACCTTGTGACCGGGGCGACCCGGAACGAATCACCAGCGCGGTGCCGCAATGGGTGCCGCCCGAGCACAGGAGGACCTTCATGGCCGTCTATACGCTGCCCGACCTTCCGTACGACTACAGCGCCCTCGAGCCGCACATCAGCGGCAAGATCATGGAGCTGCACCACGACAAGCACCACGCGACGTACGTGGCCGGAGCCAACACCGCGCTGGAGAAGCTCGCCGAGGCCCGCGAGAAGGGCGACCTCGCGGCGGTGAACCTGCACGAGAAGAACCTCTCGTTCAACCTCGGCGGGCACATCAACCACACCATCTTCTGGAACAACCTCTCCCCCGAGGGCGGCGGGGAGCCCGAGGGTGAGGTCGCCGAGGCCATCAAGGACTCCTTCGGCACCTTCGACGCGTTCAAGAACCAGTTCGCCGCCGTGGCCACCGGCATCCAGGGCTCCGGCTGGTCCGTGCTCGCCTACGACTCCGTCTCCGGCGGCCTCGTGATCTTCCAGATGTACGACCAGCAGAACAACGTGCCGGTCGGCACCATCCCGCTGCTGCAGCTGGACATGTGGGAGCACGCGTTCTACCTCGACTACCTCAACGTCAAGGCCGACTACGTCAAGGCGTTCTGGAACATCGTCAACTGGCAGGACGTCGCCGCCCGGCTGGGCCGGGCCACGACCCAGGCCAGCGGACTGATCGTCCCCGCCTGACCCAGGTCCGACGACGGCCCCCTGTCCCCCGTAGCGCCGCTTGCGCCGTAGGACGGGGGCCGACGGGCCACCATCGGCTCAGAGAGGCCCCCAGGAGCGCTCCTGGGGGCCTTTCTGTGCCCGTCCAGGCCCGCGTCGGCGACCGGACCCGTGCGACGGCGCAGCTCCGGGCCATCGGTGCGCCGGCAGGCAGGTAGGGCGTCGCTGCGCCGGCAGGCAGGTAGGGCGTCGCTGCGCCGGCAGGCAGGTAGGGCGTCGCTGCGCCGGCAGGCAGGTAGGGCGTCGAGACCAGGAGCGATGGAGCCCATGCTTCGTCAGCCTCTGTCCCCGCGCCGGCACGCCCCGTAGCACGGTCCGGTCGGTCACCGAGGCTCTGGGCACGATCTCGCACGTCACCAACGCTCCAGGCCCCGCGGCTCACCGAAGACGGCCCGGCGCCTCGCACGCCGCGTCGTCACGGCCACTGGGCACGGGCACGGCCGGGCACGTCACAAAGGGGTGAAGGTGCACGCCTCACCCCGGAGACAAGAGCGCCCCGGACCGTTGCCGGTCCGGGGCGCTCTGGGCGCGTGAGCGTCAGTGGGCGTGCTGTCCGCGGGAGAACTCGAAGAGCTGCCCGACGAGGCCGACAAGACCCAGTGCGATGCCGAGACCCGTCATCCACCAGCCGACGGCGACCCCCGTGAAGGCCAGGGTTGCCGCGATGCCCAGGACCAGCGGCCACCAGCTGTGCGGAGAGAACACCCCGACCTCGCCTGCCCGGTCCTCGATGTCCGCGGTCGGGTTGTCCTCCGGCCTCGGGTCGATGCGGCGGGCCGTCAGCCACATGTAACCGCCGGCGAGGGCGAACATGCCGCCGAGGAGGAAGAAGCCGACCACACCGACCGGCTCCCACTTCGAGGCGAAGCCGTAGATGATGCCGACCGGGACGAAGAAGGCCACGCCGGCGCTGAAGAGCCAGGCCTCCACACGCATGGGCTTCGTCTGCTCGGGCACGCCGTGGTCGTCGTGGTGGCTCATCGCTGCGTCCCTTCCTCGTCGTTGCGCGCGGCGCGCTCGGTCACCACACGCTGGCGGTCGGCCGCCTCGGGGCTCGCGTACAGCGAGTCGAGGAGGTCACGGTTGGGCTCCGGGTGGTCCATCGCGGCGACCTCGGGGTGGTGCAGGTCGAACGCGGGGCGCTCGGAGCGGATCCGCGGCAGCGACGTGAAGTTGTGCCGCGGGAACGGGGAGGCCGTGGCCCACTCGAGAGAGTTGCCGAAGCCCCACGGGTCGTCCACGAACACCGTGCGCGGGCCGCGCATCGTCCTGTAGACGTTCCACAGGAACGGCAGGGTCGACACGGCGATGAGCACCGCGCCGACGGTCGAGATCTGGTTGTAGAGCGTGAACCCGTCCTCGGGCATGTAGTCGGCGTACCGGCGGGGCATGCCCTGCACGCCCAGCCAGTGCTGGACGAGGAACGTGGTGTGGAAGCCGATGAAGAGGATCCAGAACTGGATCTTGCCGAGCCGCTCGTCGAGCATCCGGCCGGTCCACTTCGGCCACCAGAAGAAGAAGCCGGCGTACATGGCGAAGACCACGGTGCCGAAGACGACGTAGTGGAAGTGGGCCACCACGAAGTAGGTGTCGTGCACCTGGAAGTCCATCGCCGGGCTGGACAGGATGATGCCCGTCAGGCCGCCGAAGAGGAACGTGACGAGGAAGCCCAGCGAGTACAGCATCGGCGTCTCGAAGGTGAGCTTGCCGCGCCACATGGTGCCGACCCAGTTGAAGAACTTCACGCCGGTGGGGATGGCGATGAGCATCGTCATCAGCGAGAAGAACTCCAGCATCACGCCGCCGGTGGTGAACATGTGGTGCGCCCACACGGTCACCGACAGCGCCGCGATGGCGACGGTGGCGAAGACCAGGCCCTTGTAGCCGAAGATCGGCTTGCGGGAGAAGACCGGGATGATCTCGGAGACGATGCCGAAGAACGGCAGCGCGATGATGTAGACCTCGGGGTGGCCGAAGAACCAGAACAGGTGCTGCCACAGCAGCGCCCCGCCCGCCTCCGGGTTGTAGATCTGCCCGCCGAGCACGCGGTCCACCGCCAGGCCGAAGAGGGCCGCCGCGAGGACCGGGAAGGCCATCAGCGCCAGGATCGAGGTGATGAGGATGTTCCAGGTGAAGATCGGCATCCGGAACATCGTCATGCCGGGCGCGCGCATCGTGATGATCGTGGCGATGAAGTTGACCGAGCCGAAGATCGTGCCGAAACCGGTCATCGCCAGGCCGAGGACCCACAGGTCCCCGCCCAGGCCCGGGGAGAAGGTGGCGTTCGACAGCGGCGTGTACGCCGTCCAGCCGAAGCTCGCCGCCCCCTTGGGCGTGAGGAAGCCGGCGATCGTGACCAGGCCGCCCAGGCTGAACAGCCAGTAGGAGAACATGTTCAGCCGCGGGTACGCGACGTCGGGCGCCCCGATCTGGATCGGCACCAGGATGTTGCCGAACGCGACGAACAGCGGTGTCGCGAACAGCAGCATCATGATCGTGCCGTGCATCGTGAAGAGCTGGTTGTACTGCTCCTTGGACTGCAGCAGCATGCCGGGCTCGAAGAGCTCCGCACGGATCAGCAGCGCGAGCACGCCCCCGATGAGGAAGAACGCGAACGCCGTGACGACGTACATGTAGCCGATCGTCTTGTGATCGGTCGAGGTGATCCAGCTGACGACCGTCTTGCCGAGACTCTGCCGCTCGGGGCGCAGGCCGGGGACGACGTCGGGCCGGGTGGTGGTGATGGTCGCCATCAGTGCTGGTCCTCCTGCGTGACGAGGTACTTACGGTTCAGCTCGTCGCCGAGCCGTCCCGTCTGGCCGGCGTCACGCAGCTCGGCCATCTTTGCGTCGTAGGTCGCGCGGTCGACCACCTCGACGTTGAAGAGCATCTCGGCGTGGAACTCGCCGCACAGCTCCGCGCACTTGCCGGAGTAGACACCCTCCTTCTGCGGGGTGACCTGGAAGGTGTTCGTCCGCCCCGGGAGGATGTCGACCTTGTACAGGAAGGCCGGGATCCAGAAGGCGTGCGCGACGTCGCGGGACTTCAGGGTGAACGTGACGGTCTCGTCGACCGGCAGGTACAGGGTCGGCAGCGTCTCCTCGACGCCCTCCTTGCCCGTCAGGGAGATGCGGTCGCCCGAGTAGTAGACGTCGTCGGTGAGGTAGTTGAAGTCCCAGCTCCACTGCTTGCCGTAGATCTCGATCTCGAGGTCGGAGGCCTTGGCCTCGTCGTTGATCTCCCCCGTGGCGGAGGTGGTGCCGGCGGCCTGCGTCGACGGGGTCACGTCCTGGAAGTCGGCGGTGACCTTGCTCGAGAAGAAGAAGAGCACGCCGATCATGAGGACCGGCACGACGGTGTACATGAGCTCGAGCGGCACGTGGTAGCGCAGCTGCACCGGCAGCTGGTCGTCGTTCTTGCGCTTCCGGTAGGCGACGATGCACCAGATCGTGAGGCCCCAGACGAGGACGCCGACGGCGAGGGCGGCGACCCAGGAACCGTTCCAGAGGTCGATCAGACCTGTGGTCTTGTCGGTGAGGCCACGCTCGCTCGGCAGGAAGCCGACGTCGACGCCCTTGCCCGGCTCACTGGGGAACTGATCGGCCGGCGCGCAGGCGGCGGCCGTGATGGCCACCAGGCCCGCGAGGGCGAGGCTGCGCACGACAGGGCTCCTGCCCTGGTGCCTGGACGTGGTACGCACGGGATCTGACCTTCCGACGCGGTGCTGAGTGGAGCGGGAGGGGTTCTGCGCCCCTGCGCGGCCCTGGGGCGAGCGCGGGCACAGGACCTTCGTCCTCCCGCCCTACCTTATCCATGAAACCGGCCGGGGAACGCCCATGGACCGGGGCGTGGCCCGGTGATTCTGTCGTGGCGTCAGCATCCTGCGGCCCCTTCTGTCCGGTTCGTCCGCTTCCTCGGCGGGCCGCCGACGGCGCACGTCCGGGGTCGTGAGACGGTGCGCCGTCGTCGCTCTCGGGGCAGGGCCCGATGTCGGTACCGGACGGTCTGTGACCGCGGGTGCGGCGAAGACCGCCTGGAGCGGCGAGCGCGCACAGCCACGGCCCCGCCCCCTGCGGGGGACGGGGCCGGGCCGGGTCCCGGTGCGCCTCAGGCCGTTCGTGCGCGGCCGCGCACGGCCGACGTCAGCCGTCCGACGGGGCAGGCAGGACGGCGATGATGTCCACCACACCCGCGAACGCCGGCGTGGCGTCCTCCCCCTCGCCGCCCTCGGTCCCCGGGGCCTGCAGCACCGCGCGAGACCCCACCGGCACGCCGATGAGCTGGTCGAACAGGCCACCTCCACCCACCTGCAGCGAGGTGACGCCCGAGGACTCCCACGTGGAGTTCGGCTGGCTGTTGTCCCACGCGTTCTCGGCGAGCTGGATCAGGATCGACGTCCCCGGCGTCTCCGGGACCTTCTCGCCGCTGCCCGTGGCGATCACTGTGACGCTCGCCTCGGTCGGCTCGGGCGCGCCCTCCTCCACCGTGACGCTGGCCGGCTCGCCGAGCCCGCCCTTGACGACGACGGGCAGGTCAGGCGCCGGCTCGACCGGCGTCGCGTCAGCCTGGCCGGCCACGTCGGGGGCGTAGGCGTCGACGACGTCGACGACGAACACGAGGGTGTCCCCCGGCGCCACGGACCCGTCCGGGGTGCCCTGGGGGTAGCCGAGCTCGGACGGGATCGACAGGAGGACGCGGTCGCCGACGTGCGTGCCCGTCAGCCCCTGCTTCCACCCCTGGATGACCCCGTTGAGGCTGAAGCCCGTCGGCGCGCCGCGCTCGAAGGAGCTGTCGAACACCTCTCCGTCCCAGACCTGACCCACGTAGTCGGCCACGACGAAGTCGTCGGCGCCGACCTCCGCGCCGTCTCCCTTCTGCAGGACCTCGACCTTGAGGTCGGCGGGGGCGCCGGAGCCGGGGAACTCGATCGTGGGGTCCTCGCCGAAGGCGCCCTTGACCGTCGGGAGCTCGGTGCCGGGCGGCGTGGCCTCGGCGGAGGCGCTGGCGGAGGCGCCGTCCGTCGGGCTCTCCTCCCCCTCGCCGCCCGAGCAGGACGCGAGGGTCAGGGCCGCGGCGAGCGCGAGGGAGGTCAGGACGGCGGGACGACGACGCAAGGGGTCTCCATGGTTCGGTACGTGAGGTTCAGGGTCCACCGGGCCACGCGGCCTCCGGGCGGCCCTGGGCAAGGCTGCGGCCCCGGCCGGTGACGATCCGGCTCGGGGCCGCACGGTGCGAGCCGAGGCCCGCGGGTCGGTCAGTGGAACGAGTCGCCGCAGGCGCAGGAGCCGCCGGCGTTCGGGTTGTCGATCGTGAAGCCCTGCTTCTCGATGGTGTCCGCGAAGTCGATCGTCGCGCCCTCGAGGTAGGGCACGCTCATCCGGTCGACGACGACCTCGACGCCGCCGAACTCACGGACGGCGTCCCCGTCGAGCATGCGCTCGTCGAAGTAGAGCTGGTAGATCAGCCCGGAGCAGCCGCCCGGCTGCACCGCCACGCGGAGGCGGAGGTCGTCGCGCCCCTCCTGCTCCAGCAGCGTGCGAACCTTGTTCGCCGCGACGTCGGTCAGCTCCACGCCGTGGGTGGCGACCTTCTCGGTGGTCTCGCTCATGGGTCTCTCCGCTTCTCAGGACGTTCTTCGTCAACGCCAACGGCGTCGTCCGCCGGGTTGTTCCCCCAGCAGCGTACGTCGTCCGGGCCCCGGACCGCACGGAGCTACGTCGACCAGGTCCGCGCGAGCCGTGCCGTGCGCGCGACGAGCGCCGCCGGCAGGTCCGTCGCCGCGGCGTCGTCGTCGGCATGGGCCCGCCCGGGCCGTGCCGGCCCGGGAGCGGCAGGACGGCGGCGCCCCGCGTCGCGCACCTCGTACGCGCCGCTGATGCCGAGGGGTGCGACCTCGCGCCGGCTCGTGCGGACCTCCTCGGCGACGGCGACCACCGGCAGCGCGTACCGCAGGCACGCACGGGCGACGGTGGCGACGACGGACTCGGACAGGCTCCGCACGTCGAGCACCCGGCAGCCGGTGACCACGAGGTCCGCGTCCGCGACGGCGCCGCGCAGCCCCACCGCGTCGGCCACGACCTCCGCGCCGGGCAGCGTCCGGGCGCCGAGCAGACGGAGGAGGAAGGCGGTGCCGCCCGCGGCGCCACTGCCCTCCTGGCGGGCGGACCTGCCCGCGGGCTGCCCGAGAGGACCTGGTCCGGTCCCGGACGACGGCGTGCCGCCGGCCAGCGCGAGCACGGTACGGCCGGGAAGGGTCGCGGCGCGCCGCTCCAGCACGTCGGTGGCGTGCCCCAGCGCCCGTTCCAGCTCCTGCGCCAGCGCGGGCCCCACCGCCGGGTCCTGACCGAGCAGCGCGCCGGCGCCGTGCAGGCCGAGCAGCGGCAGGTCGTCCGCCACCGCCAGGACCACGTCGTGGCCCGCGAGAGCCTCTCGCGCCGGCGCGAGCAGGTCGGCGGCCTCGGGCGGGAGCTCGGCGAGACCCTGCGCGCCGGTCAGCAGCGGCCCGCTCGCGGGGTGCGGCGCGTCGGGCCGCGCCGTCGTCGTGTGCGTGGCGGCCAGGGCGTGGAGGAGCCCCGCACCGGCGTCGTGGACGGCGGCGGTGGCGGGCAGACCGATGACGATGCGCCGGGCCCCCGTGGCCAGCGCGGCGCCGACGAGGGCCCCGAGGCCGGCGCTCGTCCCGCTCCGCGCGGCCTCGGCCCGCTCGTGGGCGCGCACGAGGTGGGTGCCCACGACCTGGTCGGCCTCCACGTAGGCGGTCCCGCCCGCGTCGCCGTCGACGTGCAGCACCGCGGCGGCGACCGGCGCACCGAGGGGCCCGGTGGCGGGCACGGGGACGAGCCGCCCGCCCCGCGCGGCGGCGACGACGTCGAGCAGGCCCGCCGACCCGTCGGACAGCGGCAGCTGGTTCACCGAGTCCCCCGGGGCGCCCTGCCCCCAGCCGGCGGCGAGGGCGCGGGCGGCCTGGACGGCCGTCAGTGTCCCGGAGAAGCGGTCGGGGGCGAGCAGGATGCGCACGGCGCCATCATCCCAGCCGCCCGGACGGGCCGGTGACCGGCCGATGTGACAGCATCTGCGCAGCAACCAGGGAGGAGCGGAGCATGCGGCGGACGGGACGAGCAGCACGACGGGTCTCCGTCGTGCTGGCCACCCTGGCGCTCGTGGCGTGCTCCGGCGGCCGCAGCGTCGAGCCGCTCGCGCCGGACGTGGTCGCCGAGAAGATCGCCGACGCGCTCGAGGAGGAGGTCGGGGTCCGGCCGGTCGTCGCGTGCTCGGAGGAGCTGCCCGCGGAGGTCGGCGCAGAGCTGGTCTGCGACCTGACGACCGCGGGCGCGCCAGAGACGATCTACCCCGTCACCGCGACCGTGACGTCCGTGGACCCCGACACCGGCGAGGTGAAGTTCGACGTCTCGGTCGCCGACGCGCCCGAGGGCAGCGAGGGGCCGACGACGTCGACCGAGCCCTCGGCCACGGGTGAGGCGACCGGCTGAGCCGGTCCCGGCCGCCGGGCGACGCTCAGACGGCGCCGCCGAGGCGGGCGAGGAGGAGCGCCTCCGCCAGCACCACCTTCTCGAGCTCGCCCAGGTGCACGGACTCGTCCTCGCTGTGCGCGCGGGAGTCCGGGTCCTCCACCCCGGTCACGAGGATCTTGGCGCCGGGGAAGACCTCCTGGAGCTCGGCGATGAACGGGATCGACCCGCCCACGCCGATGTCGACCGGCTCCGTCCCCCACGCCTGGGCGAACGCCCACCGGGCGGCCCGCATCTCCTCGGTGTCCTCGGTGGCGTCGAAGGCCTGCCCGCGCTCGCCGGGGGTCACGCTCACCTGCGCGCCGGACGGCGCGTGCGCGAGCAGGTGGTCGTGCAGGAGCCGCTCCGCCTCGACGGGGTCCTGACCCGGGGCGATGCGCATCGACAGCTTCGCCCGGCACACCGGGGCGATCGTGTTGGAGGCGTGCGCCACGGACGTGGCGTCGAGGCCGATGACCGAGATGGCCGGCTTCGTCCACATGCGGGCGGCGAGCGGGCCGGTGCCGGCGAGGCGGTAGCCGTCCACCACCGCCGCGTCGGAGCGGAACTGGTCCTCGGGGTAGTCGACGTCGGCCTCGTCGCGGGAGGCGAGCCCGGCCACGGCCACGTCGCCGTTGTCGTCGTGCAGCGTCGCGACCAGGCGGGACATCAGCGTGACGGCGTCGAGCACAGGGCCGCCGAACATCCCGGAGTGGACGGCGTGCCCGAGCACCCGCACCTCGACCTCACAGTCGACGAGGCCCCGCAGCGACGTGGTCAGGGCGGGCACGCCCACCTTCCAGTTGCTGGAGTCCGCGACGACGATGACGTCCGCCTCCAGGCGGTCGCGGTAGGCCTGCAGGAACGGGGTGAAGGTCGGGGAGCCGATCTCCTCCTCACCCTCGACGAAGACGGTCACGCCCACGGCGAGCTCGTCGCCGAGGACCCGCAGGGCCCCGACGTGCGCCATGATCCCGGCCTTGTCGTCCGCCGCGCCGCGGCCGTAGAGCCGCTCGCCCCGCTGCGTCGGCTCGAACGGGTCCGAGGTCCAGCCGGCGGGGTCGCCCGGGGGCTGGACGTCGTGGTGCGCGTAGAGGAGGACGGTGGGTGCGCCGTCGGGACCCGGCCGGTGGGCGACGACGGCGGGACGTCCCTTCCCGCCGTCGGGCAGCTCCACCTCCAGGACGTCGACCTGCGGCATGCCGGCGTCGCGCAGCAGGGCGGCGACCGCCTCCGCGCTGGCACGCACGTGCGCCTGGTCGAAGGCCGGCGAGGAGACGCTGGGGATGCGCACGAGGTCCTCGAGGTCGGAACGGACGCGGCCGAAGGCCTCGTGGGTGCGGCGGGCGAGTTCGTCGACGGTGGTCACCCGAGCGAGGGTAGTCGCCCGTCCGGTTCCACGGCTCGACTACCCTGCTGGGGTGATCGGACGCAAGAAGACCCCCGTCGAGCCTGAGCCGCAGCCCGTCGAGACCGCCGGCGGGAAGGGCCGCCCCACGCCCACGCGCAGGGAGGCCGAGGCCCGCAACCGGCGCCCGCTCGTGCCGGACGACCGCAAGGAGGCCCGTCGGATCGCGCGCGAGCAGCGCAACGAGGCCTACATGAAGCAGCGCCAGGCGATGGTCACCGGCGACGAGCGCTACCTCCCGCTGCGCGACAAGGGACCGGTGCGCCGGTACGCCCGCGACTACGTCGACGCACGCTGGTCGATCGCCGAGTTCTTCATGCCGCTCGCGCTGGTGATGATCGTGGCGATGATGTTCGCCGGGCAGTTCCCGCAGCTCGCCAACGCCCTGGTGCTGGGCATGTACGGGGTCCTGCTCGTCGCGATCGTCGACTCCCTGATCATGGTCCAGCTGCTCAAGCGCCGGCTGCGCAAGAAGTTCGGCGCCGACCAGATCCAGCCGTGGACCGGGTTCTACGCGTTCGGGCGCAGCTTCTACTTCCGCCGCATGCGTCAGCCCAAGCCCCAGGTGGGGCGGGGCGAGTACCCCGCCTGACGAAGCCCCAGGTGGGCGCGGGGCGAGCACCCCGCCTGAGCCGCGCGGCTCAGCGTCGCCCGAGGGCCCGGTTGATCCGGCCCGGCCACGCCGGGCCCTCGTAGACGAACGCGGAGTAGGCCTGCAGCAGGTCGGCGCCGGCGGCGATCATCGCGCGGGCGTCGGCCTCGGTCGAGATGCCCCCGACGCCGATGATGGTGCCCCGCTCCCCCAGCCGCCCGCGCAGCCGCGAGACGACGGCGAGCGAGCGCTCCCGCAGCGGCGAGCCGGACAGCCCGCCGGGCCCGAGGTCGTGGTTCACGGTGGTGTTGGTCGCCACCACGCCGGCGAGCCCGAGCTCCAGCGCCAGGTCCGCGACCGCGTCGACGTCGTCGTCGGAGAGGTCCGGCGCGATCTTGACGAACAGCGGGACCGCGCGCCCGGCGGACTCGTCGGCGGCCCGGCGCACGGCGGCGAGGATCGGGCGCAGCGAGTCCACGGCCTGCAGGTCGCGCAGGCCGGGCGTGTTCGGTGAGGAGACGTTGACGACGAGGTAGTCGGCCCACCGGGCGACCTCCCGGGCGCTCGTCTCGTAGTCGGCGACGGCGCCGTCGAGCGGGGTGACCTTGCTCTTGCCGATGTTCGCCCCGACGACGACGGAACGGCCCCGCCGGGAGCGGCGCAGGCGCCGCAGCTGCTCGCCGGCGGCGGTGGCCCCGCGGTTGTTGAACCCCATGCGGTTGCGCAGGGCGCCGAGCTCGACGTGACGCCACAGGCGCGGCCGCTCGTTGCCCGGCTGGGGCCGGGCGGTGACCGTGCCGACCTCGACGAAGCCGAACCCGATCATGTCCATGCCCAGCACCGTGTCCGCGTCCTTGTCCATCCCGGCCGCCAGGCCGAGGACCCCGGGGACGGGGCGTGCGAGGGGACCGCCGTCGGCGGCCGCGGGCACCGGGACGTCGGGGCGACGGCCGAGGGTCGCACGGACGGCGTCGGAGAGCACCGGGACACGGGAGACGGTGCGAATCAGCCCGAGCGCGAGCAGGTGCGCACGCTCAGGGTCGACACGGACGGCCAGGGTGCGGAAGAGGAGCCGGTACACGTCGCGCGAGCCTACCCGCGACCCCGGCGGGTCCTGCGGCACCGCCCGGCGCCGCGGACCAGGGCTGGTCAGCCGCGGTCGGCGCGTGCGGCGATCCGGGCCGGGCTGGAGTGCCACAACCAGGCGATGCCGAGCAGCGGCAGGACCGCCGGCACGTACCCGTAGCCGCTGCCGAAGCCGGACCAGACCGTGTCGTCGGGGAACAGCTCGGGGCTGACCACGCTCAGCGTGCCCACCGTCAGCACCCCGACCAGCTCGAAGACCACGGCGGTCCAGCCGACGCGCCGCATGCGGCGGCCGTTGTGGGCGAGCGCGACGGTGGCGACCACGTACACGACGCCGGCGAGGGCGGACAGCCCGTAGGCGAGCGGCGCCTCGTCCGCCTTGGTGATCAGCTGCACGCCCGCCCGGGCCGTGGCCGCGACGGCGAAGATGCCGTACACCAGGATCAGGACGCGCCCCAGGCCGAAGGCCGGGCGCCGGGTGTCCACGGCGGAGGTCGTGACGACCTCCTCGCGTTCGGGCCGCGACCGCACGGCGGCCTCGTCGTTGGTGCTCATCTCGTCTCCGCTCACGCCGTCCACACCTGCCACACCCGCGCCTGCATCGCCAGGATGGCGACGCAGACGACCAGCAGCGCCACCGAGCTCGTACGGGTACGGTCCGCCATCGCCCACACCGCCGCCACCGGCAGCAGGAACAGCGCGGTGACGAGGTAGCCCCAGAACGTCCACGGCTCGCTGGGGACGTGCCCGCCGGCCCCGGCCACGAGGGCGACGACGACCTGGGCGAGCAGGGCGGCCTCGACGGCCCCCGCGCCGACCAGCTGCTTGAAGAGCACGGGGCGGTCCCGCACCGCGTACCACGCCGCCCACAGGCCGAGCGCGGCGGCGAGGACCGAGGTGATCAGGACGGTGGGGAGCACCCCGGGAGATTACCGCCCGGCGGCGGCCGGGCTAGCATTCGGGATCGTGACCGACCTCAAGCTCAGCACCAAGGACCCCGCCCGCACGAGCGCCGACGCGATCGTCCTCGCCGTCGCCCAGGACGACGACGGCCCCCGCCTCCTGGCGGCCGGCCTGCCGCCGAAGGTCCTTGCGCCCCTTGGCGCTCTGCTGCCTGCGCTCGGCGTGACGGGCAAGGGCGACGAGGTCGTCCGGCTCCCCGCCGGCGAGGAGCTGGCCGCTACCGTCGTGGTCCTCACCGGCGTGGGCAAGGTCACCGACGGTCAGGTGGGTCCGGAGGCGCTGCGCCGCGCGGCCGGCGCCGCCGTGCGCTCGCTCGCCGGCTCCGCCGACGTCGTCCTCGCCCTGCCCGCCGACGACGCCGCACAGGTGGGTGCCGTCGCCGAGGGTGCGCTGCTGGGTGCCTACCGCTTCGACCACTACCGCACGAGCGACCCCGCGCCCGTGGCCCGCATCGAGCTCGCGACCCCGGCGGCCCGGCAGAAGGAGACCCGTGCCGCCCTGGCCCGCGCGCAGGCCGTGGCCGACGGCGTGCGCGGCGTCCGGGACCTGGTCAACGCCTCCCCGAAGCACCTGTACCCGCAGTCCTTCGCCGAGGAGGCGCTCGCCGCGGCCAAGGGTTCGCGCGTGAAGGTCACGGTGCTCGACGAGAAGCAGCTCGCCGCGGGCGGCTACGGCGGCATCCTCGGTGTCGGCCAGGGCTCCGCCCGCCCGCCGCGCCTGGTCAAGGTCGTCCACTCCCCCGCCCGTGCCCGTGCGCACTACTCCCTCGTCGGCAAGGGCATCACCTTCGACTCCGGCGGCCTGTCCCTCAAGCCCGCCAAGGGCATGGAGAACATGAAGGACGACATGGCGGGCGCCGCCACCGTCCTGCACACCGTGCTCGCGGCCGCGGCGCTGGACCTGCCGGTCAAAGTGACCGGCTGGCTCGCCCTCGCGGAGAACATGCCCGGCGGCGGCGCGCAGCGGCCCTCCGACGTCGTCACCATGCGTGACGGCACCACCGTCGAGGTGCTCAACACCGACGCCGAGGGTCGTCTCGTCATGGCCGACGCACTCGCCGCGGCCCGCGAGGAGAACCCCGACGCGATCATCGACATCGCGACCCTCACCGGCGCGCAGATGGTGGCGCTCGGCGCCCGCGTGGGGGCCGTCATGGGCACCGACGCCACCCGTGAGGAGGTCGTGGCGGCCGCGCAGGGGGTCGGCGAGCAGTTCTGGCCGATGCCGCTGCCCGAGGAGCTGCGCGAGTCGCTGAAGTCGCCGGTCGCCGACATCGCCAACATGGGCGACCGGTACGGCGGCATGCTCGTGGCCGGGCTGTTCCTGAAGGAGTTCGTCGGCGACCTCCCCTGGGCCCACCTCGACGTGGCCGGTCCCGCCTACAACGAGGGCGGCCCCTACGGCTACACCCCCAAGGGCGGCACCGGCATGGGCCTGCGCACCCTGCTCGGCGTGCTCGAGGCCGCCGCCCGGGCCTGACGGTGCCCCGAGGGCGAAGGCGGGCGCTCGACGTCGTGCGCCCGCCCGCTCGCTCCTGTCCTCGCGGCCCGCATGTGACGCACCGCACCCCTGCGGTGTGACGCTCGCGGCATGGGACGAATGGGCCTGGACGAGGTTTGGGTGGAAGAATGGCCGCGAACCGGACCCAGTCAGGGTCATTTGTGCGCTCAAGGAGAGGTACGTGGCTGATACGCAGGAGTACGACATCGTCATCCTGGGGGCGGGTAGCGGCGGCTACGCGGCGGCGCTCCGGGCGGCCGAGCTCGACCTGACGGTCGCCCTGATCGAGGCCGACAAGCTCGGCGGCACCTGCCTGCACCGCGGCTGCATCCCGACCAAGGCGCTGCTCCACTCCGCCGAGGTGGCCGACACCATCCGCGAGAGCGCGGGCGTGGGCGTCAAGAGCTCCCTCGAGGGCATCGACGTCAGCGCGGTGAACTCCTTCAAGGAGGGCATCGTCAACCGCCTCTACAAGGGCCTGCAGGGGCTCGTCTCCTCCCGCAAGGTCAACCTCGTCAACGGGTGGGGCAAGCTCGTCTCGCAGGACACGGTCGAGGTCGACGGCACCCGGTACAAGGGCAAGCACGTCATCCTGGCCTCCGGCTCCTACTCCAAGTCGCTGCCCGGCCTCGAGATCGGCGGCCGCGTGCTGACCTCCGAGCAGGCCCTGGAGCTGGACTTCGTCCCGAAGAGCGCGATCGTCCTCGGCGGCGGCGTCATCGGCGTCGAGTTCGCCTCCGTCTGGAACTCCTTCGGCACCGACGTCACCATCATCGAGGGCCTGCCGAACCTGGTCCCGAACGAGGACGTGGCCCTGTCCAAGGGGCTGGAGCGCGCGTTCCGCAAGCGCAAGATCGCCTTCCACACCAAGACCATGTTCTCCGGCGTCGAGCAGACCGACGACGGCGTGAAGGTCACCACCCAGGACGGGAAGACCTTCGAGGCCGAGATCCTCCTCGTCGCCGTCGGCCGCGGCCCCGCCACCGCCAACCTCGGGTACGAGGAGAACGGCATCCCCATGGAGCGCGGCTTCGTGCTCACGAACGAGCGCCTGCACACGGGCGTGGGCAACGTCTACGCAGTCGGCGACATCGTCCCCGGTCTCCAGCTCGCCCACCGTGGCTTCCAGCAGGGCATCTTCGTCGCCGAGGAGATCGCGGGCCTCAACCCCGCGCCCATCGTCGAGTCCGGCATCCCCCGGGTCACGTACTGCGAGCCGAACGTCGCCTCCGTCGGCCTCACCGAGGCCGAGGCCAAGGAGGCCTACGGCGCGGACAACGTCCTCGCCCTCGAGTACAACCTCGGCGGCAACGGCAAGTCCCAGATCCTCCAGACGCAGGGCTTCGTCAAGCTCGTGCGCGAGAAGGACGGCCCGATCGTCGGGGTGCACATGCTCGGCGCCCGTGTCGGCGAGCTCATCGGCGAGGGCCAGCTGATCGTGAACTGGGAGGCCTACCCGGAGGACGTCGCCGCCCTCGTCCACGCCCACCCGACGCAGGACGAGGCGCTGGGCGAGGCCGCCCTGGCCCTCGCCGGCAAGCCGCTGCACGCGCACAACTGACCCGATCGAAGGAGATTCCAGGACATGTCTGAGTCCGTGAAGATGCCCGCGCTGGGCGAGTCCGTCACCGAGGGCACCGTCACGCGGTGGCTCAAGGCGGTCGGGGAGACGGTCGAGGTCGACGAGCCGCTGCTCGAGGTCTCCACCGACAAGGTCGACACCGAGGTGCCCTCCCCCGTCGCCGGCGTGGTCGAGAAGATCCTCGTGGAGGAGGACGAGACGGTCGAGGTCGGCACGGACCTCGCCGTGATCGGTGACGGGTCCGGCTCCTCCGACGGCGAGCAGGCTCCCGCGGAGCAGGGCACGAGCGGCGAGCCGGACACGGCGCCGGCGGCCGGCGGCCAGCCCGCCGCCGAGGCCGTCGAGGCCGCGCAGCCGGCCGCCGAGGAGGCCAGGCCGGCCGAGCAGGCGAAGGAGGAGGCGACCGCCTCCGCCCCCGCCGCCGGCGGCGAGGCCTCGGGCGAGGCCGTGAAGATGCCGGCGCTCGGCGAGTCCGTCACCGAGGGCACCGTCACCCGCTGGCTCAAGGCCGAGGGCGACACGGTCGAGGTCGACGAGCCGCTTCTGGAGGTCTCCACCGACAAGGTCGACACCGAGGTGCCCTCCCCCGTGGCCGGCACCGTGGTGAAGATCCTCGTCCAGGAGGACGAGACCGTCGAGGTCGGCACCGACCTCGCGATCGTGGGCGCGGCCGGATCCGCCGCCCCGCAGGCCGAGGCTCCGAAGGCGGAGGCCCCCAAGGCTGAGGCGGCACCCGCCGCTGAGGCCCCCAAGGAGGAGCCGGCCCCCGCGGCCGAGGCGCCCAAGGAGGAGCCGGCCCCCGCCGCCGAGGCACCCAAGCAGCAGCCGCGGAGCGGCGCCGCGCAGCCGGCCGAGCCGCAGGCGCCGAAGGCCGAGACGCGTCGTGAGGCGCCGAGGGCCGCGGCCGCCGCCGGCACCGCCTACATCACCCCGCTCGTGCGCAAGCTCGCCGCGGACCTCGACGTGGACCTGTCCACGGTGGAGGGCACCGGCGTGGGGGCCGTATCCGCAAGCAGGACGTCGAGGCAGCGGCCGAGCAGGCCGCCGCCGAGAAGGCCGCCGCAGCGGCACCGGCCCAGGCGCCCGCGGCGTCTGCCCCTGCCAGGACGCCGGCTCCCGTCGAGGTCTCCCCGCTGCGCGGCACGACCGAGAAGATGTCGCGCCTGCGCAAGGTCATCTCCAAGCGCATGCGCGAGTCGCTGGACACCTCCGCCCAGCTGACCTCCGTGGTGGAGGTGGACGTCACCCGCATCGCGACCCTGAGGGCCCGGGCGAAGTCCGCGTTCCAGGCCGCAGAGGGCACGAAGCTGACCTTCCTGCCGTTCTTCGTCAAGGCGGCGACGGAGGCCCTCAAGGCGCACCCGAAGCTCAACGCGACGATCGACGACGAGCAGGTGATCTACCACGGCGCCGAGCACATCGGCATCGCGGTCGACACCCCGCGCGGCCTGCTGGTCCCGGTCATCAAGGACGCCGGTGACCTGACGATCGGCGGCATCGCCAAGAAGATCAACGACCTCGCCGCCCGCACCCGGGACAGCAAGGTCACCCCGGACGAGCTGTCCGGCTCGACCTTCACGATCACCAACACCGGGTCGGCCGGGCTCCTGCTGGACACGCCGATCATCAACCAGCCCGAGGTCGCCATCCTCGGTGTGGGGACGATCGTCAAGCGTCCGATGGTCGTCACGGACGCCGACGGCAACGACACCATCGGCATCCGCTCGATGATCTACCTGTCGCTGACGTACGACCACCGCCTGGTCGACGGCGCCGACGCCGGCCGCTTCCTCTCGACCGTCAAGGCCCGCCTGGAGGAGGGCGCCTTCGACGCCGAGGTCGGTCTGTGACGCGCTGACGCGTGCCCGGCACGGGGCCCCGCACCATCACGGTGCGGGGCCCCGTGGCATCTGCCCGGGGGCGCCGTTAGCGTGAGGCCATGGCCACCACCGCGGTGAACGCCGCCGGAACCGCACCGGCCGTCGCCGGCACCCGCACCGTGCTCGTCGCGGGGGCCTCCGGCTTCCTGGGCCACCACCTGGTCCGCCACCTCCGGCACCGCGGCGACGTCGTCCGGCGTCTGGTGCGCCGCGGCCCCAGGGCACCCGACGAGGTCGGCTGGGACCCGGCCTCCGGAGCGCTCGACCGCGCCGCGCTCGACGGCGTGGACGTCGTCGTGAACCTGGGCGGCGCCTCCCTGGGCCGGCTGCCGTGGACGGCCGCCTACAAGGAGGAGATCCTCCGGTCCCGGGTCGACGGCACACGGATCCTCGCCGAGGCCGTCGCCCGGGCGATCGACCACGACGGCCGGCGGGTGCGTCTCCTGCAGGCGAGCGGCACCGACGTCTACGGCGACCGCGGCGACGAGGTGCTCACGAGACGTCCGACCCCGGCGACGGCTTCCTGGCCGACGTCTGCCGGCAGTGGGAGGCCGCCACCGCCCCGGCCGCCGACGCCGGCGCGCAGGTGGTCCTCCTGCGCACCGCCCCCGCCCTGGCGCCGTCCGGCGGGGCCATCGCCCCGCTCACCACGCTCATCCGGCTGGGGCTCGGCGGGCCGATCGCCGGCGGACGGCAGTGGTTCCCGTGGATCACGCTGGCCGACCACGTGCGTGCCCAGCTGCACCTCATCGACTCGTCGGTGACCGGACCGGTCAACCTCGCCGCCCCCGGTGCCGCCAGGCAGGGCGAGGTCGTGGCCGCCCTGGCCGCGGCCATGCACCGGCCCCGCAGTCGTGCGGGCCCCCCGGGCGGCGCTGGCCCTCGCCGGGCGCGATTTCGCCGACTTCCTCGCCGCCTCCCGCCGGGTGGCGCCCCGGGTGCTCCTCGACGACGGCCTGGTCTACCTGCACCCGGACCTCGCGGCCGCCGCACCGTGGGTGGCCGACCGCGGTTCGGCGCGCTCGGAGTGAGGTGGTCGAGGGTCCGGGTGGCCCCTTTCCCGGAGCCGTTCATCCTGCCGCCGCCGCAGGTCGACGCCTCGCTGAGCCGCCACGGCGCGGGGCCGCTGAGCGCCATGCGCAGGCAGCGCGGCGCCCGCGCCTCCACGGGCTGCCCGCCCTCCTCGCCGGACCCGTCGGCCGGCACCAGTCGGTACCCCTCCTGACGCAGCACCGCCTCCACGACGGCGCTCGGCGAGGGGCCGCCGTCGGCCGAGACGAGCCGGACCTCGTCGACGGTGGTGCTCAGCCCCTCCGCCCGCACGCCCGCGGTGCGCAGCCGCTCCACCAGGAGCTCGTCCTCCGCCGCGGCGGGAGACCCCGGGACCGTCAGCTCCGCCAGGACCTCCGTGCGGCCGTCGCGCAGCGCCTCGTCCCGCGCTGCCACGAGGTTCGCGCACCAGCGCGGACGCCTCCGCGGGCGTGACCGGCGCCGGTGGCGCGGGAGGTCGCGCCGAGGACAGGAAGTACGGCGCCCGCCACCAGTGCGAGGGCCGTCACGGCGAGGGCGGCACGACGTCGACCCAGCCGGCGCGGCCGTCGGTGCCTGCCGCGCGGCCGACGGGACGGGGCGACCTCGGTGGCCGCCTGGCCGGACCGGAGCCGTGCCTGCGCGAGGTCGGCGCCGGACGGCAGCTCGATCGCCGCCGCGGCCGGCATGGTGGCCGCGAACCGGGCGAGCTCCTGCGCGGACGGCCGGAGCGCCGGGTCCGGTGAGAGCGCGGCGGTGAGCGGG